>NZ_MUBA01000319.1 GCF_002154575.1 Streptomyces bobili
GCGTTGGTGACCAGTTCGGAGGCCAACAGCTCCACGGCATCGAGCACTTCGTGTCTGCCATGCCCACCGAGCACCGCCCGCACGGTCATACGTGCGACCTGTGCGGCGCGGGGGTCATGCGGCAGACGAAGGGCGTACACCCAGGTGTCGGGCGGGGCTACGGTGACCATGGGAACTCCTCCGGTGGAAGGGGGATTGGAAACACTCGCTGACAGCCACGCCGGGCGGTGGCATTGCCAAGGTGGTGCGCTTCCGGCTTATGGGCGGGGGCTGTTGAGCGGGTACGTGACCACCGTAGGGCAGATGGTTAGATACCTCTAACAAACTGGACAGTAAACCTCCAACCTTCACTCATGTGAGGGATCGGAACGCCGCCGTCGGCGAGGAAGGAAACGTCGTGCCGCCCACCAACAGCCCCACGCTCCGTCAACGGAGGCTGGGCGCGGAACTGCGCAAACTCCGTGAGCGCACGGGCATCTCGACCACCGGCGCCGCCCAACTCCTCGGCGTCAACCAGGCGCGCATCAGCATGATCGAGACGGGGCGCACGCCGGTGAGCGGCGACCGCGTCCGCTCCATGGCCCACAGCTACGACTGCTCCGACGAGCGGCTGGTGGACGCCCTTGCCGCGATGACCGGCCGTCGCATTCGCGGCTGGTGGGAGGAGTACCGCGACCACGTACCGGTCGCGCTCGTCGACCTGGCCGAACTGGAGCACCATGCCACCGCACTCCGCGTGGCACTCCTGTTTCACATCCCGGCACTGCTCCAGACCACCGATCACGCACGAGCCCTGTTCCAGGCCGTGGTCCCACCCATGCGGCAGTACGAGGTCGAGCACCGGCTCTCCCACCGCATGAAGCGTCAGAGTGTCTTGCACAGGGATCACCCGGCCCCGTACACGGCGATCATTCATGAGGCGGCCCTGCGCATGGGCTTCGGCGGCCCGGTCGTCACTCGCGGTCAGCTGAAGCACCTGATCGACATGAGTGAACTGCCGCATGTCACGATCCGAGTGATTCCGTTCGGCACGGACGACTTCCCCACTACCGGCCAGTCCTTCGACTACGCGGAGGGCCCGGTCCCCCAACTCGACACAGTCCAGTTGGACTCACACCACGGCGCCTGCGAGTTCCTCGACGCCGAAGCGCAGTTGCACAAGTACCGAGCCGTACTCGACCGCATGGAGTCCTGCGCCCTCGCAGCAGCCGAGTCACGCGACTTCATCCACCACCGCATCCAAGCCCTGTGAAAGGACCAGCCGTGCCAACCATCGACTGGCAGAAGTCCTCCTACAGCGGAGACGGCTCGAACTGCGTGTACGTCGCCGCCTCCCCCGCCGGAACCGTCCACCTCCGCGAGAGCGACGACCCGGAGGTCGTCCTCACCACGACGGCGGCCCGCTTGCATACCTTCATATGCGCCCTCAAGGAACGGAAATGGGATGACGCGTAACTTCGAAGATGCGGCGACAGAAGTCCTGGGAACGGCAAGGCCTGCCGTGTCATCGGACCCGGACTGGGCCACGCTGGAGCGCGGACTGGGGGTGTCCCTGCCTGACGACTACAAGAGGATCGTGGCCAGGTACGCACCGGTTCAATTGAACGTACATCTCTACCTGCACCACCCCTCCACGGAGCGGTGGAACCTCCGGCGATGGATGGATCAGACAGTCACCGCGTTCGCGCGCCGTAACCTGACGGACGCCAAGTGCCCGGGATTCCCCCAGGGCCCACTGTTCGGTGGCCCTGAAGGCCTGATCCCCCTCACCTCAACGGACCGCGGAGAGTACCTGTTCGGAGCTGCGGATGCCCGTTCCGGACATTGGCGCATCCTGGCCTGCAACGGCGACGAACAGGACTTCTACGAGTACCGGATGCCCTTCTCCGAGTGGCTCCACCACTACCTCGCCGGCGAATCCATGTTCGGCCCAGGAAGCGCGGTCTTCTACCCCGGCCCCATCGTCTTCGAAGGGCTACCCATGACCGCATCGGAGCCACCCACTACTTGGCACGGCCCAGAGAGGTAGCAACTATGCAGACTCTCCACTGGCAGAAGTCCACTTACAGCCCAGACGCTTCGAACTGCGTCTACATAGCCGCCACCCCCACCGGAACCATCCACCTCCGCGAAAGCGAAAAACCGGACGTTATCCTCACCACTACGACACCCGGTCTGCACGTCTTGATAGTCGGCCTCAAGTACCACCCAAGGAACTGAGGACCGGCGTACCGTGACACGTCACCCATCGAGGTCATCGGGCAGCAGCCGAAACGCGTCGTGACGGGTCAGCGGACGCATGACTCGGAAGTGCTTGTCCGTGGTGAACACGGCGTCGGTCCGGTAGGCCGCCGCAAGGGCCGCGTTCATGGCGTCCGTCAATCCCACACCCTTGCCGCCGCCAAGGTCCTGATATGCCTGCGCCACGCTGACGGCCGTCCGGAAGTGGGGACCGACATCCGGAATCTCGAACCTCCGAAGATCGGCCTGCTTGCCGATGAAGTCGAGGGCGATGCCGGCCGCACGGCTCCCGCTCTTCTCGCTGATGAGGTAGTCCAGCTCCGCGAGAACCAGGGGCGAGACCACCAGGTGGCCGACGCGGGCGAGCGCGGCGGCATGCTCGGCGTGACGTGGGTCCCTTTTCGCCAGAACGCGATAGAGGCCGTTGGTGTCGGCGATGGCGACGGGCACGCTAGTCATCGAGGCCGCCTCCCATACCGCGCAGGGTGGCGCCGATCTCCTCGTCCGTGACGGGAGGCAGGTCGAGGTCGGGGATGTCCAGGTCCCCCATGGGGTCGGTGCGGAACTGATGGACAGGCTCGTCCAGACGCTCTATCGGGACGATACCCATGATCGGCCGACCGTTCCTGGTGACGATCAGGGTCGCTCCCGCCTCGACCTGCTCCGCGATCTTGCTCGGCTGGTTGAGCGCCCGGAGCGGTACGACTTCGGACCGACTCGAGTCTGTGGCCATAACTCGAACGTACGCCATGTACCACGGCGAGACGCCGCCAACCTCGACGAGATCATCCGGGCAGTCAAGCACCGGCTCAAGCGGATCGAGTACGGGCCTCACGTGATCGACGATCACTTTGCGGGAACCGGCTTGGCCCTCGGGTCGTGATCGTCAGAAATGCCGAAGAAGCGGTGCCACCAACTGGGGCGCTGGACGTGCGAGGGCAGCCGACTCGGCCCGTCGTAGTCGCGCTCCAGCAACTCCTCGGGGACTATCAGGTACCCGAGGTCGGCCAACCCCGATTGACCTGGGCAAGATCAGCAGCATCCAGCTCACCTTCGGCTCGGGCCCCTTCCGTGCCGAGGAACGCTCTGGGGCTACCTGCACAGACCAGGGCGAGCGACCCGAACTTACTCACGCAAACCACGATCCGAGTCCCACAGGCGGTTGCTTCCGCGGGCACAACGACACGTCCGTACCCGCTGGAGTCCTTGGTGTCCTGCTCAGCACGGCACCGGGCTGCGAAGTCACCCTCAAGCCGTACCACCAGGCGGCCGAGCAGAACGGCGGCCTCACCGCGGTCGTAGTCTCGCGGCCGCTCCAGCCATTCGGGATCGTCGAGCCCACTCAGCAGCGCCAGCAGATCCGCCGCATTCTCTGCCACCCGTACATCTTGGCGCGAGAAAGACACCTGGATCCACACCTGTACGGTCGTGCGCGCTCGCCGCCGAGCGGGCCCGCCGACACCCCCCATCGAACGGTCGACCGATAGGCCGTGCTGCCAAAGCCGACATGGGACACCCACTGACCGAGGGCCAACCCTTCGCACCGAGCCGGTCATGAGGCGCAGATTACGGTGAGATAGACCCGCACCTCGTCGGCACTCAACTCCTGAACGTCGAGCGTGATGGCGTTGCCGCATCCGCCGATACTCTTCACATAGGTGCCACTTTCGACCTGCACTCCCGTGGAAGCTGGGCCGCAGCCAGCTAGGGAGAGTCCCGCGCTTCGATTTCCGACAGGCCGAGCGGTTCCAATAGGGGCACCAGATTCGCCAAATACCACCCAATGTCACAAAACCGAGAAGAGCCTTGGAAAAGTTTGGGGTTGATGCCTACCACGCAAGACATGGATTCCCTCCCAGGATGGAATAGGAAATCTCCACCAGTTTCCGCTTCCGCAAAAAATAGCGTCATCCCCACGACCCGATCATTCCAGCGGGGATCCCCGAGCTCGCGCATGACCTCGTTGAGCTGATATTCCGCCGCGGTTCGCCATTCGAACATTCCATCCTCATCTACCAGATATGCCACTTCTCTCCCTTCAGTAGAAGATCTCATGCCCGCATCTAGCAGTGTGGACAGAATGACCGAGACGTCGATTGGCTTCCTGAATGTGAAGTCGACATCCACAGACCTGGTCACAACCCGACACCTCCGACCACGGAAGTCATCTCGGCATTATTTCCCATGGAATACCTTTCTTGCTGAGCCAATTAGTCACCTGGCTAGGTATCGGATTTTCCGATATCACTTTATAGCCTATCCCTTGCTCGCGCGCTATACCCGCCTTCTGCCCCTCGGTGGAAAAGAATTTACTTAGCCTCTTAGGGTCCTTTACCGTATTCTCGAAGAAATTTCCCGACTTGGCTTCATACCACACACCCTTCCCAGTTGAGGGGTCTATATAAGCGCCATCAAATTGGCGACCCTTCTCACTGAAGCCTCCACCTCCACCAAGCTTTCCCTGCAGGAAACCTTCGTACCCTTCGCCATATTCCTGTGCTGCTCGCCCGCTACCGGTGCTCTTCCCGTCGACCTCTCTGAGGGCCTTGCCCAATCCGTCATTAATGCGGCCAATGCCGTCGGCTGTTCCAGCAGTACCTACGCCCACCAAGGCTACGCCGCCTGTCGCGGCAGGTACTCCTAGGGCGCATCCGACGACTGTCGCGACGCAGAAGGCACCGCCACCGACGATCAATTCTTCGCCGAAGCCTATGAGGAGCATGCTCCCGGCAGTTTCGGCGGCACCCCACCAGATTTCCGGCTGCGAGACAATTGCAGAGCCGTAGTTGACGACAGTGTCCGCCGCATCTCCCAGCCACCCGAGGAGGCCACCGTCATCGTTCCCCGAAGTGTCGCTCTCGCTGCTGGCCGTACCGCAGCTAGTGCAGGGCGCACCCGGCTTGGAATAGTCGACCGCTTCCATGGGGCGCCCGTTGCCGGGAGTCCCGTCCGGTCGGGTCGGGCAGCCCACGTCGTCGCCGTTACCGCCACAGGCGAGGCCCATGCCGCTCGGGTCGCTGTAGGTCAGCGGGTTCTGGGCCGCGTAGGAGTAGCCGTTGAGGGTTTGCTGCCTGGCGGTTTCGAGGAGTGGGTCGACGCTGATGAACTGGCCGATTGCCGGGTCGTATTCACGGGCGCCGATGTGGGTCAGCCCCGTGGCGGTGTCACGCGTCTTGCCGAGGAAGCCCTTGTCGTTCGGCCAGGGGCCGTACTTGGGCGTGCCGCGGTCCTCACCGAAGGGGGTGGTGAAGCGCTTGGTGAAAGCCTGGCCCGTGTCCGAGTTGATTGCCAGGCTGGAGGTGCCGTGGTGATCGCCGGCGAGGTAGGTGAGTTTGTTGGTGCCGGATTCGTTGGAGCGGAAGGCCGCCGTGATGCCGCCCGCCGAGTAGTAGCGCTGGGCCCAGGTGGTGCCGTTGGCACGCAGGTGGAGCTCGCTGGAGCCGACGTAGAGAACGCGCTCGCCGTTCTCGGTGTTGCGAATCAGTAGGGTGCCGGCCGCGTCGTAGATGTAGTCGGTCGACGTCTCGTTCTCGGTGAGCTTGGCCAGCTTGCCTTCGGGTGACCAGTCCAGTTCCTGAGTGGCCGCTGCCGCTGTGCCGGGGCGGTGCCGCGTGTTGCCGGTGGCGTCGTAGTCGTAGGTCCGCTGCGGAGTGGTGCAGTCAGTGCCGGTGGTGGTGCCCGTCAGGGTGTGGGGCTGACCTGTCTTTGTGTAGCAATAGGTCGTCGTCGTGCCGCCGGTGCCCGTGTGGTCTGTCTCGGTGGTCCGCTGTCCTGCGTCGTTGTACCCATAGCTCGTCCAGTACGGGGCAGGGCCTGACAGGCTGGATGCGCTGCGTGTGTCGGCGCAGTTCTGGGATGCGGGGGTCCATGCCTCGGTCAAGCGCTGGTGGCCGTCGTAGGCGAAGCACTGGGTGTCCGTGGAGCTGGAGCCGCCAAGGCTGGTCGGGTCGCTGATCGCGGTGACCTTGCCGGCCTGGTCGTATGTGTAGTTGAGGTCCTGAAGGTTGTACGAGTGGGTCTGGTCCGTGACGTTGCTGCGTGTCAGGCGGCCGGTGCCTGGCTCGTAGGTGTGGGTGACGAAGATGTCCTTGTTGCCGGACCCGCCCAGGCCCAGGGTCAACTGCTGGGGCTGGGTGAGCGCCGAGTAGGCGACGCCCCGCAGGTAGCCCATGCCGGTAGGGCCGCTGAGCGAGGTCGGGTTGCCCAGGCCGTCGTAGCCGTACTGCAGGGGCTCCGACGGCAGCCCTCCGAGCGCGGGCTCCGTGGCGGTCTGCAGGGTGCCGTCGATGTTGTAGGACGTCTTGAAGGCGAGCTTGGCCGACGGAACTGCCGTCGCGAAGGCGTCCGTCGCGGGCAGCTGAAGTTCGGTTCCGATGGGTCGGCTGAGGTTGTCGTACGCGGTGACGGTCTGCGTGTACGCGTCGCCCGTCTTGCCGTTGACGTATCGGGTGGAGGAGGTGGGCTGCCCCTTGAGGAGGGTGTCGTAGGTGTAACCAGTGAGCTGGTTGGCGTCCGTCTCGGAGGTCTTCCAAGTGCCGGTGATACGGCTCAGCTCGTCGTACCCGGTCAGGATGGATGTGCCTCGGGCGTCCGTGTTCTTGACTGCCCGGTCGAGGTCGTCGTACCCGGTGGTCGTCGTGCCCCTGTCCGGGTCGATGGCTTTGGCCTGGCGGCCGAACAGGTCATAGGTGTACGACCAAACGGACCCGTCCGGGCCAGTGACCGACTTCTGCCGGCCGTCCGGCTCGTAGGCGAACTTCGTGGACGCGTACGAAGCTCCGGGGCTGGTGCCGAATGATGCGTCGGCCGGGCTCGTGCCCGTGTATTCGCGGTTCTCTACCGTCTGACCGCGCACGTCGGTGATCGTGCGCGCGGCCGAAGCACCCTCAAGGGCGGTCGTCGCGACGGAGTCGCCGGTGTAACTCGTCTCCGTGGACCACTTCTTGACCCCGTAGACGAACAGGCTGCTGGTCGTGGAGCGGCCTGCCCCGTCGAACACCGTCTGCGTCTGAGTCGCGGACTGGCCGTACTCGGCGCGGGTGTAGGTGCCGTTCGGGGTACTGGTGTTGTCGAAGATGTCCGCGTACGTCTCGTAGGCCAAGCCACGGGTGTCGTAGCGCGTGTCAGTCAGAAGACGGCCGCCCTGCGGAGTCGGCGACTGCGTCTGCAGCGGGCGGAGCAGCGAGTCGTAGAGGACGTAGCTGGTGTTGTAGGTCGTACCGTCGTTCTTCAGAGCCGAGGTCGAGACCCACGAGGGCTTGATGTTGTCCAGGTGGTAGGCGAAGGTCGCATTGGCCGCGTCGGCGTTGGCTCGGTTCCGATCAGGTTGCCAGACAGCGGTCATACGACCGAGCGCGTCATACGTAGTCTCGGTTTTCTTCGAGTTGACGTCGAAGGTCCGCGTCGGCAGACCACGCCTCGGGTCGAAGTATTTGTACGTCTTGTACAGCTTGGGGGCGGGGCCAGTAGTCGCGACCCTGGTCAGCGGGCCCGCGTCCAAGGGGATGTAGGCCGTGGAGGCGGTCTCCCCTCTCACGTTCGTGACGGCCAGGGGGCGCCCCAGCGTGTCGTACGTCGTCCTGGCCACCGTCCGCCAGCCGGACGCAAGACGTTCGCCGTTGGGGTCCGCGGTGACGGCGTAGCCGGTGGCGCGGCCGGTCCAGGTCGCCTGGCCCTTGGTGGGCGTCTGGTTGGCCGACCAGGTTGTGGCGTTCGCGGTGTCGTAGACCACGGCGGTGTCTGCCAGTACGTCGCCCCGCTGGGGGTTGGCCGGGTCCATGGTCGCGGGCATGGCCAGCGAGGTGTCCGTCGTCGCGCAGGTGCGGGCGACCGTGCGGGTGCGGGAGACCAGGCCGGTCAGGCCGGCATCGACGTTGCGGGCGTACCAGGTGCGCGTGCAGGTCTCGTCGTCGGCCTTGCCGACCTGACCTGAATCCTCGGCGGTGACCGGCATGCCGTAGCTGTCGTAGATCGTGGCCGTCTGGCGCTCACGCCATGTCTGGGACGCCGTCAAGTAGGTGTAGGCGTGCGTCTTCGCCATACGGACGTAGCGGGCGACGTGATCGCCTGCGCCGGGCACGGTCTGGCGGGCGGTCTCCTTCGACCACAGGTCGTTCACCGTCGCCGAGATCGCCGTGGAGCCGTCATAGGTCACCTGCTCGCGCAACTGGCCCGCGTACTGGTCACTGTCGGTGAGCGCGGTGGCCCCGAGGTCCGGAGACGCGAGAGGGGAGACGGAGACCGACTTGGTGGTGCCGTCCTTGTTCTTGTCGCCGTGCATGCCCTGGAGGTACAGGGAGACCGTCCGGGAGCGGGTGACGTCCGTCGCGCCGGTCCATGCCGTGACCTGGCGGTAGCCGCGCCAATCGGACCAGGTCCGCTCATCGGCCGGGGTGAACGGCTCGTCGCTGTGGTGCCAGGCCGCGCCGCTGTAGGAGTACGCGTGCTCGACGGTCTCGCCGGCCGCGGCCGGGTCGGAGACGGTCACGGCCAGCACCCGGTACTTGTGGAACCAGTCGATCGAGGCGTCCGCGGCCCCGTTGATGTTCCAGAACTGCGGATGGCACGAGCGGGTGTTGCTGTCCGGCGCCGCGCCCAGGACCTCGCTGCGTACACACTCCTCGCCCGACAGCGTCACCGTCGTGATCGCACCCGTCTCCGAGGTGATCGTCGAGACGCGGGGGCGGGTGAGGGGCAGGATGTTGTCCGTGGCATCCACCCGGTTGGGGCGCATGTGGTACGTGAACAGAACCGGGTTCACGGCGATGCTCGTGTCGCCCGCCTTGCCGGTCCGCTTCAGCGACTTCAGGGTCAGCACCTGGTCGGAGCTGTCGCCGATGTCTCCGCCGTCCAGGTATTGCTGGACCATGTCCCAGGAGTCCACCGCGTCGTAGGCGGCCGTGGTGGCGTTGTAGGAGAAGGTGTCGATCCCGGTCAGGCGCTTACGGGAGAAGAAGGACGGACCTGCCGCGTTGCACTCGTCGTCGCCGCTGGAGCAGATCGCGTCGAACGGCACGTCCGGCCAGTTGTCGGCAGTGTCCTTGGTCAGGCTGGAGCAGTCCGAGGCGGTGCAGCGCTCGGCATGGGAGAAGGTGACCTTCGCGTCCGCCTTGTCGGTGAACAGCGCCCCTGCGCGTAGACCGTACTCGATCCGCGTGAGGTAACCGCCGCGCACGTAGGAGGCGTTCGCGGTAGTCGCCTTGTTCTTCTTGTAGTAGTTCGACTCCTTCGTGTACCAGTACGTGGCCGCGTTGCCACGGGTGTCCTCGACATAGTCGAGGTTCCACCGCCAGGCCTGGGTCAGCGCCCGGTCGCCGAAGGCGTCGCCGGCGGAGTAGCCCGGCTCGCCCGAGTCGTCACCGAACACCGGCGCCGTCCAAGCGGAGTTGGTGCGCTGTGCGTCCGCTCCCGTCAGCTTGTCCAGACCGAACACGTACTTGGCGCCGTCGCCCGTCGTGACGGTCCAGTACTCGCCGTTGTCGTCGCCGTTGTCCGCACCCGTGGACCGCGTCACCTTCGAGGCGTCGTCGTTCTCCAGCCGCCACTGGCCACTGCTGTCGTCCTTGACCAACTTGCTGGCCTTGCCGTTCAGAACCAGCCGCGCATTGTCGTACTTCCAGCAGCGGTCGAACACGTCCGTGTGACCGTCGTCGTCACAGGAGCCGTAGGAGCGTTCGATGTAGGACTCGGTGAGCGTGAAACCCTCACCGACCGCCGAGCCCTGGTTGTTGGTCGTGGCGGTACGGCCGTCGACGCTGCCCGAGTCGTACGACAGCGACGGTGCGGGCGCCGGACCCGCCGCCGCCGGCGGCACCGTGAAGCCGTACGACCAGGTGAAGGAACCGGAACTACCGCCTGCCTGCCACGACGAGGACTCCGAGAGCGGGGTCGCCGAGAAGTCGCCGGCCCCACTGGGTGACTGACCGGAACCGGCGGCAGAGGCCGTGACCGCAAGCACTGTGGCGGACGTGGCGCTGCCGGCCGTACGCATCAGTTGAGCGGCGTCGCCGGCCGTGGACCCACTGAGGCTCACCGTCGCCGAGACCGATTCATCGGTGATGTCGTTGTCGGAAGGGAGCGGTGTCTGCGTCCGGCACTCGACCTTCTCGGGGGTCGTCAGGGCACAGGCCGGCAGTTGCACGACGCGCAGGCGCTGAGACCACCCTCCGCCGATGGCCGAGGCAAAGCCGCTGTAGTCGACGTTCATCTCTGCGGCCCCCGCAGAGTCCGCCTCGGCGGTCAGCAGCACTCCCGTGACGCCGGCCTTGCGGGCTGCCGTCTGGTCCAGCGTCGTCACGCGGACGGCGCCACCCGCTGCTGCCTCAACGCCGGGTGCCGGCGTCATCGTGACCGCGACGCCGCCCGGGTCGACGGTCTTCGGCTTGCCCGCTGTGAGGGGCAATGTCACCGCGCCACGCCCGGGCCAGACGGCCTTCCGCTCCGTCTTGGCACGGGCAGCCTGGCCGGCGTTTGCCTTCTTCTCCCGGGCGACCTGCTCGCGGGCCTTCTTCGCACCCGGGCCGTCGAACTCCTCAACCTTGCTCACTCGGGACTCGGGTATATCGGGCCGACCGAGGCCCTTGGCACCTGCGGCCTCGGCCACTTGGGCCACGCCCACAGGCACAACCAGTGCCAGGGCCAACGACTGCACCAGCAGTCGGGCACGGTGTCGCTTGCCTCCACGACCCCATCTTGAGGTGCCTATGCCAAAGACCATCGTTTTCCCCACCCAGTCCCGAAAGAAGAGCCCGCCCAACGCCGCAAACCGCCGCTACGCAGCGGCCTGGGGTGGGGCAGCCGCGTCCGCGATTGCCCCACCCTCTGCACCCGTCAATCACCCACGGTGTCTCCGACCTGTGCGAAGCCGCCCATCGCACCGGCCCACACGCGCACTTCCGCGACGCTGCCGGGCAGATAGTGCTGCCAGGCGCCGCTGGTGAAGCCCTTGCCGACGGTGAAGTCGCCCGAGCCCGCCTTCGCCGTGAACACCGCGGCGTCCCCGTTGGGGATGCCTCCCACATAGAGGCTGATCGTGCCGCCCTGGTCCTGGGCGTCGAAGATTCCTGTCAGCCGGACCATGCCATCCACCAGGGCACCGTCCTGGGAGACAACCGACGAGAAGGTACCGTCAGCGTTCAGACGTCCGAAGTGCCACTTGCCGACCGGTACCGTGCGCTCGTTTCCGTCGTCGTCGAGCACGGTGTCCTCACCAGTCAGCTTGTACCAGAGTCCCCACGCTGATCCGTCCGCCATCCGTTGGCCCACCACCTGGCCGGTGTACCCGACGCTCTTGCCGGCGAGCTTGTCCCCATCGACGGACACCAGCGTCGTCACGGTGAACGACCCTGTGTCGTCGACGATGGGCCCGGCAACGGCGGACGCATCGTCGACGCCGTCCAGCACGATCGACTCTCCGTCCAGCGATGCTCCACCGGTCAATGCCAACGACTTCCCGTAGCCCGAAGTGGTGTCCGGGACGCTGGTGCCACTGCCCCGGTCCGCCGACCAGTCGGCGACCAGTTCCACATTGTTGTATGCGTCGAACTGCGCCAGCTTTGCCGCTTCTGCGATTTCAGCCGCAACCAATTCCCGCTGCCACACGGACACTTCATCGATCGAACCCTGAAGGTAGTCGGTGTAGGCATCGGCCCAGATACCACGTCCGATCTGCAGCGGGCCGTTCGCCTTCCACGCGGTGCCGGCATCGACGGAACTCTGCAGCTTCCCGTTGAGATAGAGGCTGATCTTCTTCGTCTCGGCGTCGTGCACGCCGACCACATGCGTCCACACATTGCGTGCTGTGGCCTGCTGAGCGCTTGCCTTGCGAATCGCGCCGTCACTGGCCAACACGCTCATGCTCCACGTGTTGTCACCTCCGCCGGCGTATGAGAGCCCGAACGGGATGTACTTCTTGCTGAATGGATTCCCGGTCTCGGGGGTTTGGGTGAGCACCGTCATAGTGCGTGCGACATCGGCGTCAACTCGTACCCACGCGGAGACGGTATATGAGGCTGATGTGTCCAGCACCGTACCCGCGCTGGCCGCGTACGCGGTGGTGCCGTTAAGACTCAGTCCCTTGTCCGTCACGGGAGTCGCAAGTGCCGTCCCGGTCTGGTCGTGAGTCAGCAGCCCACGCCGCCCCCGGTCGTCGCGTGCTGCGCCGCTGTTCAGCGTCGCATCGTCCGCCCCGTCCCAGGTTCCGGAGTCCACGGCCGCACCATCGGCCTCGTCGAAGTGCCAGCGGCCGACCGGATCCTGGCCCGTGCCGACCATGAACTCGACAGGTGTCTCTGCGCCGTAGCGTCCCGTGCCGACGTTGTCCTTCGCCCTCACGTACAGGGTGTACTTGCCTGCCTGAGCAGGTGTGACCGTGAACGACGGCGACGATGCCAGCCGGTCAGCCGACCACGCGGGGTTGTCCGCCGCGCCCGTGGATAGCTTGTACTGGTAAGCAACGACGTTCGTGTCCACTGCCGCCGGCTTGAACGTGAATGCGCCCGGCACACCCGGCCCGCCCTGTGCCACACAGTCATTGGCGAGGCATTCCGTGTACGGCGTTCCGAAGGTCACCTGCGGCGCCTTCGGCGCGGTGGAGTCGACCTTGAAGTAGCAGGGGGCGGAGTAGCCGGAGTTCAGCCGGTTGGTGCCGTCCTCGTAGTAGGACAGAGTCAGTGCCTTCAGCCGGTACAGAACCCCCTCCTGCAGTGTGGGAAGAGTCTTCGGCTGCCTGATCAGGTTGCCGACATAGCCGGAGGTCGGACTGTCGAGGTCGGTGTGAGCGAGGGCCCACGTCGTACCGTCGTACTTCTCGGTCCGCCAGCGGATGCGCAGGCTGGCACCGACGGAGCCACCGGAGGCCGTGCGCGGTTTGCCCTGCACGAGTGGTGTCGGGTCCGAGACGATGTTCGGAACGGCAGAGTTGGACGCGCATACGTACGACGAGCCGGAAACAATGCCGACCTCCGTCGGGGTATCCGGCAGCCCGACGTACTTCACCGCGAGCGTGGCATCGTTCTTGAACCGCTTCCACGCAGCGGTGTCGCCCTCGTCGTGTGCCTTGATCTGAAGGGTCAGACGGGAGAACTTGCCCGCCGCGAAGTCGCGCACCGTGGGCGTCAGGTTCTCGTTCGTCTCGGCGGCGTTGTCGTTGAACTCGACCGGCGCGTCAGGCGAATCAGGGTCACACAGGGAGCCGCGTCCCGCCGAAATGTCGCGGTCCACCATCAGGTCCAGCTCCGCCGGCCGCGACGACCAAGTGGTGGCGGACGAGATGTTGTTCGTGCGGACGAGATCCACCCAGCGCGGATCGCACTGGAACGCCCACGGCTCGGTCACCCGGAACGTGGCGTCCAGGACGTTCTTGCCCTTGAGGCTGGCCGGGGAGAACTCGAAGTACAGCTTCTGTACGTAGCCCGGACCGCAGTAATAGCCGTTCCAGGTACCGCACTTGCCCGCGCCCTTGCCCTGGTCGTCGTCACCGTTGGACCAGCCGTAGGACTCGTAGCCGTCGCTGCGCAGCAGGGTCCGCTCCGACTCGCCCCACGAAACCGTCGGGTCGATGAAGAGCGGGAACGCTGACGCCTCGGTCGTGGAGAGCATCTTCGCGTCCGGCACGACCGACAGGGAATCGTCCGTGACGGCCACATCCATGCGGGCCACGGCGTCACCCTGGCCGGGCTCCAGCCCTGACCCCGACGGCGCGCTCTCCGACGGGTCGGACGGCTCGGCTTCAGTGGTTCCTGGGGTATCAGCCGTCACCAGTTGTGCCTGTGTCGAGGAGGCCTGGCCGGCCGAGTCCCACATCCGCGCGGGCGGCGACCTGAACACGGTGCGTCCGCTGCCGTCGACAGCCGCAAGGTTGCCCGCCGCCCCCTCACGAACGTCCAGGCCCTGGGCCTTGAGTCCGAAAGTGAGCTTGTGCAGCTCGTCGTTTGCCGCGGCCTCGGGCGTCTTGAC
>NZ_MUBA01000032.1 GCF_002154575.1 Streptomyces bobili
CGCCCAGCTCTCTCACCCGGAACCCCGCATCTCCTGGCTCCTCGTCCTCCCCCTCCTGGCCCTGATCCTGGTGGCCCCGCCGGCCCTCGGCTCGTACAGCGCCACCCGCACCGGTACGTCGCTCCAGGAGCCGCTGGCGTACCCGGCGCTCCCGGCCACCGGCCCACTCCGCCTCAGCGTGGTCGACTACGCGGGCCGCGCGGTCTACGACGACGGCCGTACGCTCACCGGCCGCCGCATCCAGCTCACCGGCTTCCTGGCGCTGGACCGCGACGGCACCCCGTACCTGGTCCGCATGGCGCTCAACTGCTGCGCGGCGGACGCCCAGCCGGTCAAGGTGGGCCTGACCGGCCGGATCCCCCCGGTACTCCAGCCGGACACCTGGCTGGAGATCACCGGCACCTACACCCCGCACCGCGTCAAGGATCCGGTCAACGACGGCCCGATCCCCTTCATAGAGGTCACCGCCGCGAGGCCGGTGCCCACCCCGAAGGATCCGTACGACGAAACGTGGAACACCTGACCCGAGGCCGCCGAACCGAACTCTCAGGACTGGTACGGCTGCTGCTGCGGCTGCCCGTACGCCTGCCCGGCCGGACCACCGGCGGCCTGCAGCACCAGCTGGTCGGCCTGCTCCTTCACGAGCTTCTGCTCCGCGCCACAGAACGTGCACTGGGTGACGTACTTGGTGGAGATCGGGAACAGCGGCACGAAGAACAGCGTGAACTTCGTGACGCGCTTCCTCAGCGTGTGCGCGGACGGATTACCGCAGCTCCCGCACACCAGCGTGAGTATCGCGAGCTGGTACAGATATCCCTTGGTCCCAAAGATGATCATTTCGCTGGTCCTTTCCGGTCCGGTGCCTGTCCCCCACAGCACGGGGAAGCGGCGTCTGGCATCACCCACCTTGCCATCCGCGTACCCGCCGCACCGAAGGCGATTGCCGGACCGGTACCGGACGGACGTCGCCGGACCGGTCGTCATCCCGCCGCGCGGAGACCGACTCCGGTCCGGCAGTCGCGGCAGCGGCCGGGGTCCGGGGCGCGGAAGGGCCGATAGCAGCCCTCGCAGTCCTGGAAGGGCACGAAGGCCGGGCGCTCCGCGAGGGGCATCGGTGGCCGGGGCGGGGCAGGCAGGGGTGTCTCGCGCAGGCGGTAGGCGAGGATGCCCGCCGGGCGGGTGAGGAAACGGTCCGGGAGCCCGTCGGTGAGCAGTTTGGCGATCTGGATCCCGTCGAGGCCCGACGCGAGCCATTCGGAGATGCCCGGCGCCATCTGCGCGGCCTCCCGCGCGGAGACGACCAGCCGGGGATCGATCCGCCGCACGATGGAGAGTACGGCGAGGGACTGCGGGTCGGCGTCAGGAAGCGCGGCCGGGGCCGGGGTCGGGACCGGCGTCTCCGCGACGGGCTCGGCCTGCGCGGGGACGGGCGCTGGAATGGGGGAGGGAGCGGGCGCTACGGCAGGCGCGGGCTTGCGGGGCCGGCGTGGCTTCGGACGTTCGGGCCACCCGTCCGGCTCCGGGTCGGGCACGCCGCCGGGGACGTCGTAGAAGTACGTCCGCGTACGGATCTGCCCGCAGGGCATCCGCTCGCGGCGGCGGTCCAGGTATCCGGCGAATTCGAGTTCCCTGAGCGCCCGCGAGATGAGGATCTCGCCCTCGGTGAAGTGATTGCACAGGGCGGCGATGGTCACGGGGGCCCCGTCGGGCAGGGAGACGATGTACGCCGCCACGCCGACCGTGACCGCGCTGCAACGTCGCTGTAAGAGAGCGTTGGAGAGCACCGTGAAGTCGGTCGTCAGACGGGTACGGACGTGGATCACGCCGGAGTTCGGAGCTCCGGCGTCGGCGCGCAGGGGCGCGTTAGACTGCGAGTCAGCCATGGGGAAGGTACTGCTTCCTGATTGGTCAGGCCCTCGCTCGGGATGCCAGTCCCAGCGGGGGCCGTCTCAGTTTTCGGTTGTTGCGGCGAACGTAACGGCCCGCGCCTCGCCTCGACAAGCTGGTCACTCGGACGGGTGACGCGGCCTCCCCGGCGCGGGGAGGGTGGCCGCTTATACACATCT
>NZ_MUBA01000320.1 GCF_002154575.1 Streptomyces bobili
GCCCGCCGCCCCGCACACCCCGGCGGCCACCCCGACCGCGACGGGCAGTACCCGGCCGGGCCGCTCGACGAGCGCCGGGTCGACCTGCGCGACCGGGCGGGCCTTCGCCGGCGTCGGCCGGCGGAACCTCGGCTGCTCCCCGGTGCCCGCCCGGCTGCCCACGACGACGGGCCCGAGCGGCACCGGCCTCGGCTCGGGCTCGTCACGGAACAGCAGGTGGACGGGGATCTCGGTGGTCGCCTCGTTCTGGATCAGCCGGGCGGGCCGTGGTGGCCCCTCGGATTCGGGCGTCTGAGAAGTGGTCGTGCTCATGCGTGCCTCCAGCCTCCGCGCCAGATACGCCATGACAGTGGATGGGGACGGCCGCGCGACGGCCCGGAATCGCCCGGGACCTTCAGGACGTACCGGGTCGTCGCGCGCGTGCGGCCTACGAGAACAGCCGCCGCCAGGTCTCCGGGCCCGGGTAGCCGTCGGCGGCCCCGCCGCGCCAGCCCTGGGTGCGCTGGAACGCCTCGACGCCCCGCCGGTCCGCCTCGCCCCAGCGCGGTCCGGGCCCCTTCGCGTAGTACGTGCCGAACCCCTTCTTCACCAGCTGCCTCCCCAGCTGGGTGACGTACGCGTTGTCCGCGCCGGGCCGGAACATGGCCCGGCCGGGATACGCGGGGACGCGCGGCGCCTGGGCGGGGGCGCCCGCCGATCCGGAGCCGCCCGAGCCACCGGAAGCCGCCGCCGCGATGTCCTTGCCCTTGCCGGTGGTCAGCAGTGACCAGGTCAGCGGGCCGGGCAGCCCGTCGGCGTCGGCGCCGCGCCAGCCCTGGGCCTGTTGGAACGCCTGGGTGGCCCGCCGGTCGGCGTCCGACCAGCGCGGGCCGGGCCCCGAGGTGTAGAACCGCTTCGCGCCGCGCTCGACGAGGAGCCGGCCGAGCACGGTGACGTTCTTGTTGTCCGCCCCCGGCCCGAAGGACGCCCGCCCCGGATACGGCGGTGCCTGGGCACCCGAGCCGGGATTGGCACCGTCCCCGCCGCCGCCCGGAGTGCCCGGCGGGGGCACCTCGGGAACCTGGGGAACTCCGGGAACTCCGGGAACTCCGGGGTTCGCCGGATCGGCGACCAGGCCCTTGTAGCGGTAGGGGACGTACTTGGCCGAGTTGGTCCAGTAGGCGTACGGGGTGGCGAGCCGGCGGGTGCTCGGGCGGGTCTGCTCGTAGGCGATGTAGTAGCCGTGCGTGTTGTCCGTCCAGCCGCCGAAGAGGACGACGTGGGAGCCGTTCGTCGGGTTGGTCGGATTGTGGAAGAGCAGCATGTCGCCCGGCTGGAGCTCCTCCTTGGTGATCCGGGTCGCGTACTGGTGGAGGCTGCCCGTCCACTCGTTCCCGGGCAGGCCCCAGGCCATGGAGACATAGCCGGAGCAGTCCTGCCGGTAGCCGTCCGACCAGTACGCGCTCATGCTGTACGGCACCTTGGCCGTGACCCATTTCTTGGCGCGGTTGATGATCTCCGTTCGGGTGGTCGCCGGCAGTTTGACCGTGTCGGCGGGCTTGCCGCCCGGCCCGTGCAGGGGCGCCTTGGTGCCCTGCGGGGTCTGGGGCCCGTCGCCCACGGGGACCCCAGGCCGGTCGGGAGCCTGCGGTGGGGCGGCGAGGGCGGGGACCGCGTGGCCGGCACCGAGGACCGCGGAGGCCGCGGCGGCGATGACGACGGTGCGATGGGCGGCCGGGTGGCCGCTGATTCCGACGGCCGGGGAAGCCGGTACGGCTCGCCTCCGGTCGACGCATCCGGGGCATTCGCAGTCGCTCTCGGGTTCGAATTCCTCGAATGCCGGAGCCACCATGCGATTCCCCTCACACTCCAGATGGAAATGTCCGCGACTGTGCACGTTCGTCAGTCTTTCCCAACTCTCTTGCCGACGCGCCTCCTGACGGTCCGAATGATGTACACGGGGTCCTTCCGGAGGGTTCGGCGCAGGTCCGGACGGTGTCCGGGGCCCGCACGCGACCTGCGCGCCACCTGCGCGGGGGGCCGGAGCACCTCTGGAGGTCATGTAGAGTTAACGTCGTCAGGCAGGCGCCGCTAGCTCAGTTGGTTAGAGCAGCTGACTCTTAATCAGCGGGTCCGGGGTTCGAGTCCCTGGCGGCGCACAGACAGCGGAAAGCCCCTCGCGAGAGCGAGGGGCTTTCCGCTGTTCCGGACCTACCGGGTGGTGCCGGTCAGATACGCCGACACGATCACGTTCGCCGTATAGCTGCGGCTCGCCCGGTCGAAGGTGCCGCCGCAGGTGATCAGCCGCAGCTCGGCGCGGCCCGACTCACGGGGGCCGTAGGCCTGGCGGGCATCGAAGCCGTCGCGCCGGACCACATCGACCTCGTCGACGGTGAACTCGGCGACCCGGCCGTCGTCGCGGACCACGCGGATCGTCTCGCCCGCCACCAGCGTGCTGAGCTTGTAGAAGACGGCGGGGCGCGTCTCGGTGTCGACATGGCCGACCATCAGCGCGGTACCGGCCGCGCCGGGCCGCACACCGGCCCCGTACCAGGCGACGACGCCCGCCTGGTCGTAGGGCGGCGCCGCGATCGCGCCCTCCGCGTCCAGGCCGCGGGCCACGACCGGGGCCTGCACGCCCAGCTGCGGGATGTCCACGCGCTGCGGCAGCGCGGCCCCCAGCGGCCGGGCGGCGGGCGGCAGCTCGGCGTCGGCGGGCCGGCCCACCGCGGCCACGTCACCCGTGGCGGTGCCGTTCGCGCCGGGCCGTACGTCGGTCACCTCGCGCCCCCACAGCCACAGGCCGAGCAGGAGCAGTGCCCAGGTCAGGCCGGTGAGGAGGCGCCCGGAGGAGCGTTCGCGTCCGGACATGGTCAGTCCGTCCCACGGCGCCGCCGGGTCCTGCGCAGCGCCACGGCGACGGCGGCGGCGCCCGCCAGGAGCAGACCGGTGACCGCGTGGGCCACGCCGGGGCCCTCCACGCGCGAGTCGTCGACGGCGGCCAGCGGTGCCGCGCCTCCACCGCCCGCCCGCACCGGCGCGACCGGGGACGCCGGCGTGGACGGCGGGGCGGAGGCGGCCACGACCTTGACGGCGCCCCTGACCCTGAAGTCGGCGCAGGTGATCGTCACGTCGTAGGAGCCGGGGTCGATCGAGGTGCGGATCCGGGTCTCACCGGACAGGGAGCCGCCCGATCCCGCGCCGCCCGAGCCGACCAGGTGCGCGTCGGAGACGAACGCCTTCGACGCGGCGGTGGCCTTCTTGCCGGAGCAGCCGGTGACCTTGAGGGTGACCTCGTCGCCGGGGGCCGGGGTCGACGGGGTCACCGAGACTCCGCCCGCCGGTTCCGCGGCGTACCCGTGCGCCGTCGGGGTGAGGGTCGCGGCGACGACCGCGACACCCGCACAGAGTGTGACTTTCCATGAACCCATCGTGAACCTCCAGTACCTGGAGGCTCCCCCGCCCGCCGGTGCCCCGCATCTCCAGTGGGGGCACCGCTACTCCGTCCGGGTCACTTTTCCCCGTCGGCAGGTTTCAGATCCGGTCGACGAGATCCGCGATCGAGTCGACCACCTTCGACGGGCGGTACGGGAAGCCGTCCACGTCCGAGGGCCGGGTCAGGCCGGTGAGCACCAGGAACGTCTGCATCCCGGCCTCCATGCCGGCCAGCACGTCGGTGTCCATGCGGTCGCCGATCATCGCGCTCGTCTCGGAGTGGGCGCCGATCGCGTTCAGCCCGGTGCGCATCATCAGCGGGTTGGGCTTGCCCGCGAAGTAGGGCTGCTTGCCGGTCGCCTTGGTGATCAGCGCCGCGACCGCGCCGGTGGCGGGAAGAGCGCCCTCGGTGGAGGGCCCGGTCTCGTCGGGGTTCGTGGCGATGAAGCGGGCGCCGTCGTTGATCAGACGGACCGCCTTCGTCATCGCCTCGAAGGAGTAGGTGCGGGTCTCGCCCAGGACGACGTAGTCGGGTTCGTGGTCGGTGAGGACGTAGCCGATGTCGTGCAGCGCCGTGGTCAGACCGGCCTCGCCGATGACGTACGCCGAACCGTCGGGCCGCTGGTCGTCCAGGAACTGGGCGGTGGCCAGGGCCGAGGTCCAGATGTTCTCGATCGGCACGTCCAGGCCCATGCGGCGCAGCCGGGCGTGCAGGTCGCGCGGGGTGTAGATCGAGTTGTTCGTCAGCACGAGGAACGGCCGGCCCGACTCACGCAGCTTCTTCAGGAAGGAGTCTGCGCCGGGGATCGGGACGCCCTCATGGATGAGCACCCCGTCCATGTCGGTGAGCCACGACTCGATGGGCTTGCGGTCTGCCATGTGGTGCGTCTCCTGGCGTGCGTCGTACGGGCAGGGGCGGGGGCGCCGGAACCACGGCGTACCGACGCCCCCAGCCTAATCAGCACCGCGTGATCCGGAACCCGTCGATCAGCAGCCGATACGCGGCCGGTACGCGGGCGGTACGGCCGGGGACCCCCCGGGCTTCCTCACGGGCCGTCGCAGCCGCGCCTCCGTATGACTCAGCGGCGTTTGCGGGCCAGGACCAGGGCGGTGCCCGTCGCCAGGAGAGCGGCGGTGACGGCGAGGACGCCGACCGGTGAGGAGAGACCGGTGAGAGCCAGCTCCTGGGCCTCGTCGGCGAGGGAGGGGGAGCTGTCGGGCGTGCGGG
>NZ_MUBA01000321.1 GCF_002154575.1 Streptomyces bobili
GCGGTCTGCGTGTGGAACCGCAGCCACTGCGCCTTCTCGGACTTGGCCCCGTAGACGTCCCGCATCCACCGGGCCCAGATCCGGCGTGCGGCACGGAACTTGGCGATCTCCTCGAAGAAGTCGAGGTGCGCGTCGAAGAAGAAGGACAGGCCGGGGGCGAAGACGTCGACGTCGAGCCCGCGCGACAGCCCCAGCTCCACGTATCCGAAGCCGTCGGCCAGCGTGTACGCCAGCTCCTGCGCGGCCGTCGATCCGGCCTCGCGGATGTGGTAGCCGGAGACGGACAGCGGCTTGTAGTCGGGGATGCCGGCGGCGCAGTACTCCATGAGGTCGCCGATGAGGCGCAGATGGGGCTCGGGCTGGAACAGCCACTCCTTCTGCGCGATGTACTCCTTGAAGATGTCGGTCTGGAGGGTGCCGTTGAGGACGGCCGGGTCGATGCCCTGCCGTTCGGCGGCGACGAGGTACATGCAGAAGACCGGTACGGCCGGCCCGCTGATGGTCATCGAGGTCGTCACGTCGCCGAGGGGGATGTCCTTGAAGAGGACCTCCATGTCGGCGGCCGAGTCGATGGCGACCCCGCAGTGCCCGACCTCGCCGAGGGAGCGGGGGTCGTCGGAGTCTCGGCCCATGAGGGTCGGCATGTCGAAGGCGACGGAGAGGCCCCCGCCGCCGTTGGCGAGGATCATCTTGTAGCGCTCGTTGGTCTGCTCGGCGTTCCCGAACCCGGCGAACTGCCGGATGGTCCAGGTACGCCCCCGGTAGCCGGTCGGGTACAGCCCCCGGGTGTAGGGGTACTCCCCCGGCCAGCCGATGCGCTCGAAGCCCTCGTACGTGTCACCGGGCCGTGGCCCGTACACCGGCTCCACGGGATCGCCGGAGAGCGTGGTGAAGTCTGCGTCGCGCTTGCGCGCGGCGTCGTAACGGGCCTGCCAGCGTCGGCGGCCTTCCTCGATGGCGTCAGCGTCCATACCCTCGAATTTACTAGGACGTCCTAGTAAATGATAGTGGTGCAGGTCAGGACGCACGCGCAGGACGCCTCGGACCACCCGTTACGCTCGACGCCATGAAGAAGAACGTCCTGACCCGGTACCGGGTGATGGCCTATGTCACCGCTGTCCTGCTGATCATGCTGACTGTGGGCGTGATCGGGAAGCGCCTGCTGAACCTGGACGGGTTCGACGCCTTCGTCACCGCGGTCGGTATCGCCCACGGCTGGCTGTACGTGCTCTACCTCCTCTTCGCCTTCGACCTCGGCAACAAGGCCAAAATGCCGGTCGGGCGACTCCTGTGGGTGCTCCTCGCCGGCACTGTGCCCACCGCCGCCTTCTTCGTGGAGCGCCGGGTGAGCCGGGAGGTGGCACCCCTGATCGAGAAGGACGCCACCCCCACACCCGCCGCGGTCTGACCCCCGAAGAGCCGGGAGCCGACCGCTGAGGCGGTTCTTACCTGGTGATGTAGTGGCACTGGACGGCGCGAAGCTTGCCGTTCACGAAGAACTTGGCGCATGCCTTGCCGTACGTGGGCAGCGTTTGCGGCTTGGCGCGCCGCAGCGGGTCCCCCTTGCACTCCGGGTGGGTGGACCCGCGAGAGGTCCGGTACGACTTGTTGTCGGTGTCGGCGTAGGAGAAGTCGATCCTCCAGTTGCAGAACCTGACGAACGTGGCCGCCAGCCCGGCGCAGTCGACCCCCGCGAACTCGCTCGTGAGGCGTTTGCCCGAGCCCTTGATCGTGTGGGTCAGGAAGCAGCCGACGGGCACTCGCACTCCCATCCCACGTACGTCGTAGTCGAAGGTGCCGATGGGGCTGGATCCTGTGGCACTGGCGTGCGCCGTGCCCGTCGCGCCCAGCGTCATCGCAGCGGCGAGAACCACCGCGCTCGCGGCGGTCAGGCCGCCACGCACCCATTTTCGAACAGTTAACAAGACAGGTTTCCTCGCTGCCGGCAAAGCCGGACTCTCGGCATCCGAACGATGATCGGCCGACAGGATGGCAGCAGAAATGCCCGGTCCGGCCGGTCTACGCGAGTCATCCGGCGGGCAACCACCGTAACGAGGCAGCCGCTGGTCCGTCCTTGACGGCCGGGCGCCCCGGTGCCCTCACTCCTCGTCGAAGTCCTGCGCCGCCACCCGCAGTGGGCGGAGCATCGCGAAGATTTCCGCGCACTCCTCCGCGTCGTACACGCCTAGGCCGAAGTCCATGGCCATCAGGTCGCGGGTGGCCGCCTCGACGACCTCGCGGCCCTTGTCGGTGATGGTGGCGAGGGTGCCGCGGCCGTCGTTGGGGTTGGGGCGTTTGGCGACCAGGCCGGACCTCACGAGGCGGTCGACGGTGTTCGTCACCGAGGTGGGGTGCACCTGGAGCCGTTCGCCGATCTTCGACATGGTCAGCTCGCCCTCCTTGGAGAAGGTGAGCAGCACGAGGGCCTCGTAGCGCGCGAAGGTCAGCCCGTACGGCTTGACCACCGCGTCGACCTCGGCGAGGAGGATCTGGTGGGCGCGCATGATCGAGGTGATCGCGGCCATGGACGGCACGTTTCCCCAGCGCCGCTTCCAGAGTTCGTCGGCGCGGGCGATGGGGTCGAAGGGAAGGCTGGGCGGCTTCGGCACGGCACCAGACCCTACCCGTCGGTCATATCGCGGTCAGCCCCGTCTCGTTCCTCGGTCCGCCAGGCCTTCCGGGACAGGGCGCACCGGCCCGTCAGTACAAGGCGCGCAGGCCGAGGACGTCGCCGCGGCCCAGGGTGCGGGCGGCGGTGGAGCAGGCGAAGGAGTTGGTGTACATGGTCTGGCTCTCGTGGCTCTCGCCGACGTGAGCGAGGCCGAAGACGTGTCCGGCCTCGTGGGTGGCGACGCTGCGGAGGTCGTAGGTGTTCGAGCAGGCCTCGCCGGGGTGGTCGGTGAAGGTGTAGTCGCGGGTGTTGAAGCGGACGTCGGCCTCGCGCAGCGAGTCGGGCCCGCCGGAGACGGCCCGGCTCCAGGAGCAGGTGGTGGCGACGACCCCGCGGCTGAGGTCGCCCGCGTCCCAGACGCTCACGCCGTCGCGGGCCATGCAGCGGGCGTCGCGGTCGATGTCGGCCTCGTTGCCGGTGCGGGACAGGAACCGTGCCTTCGCGGTGACCGTGTCGCCGAAGCCGCAGTCGTTGCGGCTGGCCGTGATGGTGCCGATGGCGTCCTCGAGGGCGCGGCGGGCGTCGTCGGGGGCGAGGTTCCCGGGCAGGGTGCCGTCGCCGAGGAACCACTCGTACGTGTCGTACTCCTTGTGGCCGGCGGTGGCGTAGGCGTCGTCGGCGCAGGCCGCCCGTGCCCGGCCGGGGGCGGCTGCGACCGACGCGCGGGCGTGGGCGTGGGCGGACGCGGCGTCGGCGTCCGTATCGGCGTCGGTCAGGTCGTCGTAGGAGACCGTGCCGTCGGCGGCGACGGCGAGAGTGAAGCCGTGCAGGGAGCCGTCCTCCGTGAGGGCGTCGACGCTCACCTTCATGCCGGGGCCGGGGACGGTGACGCCGGCTCCGGCGTGGGTGACGAGGCGGCCGACGGCCTCGCAGTCGAGCACGGAGGACCCGGCGGGCAGGTCGTCGACGGTCAGCGCGCCGGGCGCGAGCGTACAGGCGCCCCCTTCCGCGCGCGGGGGTGCCGCCCCGCCACCCAGCGCCGCCAGCGACACGACCGCCGCGACCGCCACGACGGCCTTCCCCACGGCCGCCGTCGTCGCCCTGCCCACTCCGCCCCGCACCGCTCCGTCCCGAACCACTCCGCCTCGAACCGGTACCGGCCCGCGCCGCGCTGCCACTTCGCCTCCGCCTGATGCCCTGATGCCTGATGCCCTGACGCCCTGACGCCCTGACGCCTGATGCCCTGACCCCTTGAATCCCCGTCCGCCGGACGGGGCTCGATCGAGTCCCGGGAGAGGTTAGCCATCGGGCGGCGCCCATAACCCCGTTCCGTGTCACCTTATTGAGCGACCGCTCAAACACGTGTACCTTCACTCCCGGAGTGTTGAGCGATCGCTCAAACAACAGTCCGATCCGGGGGATTCGCATGGGGCTCTACATCGAGGCACGCATCCGCGCCGATCCGGACGAGCTGTGGACCCGCACCCAGGACCCCGCGCAGCACCAGCGCTGGGACCTCCGCTTCACCGAGATCGCCCACCTCCCGCGCGCGGAGGGCGAGCCGCAGCGCTTCCGGTACGCCACGCGCGTGCTGCCCTTCCTGACAGTCGCCGGCACGGGCGTCTCGGCGGGGGAACGGGAACGGCCGGACGGCACCCGCGTCTCCGCCCTGCGCTTCGCCTCGCCGCACCCGCTCTCGCTGCTCGCGGAGGGCAGCGGCTACTGGCGTTACGTCCCCGACGGCGACGGCGTCCGCTTCCTCACCGGCTACGACTACCGGCCCCGCTGGGGCGTCTTCGGCGCGCTGGCCGACAGGACGGTGTTCCGCCCGCTGATGGGCTGGGCGACGGCCTGGTCCTTCGACCGGCTGCGGCTGTGGCTGGAGCGGGGCATCACACCCGAACGCGCGCTGCGCAACTGGCTCGCGGAGCTGGCCGTACGCGCCGTCGCCGTCACCATGGCCTGCGCGGGCCTGGGCTGGGAGTCGTTGCTGCGCCTCCTGGGGCCGTTCGCGGCGTCGGCGGCTTTCCTGCCCCCGCTGCTGATGAGCGTCGTGGTGTGCCTGGCGCTGTTCGTGTCCCCCCTCTCCCGCACCCCGGCCGCCCGCCGCTGCCTGCGCACTCCACCGGCACGCGCGCGTGCGCCACACCTCCTGCGCACCCTGGACGGCCCGCGATGACCTCGATCTTCCGTACGGCGATGGGCGCCGGCTTCGACCGTCTGCACCCGCAGCTGCGGCGCCGATTCTCGGTAGGACTGGAGCGGGGGGAGGCCTGCACCGGCCAAGGCGTGATGGACCGCGTCTGGCACGGCGCGGCGTTCGTGAAGCCGTTCCTGGCGCTGGGCGGGACCCGCAACATCCTGGTCCCGCGCGCGGGACGTGCGGTGCCGTTCGTCATCGAGAACGTGCCGTACACCGACTCGTTCGGCCGTGAGACGGTGACCTTCGTGCGTACTTTCGACCTGCCCGGCGGGCCCCGCCGGTTCGACGCCCAGATGGTGCTCGGTCCGAAGGGCGACCGCGTCCTCGACTACCTGGGCACCCATCAGCACCTCGCCACCGACCTGTACTTCCACGCCGAGGCGGACGGCTCCCTGCTGATCCGCTCGGGCACCCACCGGTTCCGGGAGGGCGTGGTCGACGCGCGCGTGCCGGAGCTGATCGGGGCGACGGCGGAGGTGCGGGAGTCGTACGACGACGCGGCGGGCCGGTTCCGGATCCGGGTCCGGGTGGTGAACCGGTACTTCGGCCCGCTGTTCGGGTACGAGGGGTCCTTCACCGCGACGTACTCGGACGTCCGCGCCCGCGGCGTGCGGCCGGGGCTGCGCCCGGTGCGCGAGGAGGCCCGTGCATGACCCCGGAGACCGCGAAGTCCCAGGAGACGAAGACGAAGCTGCTGGAGGGGGCGCTGCGCACACTCACCGAGCAGGGCATCGCGAAGACGTCGGCCCGTACGGTCGCGGCGGCTGCGGGTGTCAATCAGGCCCTGGTCTTCTACCACTTCGGCTCGGTGGACGAACTGCTCGCGGCGGCATGCCAATACGGCGCGGAGCGGTCCGTCTCCCGCTACCGGGACCGTTTCTCGGCGGTCGCCTCGCTGTCCGAACTGCTCACCGTCGGACGGGAGATCCACGAGCAGGAACGGGCCGGCGGACAGGTGATGCTGCTCGGCCAGCTCCTGGCCGGCGCCCAGACGCACGAGACGCTCGGCCCGGCCACGGCGGCGGGACTCGACCTGTGGATCGTGGAGATCGAGCGGGTGCTCGCCCGGGTGCTCGCGGACACCCCGCTCGGCGAGTTCGCGGACCCGGCCGGGCTGGCGCGCGCGGTCGCCGCCTCGTTCGTCGGCATCGAGCTGTACGAGGGGGTCGACGGGGCGGGCGCCGCCTCGGCGCTGGACGCACTGGAGCAGCTGGGGTCACTGGTGGGTGCGCTGGAGGAACTGGGGCCGGTCGCCCAGCGGGCGGTGCGGCAGTACCTGCGGCGGGCCTCCTCGAAGCGGTGAAAGACCGGCGAGAGACCGGTGAGAGACCCCGCCCGCCCGGCTACTCGCCCTGTGCCGGTGGCGCCAGATGCCGCTCGACGGTCTCCACCTTCGAGGTCAGGCCGTCCGTCACGCCGGGACGGATGTCGGCCTTGAGGACCAGGGAGACACGGGGTGCCCGCGCCTCTACGGCGGCGACGGCCCGCTTGACGACGTCCATGACCTCGTCCCAGTCACCCTCGACGGAGGTGAACATGGCGTCGGTGCGGTTCGGCAGGCCGGATTCGCGGACCACGCGGACCGCGTCGGCGACGTACTCCCCG
>NZ_MUBA01000322.1 GCF_002154575.1 Streptomyces bobili
GGCGGCACCTACTACCCGACGGCCACCCTCCAGTCCACGGCCAACGGCACCGCCTCCGCGCCGGTCACCCTCACCGCGTACGGCTCGGAGACCGTGAAGATCGACGGCTCCAGCCTCCCCGCCGGCGGCTGGATCCTCAAACTGACCGCCGACTACTGGAACGTCTCGAACCTCACCTTCCAGAACTCCCCGGACAGCGCCGTCGTCTGCCAGTCCTGCACCGGGACCAACTGGAACAACATCAAGACGATCAACGGCGGCGACTCCGGCTTCACCCTCACCGGCGACGGCACGGCCAACAACACGGTGAAGAACATCGACAGTTACGGCCACTACGACGCTGCCAACCACGGCGAGAACGCCGACGGCATCGCCGTGAAGTTCGGCTCCGGCACCGGCAACCTCATCACCGGGGCCCGCCTCTACAACAACTCCGACGACGGACTCGACTTCTGGTCCTTCTCCTCGCCCGTCACCGTCGAGCACACCTGGGCCTTCGGCAACGGCGCCAACCGCTGGTCCGACTCCGCCTTCGCGGGCGACGGCAACGGCTACAAACTGGGCGGCGACGGCGAGGTCGTCGCCCACGTCGTCAACAACTCGGCCGCCTGGGGCAACGCCGGAAACGGTTTCACCGAGAACTCCAACACCGGCGCCATCAGCATCAACCGCACCACCTCCTACGCCAACGCCAAGTGGGGCTACTACTTCGCGACCGGCGCCGCGAAGCTCGGCAAGAACCTCGCGGTGAGCAACGCAGGCGGCCAGGTCAACAAGGGCTCCAGGGTCACCTCGGCCGGCAACAACTGGGACTCCGGCATCGGCACGCCCGCCTTCCGCTCCACGGACGCCTCCACCACGTACAACGCCCGCCAGTCGGGCGGCGCGCTGCCCGTGACCACGTTCCTCACCACCGGCAGCACCACCATCGGGGCGACCATGAACTGACCGCGGCGAAACTATCGACCTCTTTTCGCGGGGCCCGGCAACCTTTCCCGGCCACGGCGGCGACTGGAGAGCGGAAACGCGCCGGATGACGGACCTCTCCGGCGCGTTTCTCTCCATCCCCTCAGGAAAGGAACGCCCCGTGCGTTTGAGCACCGGACGCCACCGCAGGACGCGCACCCTCTCGATCGCCGCCGCGGTGGCGCTCGCCTCAGGGGCGGGCGGCGTCTACCTCGGCCTGGCGGACGACGGCGCCCAGGCCGCGTCGACGACGGTCACCGTGTCGACCGCCGCACAGCTGGAGACGGCCGTGCGGAACGCCGCCGCGGGCACGGTCATCCAGGTCCGAGGCGGCACCTACTACCCGACGGCCGGCCTGAAGTCCACGGCCAGCGGCACCGCCACGAACCGGATCACGCTCCAGGCGTACGGCGGCGAGAAGGTGAAGATCGACGGGTCCAAGCTGCCGGCCGGCTCCTGGCTCGCCGGGATCTACGGCAGCTACTGGACCGTGCAGAACCTCACCTTCCAGAAGTCCCCGGCCCAGGGCTTCGTGGTCACCTCCTCCACCGGGGGAGTCTTCAAGAACCTGGTCACCGCCGGCAACGGCGACACCGGTTTCACCCTGCGAGGCGACAACACCGTCGGCAACCTCGTGCAGAACCTCGACAGCCACGGCAACTACGACGCCACCGGACACGGCCAGAACGCGGACGGCATCGCCGTCAAGTTCGGCTCGGGGACGGGCAACCGGATCACCGGCGCCCGTCTCTACAACAACTCCGACGACGGCCTCGACCTGTGGCAGTACTCCACGCCCATCACCATCGACCACACGTGGGCCTTCGGCAACGGCAAGAACCGCTGGAGCGACACGGCCTTCGAGGGCAACGGCAACGGCTTCAAGCTGGGCGGCGGAGGTGTCGTCGTCGCGCACGTCGTGAACAACAACGCGGCCTGGGACAACACGCTGAACGGGTTCACCGAGAACTCCAACCCCGGTGCGATCGTCCTGAACCGCAACACGGCGTACGCCAACGCGCAGGCCGGCTTCTACTTCGCGACCGGCAAGGCCCGCCTGGCCCGCAACCTCGCCGTGGGCAACAAGGGCGGCCTGTCCAAGCTGGGCTCCTCGACCGTCTCGGCGGCGAACAACTGGGACGGCGGCGTCACCACCCCGGCCTTCAGGTCGACGGACGCGACGACGGCGTACGGCGCCCGCAAGGCGGACGGGGCGCTGCCGGCGACCACGTTCCTGACCACCGGGTCCACCACCATCGGTACGACGATGAACTGAGCGGGCGGCGAAACGCCCCCGCCGGTGACCGCCGGCGGGGGCGTTCTTCCGTGCGGGCCCGAGAGGGGCTCAGGCCAGCAGGTCCACGCAGTCGAACGAGGTGCCCGGGCTCAGGAAGGCCGTGCCGCTCGAACCGCTCACGATGTTCAGCTTCAGGACGTTGTCCTGGTCCGTCCGCCAGGCCGTGGCCGGCACGTTGAAGGTGAACACGTGGTTGTTGCCCCGGTACGACCCCGTGGTGAGGGACCGCGTCGAGGGCTGGGAGGGGGCCGCCGGGACCGGCGACACCCAGTCGTTCACGGTGACCCGGGGCCGGCCGCCCGCGAAGGCGTCCGTCACGCCGACGCGCAGCGTGTGCGCGGCGGCGGCCTGCTCCTTCGTCAGCCTGAAGAAGACCTGGACGCCGTCGTTGACCTCCTTCCACATGTAGGCGGGGAAGGAGGCGGCCTCGTCGCCGCCGCCGAGGGTGACGTTCCCCGTCCACTTCGCCGCGCGGGCGTCGGAGGGGTGCGCGTACGTCATCAGCTCGGCGTTCTTGAACTCGCCGGGCGTGCCGTCCCAGTCGCCCAGCCGCCACAGGGTGCGGGCCGTGGAGGGGTCACCGGTGATCGAGATGGTGTTCATAGCGGTCGCGCCGCCCGCCGTCACCTTCACCGACCGCGTGTGCACGGCGAGTTCCCCCTTGAAGACGGTGAGGGTGTACGTCCCCGGCAGCATCCCCTTGCAGGAGAACGCGCCCGTTCCCGCCGCCGCCTTCGCCCAGTACTGGGCGTCCGCGTTGGCGAAGCCCACCGTGTAGGGGTACTTCGCGTCCATGCCCTTCAGGCCGACGCCCGCCACCCTGCCGCGGCCCGCGGCACCGACCCAGCCGGTGATGCCGAGGCCGTCGACCCAGGAGGTGTCCAGCCTGTCGTGCGACAGGGCGGCGGAGGGGGCGCCGCCGTCGGTGAAGGACAGGACGTAGGGGCCCTGGAGACCGAAGCGCTGCGGCTCCGTCTGGGCCTGGTTGTAGTGCAGGATCTCGTACAGGCCGGCGCCGAGGTCGTTGGAGTGGCGCAGCAGCGACCGGTAGAAGGGGCCGCCGGAGGCCTTCTCGTGGTTGGAGCGGACGATCCACAGGCCGACCGAGCCGGTGGTGAGACCGATGTGGTCGTAGTCGATCACCCGCTTGCCCGAGTAGTGCTTGGAGTGCGTGGTGCCGTCCGCGCGCCGCCAGACGTCGCCCGCCTCGATGACCTTGTCGGAGGCCTCGATCCAGGAGTCGGGGCCCTCGTTGGGGAACATCCCCGGCTTGAGGCGGACCAGGAAACGGGTCGCGGTGAACGAGGCGTCGGCCTTGTCCGTCCACAGGTAGACGTTGTTCTGACCGCTGCGGGCCGCGTACCACTGGGTGATCGCGCCGTGCACGACCTTGATCAGGACGGTCTGGCCGGACCGCTTCACGGTGACGGTGGAGGCGCCGAGGCCGGACTCCACGTGCGAGTGCCTGCCGCCGTAGCCCTCGTACTCCTTGCCCTTGTAGGCGAGGGAGGTGAGGTCGCCGGTCGTCTTGGAGACCTTGAAGACGAGTGAGGCGCCCGTGTCGACGACGTAGTTCTTGCCGTCGTCCGAGTAGCCGAACGCGGCGGCGGACGCGGAGGAGAGGAGGCCGGTGCCTCCCGCGACGGCGGCGCCGGTGACGGCGACGCCGATCGCGGAGGCCCCGAGCACACGCCGACGCGTGAGGTGTCTCTTGTGCGTGCTCAAGGGAAGGTCGACCCGCTTACTTGTACGTGATGTCGGACGGCGCGAACTTGCAGGTCTTGCCGTCGGCGCCGGTGCCCAGCTCGGTGGGCTCCTTGCCGGTGTTGTTGCCCTTGAAGCGGACGCAGGTCTTCGTCTTCTTCTTCGGGTCGCCCTGGACGCGGATCTTCGACAGGGTCGCAGTGTCGCCGTAGTTGGCGTTGACACCGACGATGACCTTCAGGGGCGCCACGATGTCGATGTCGCTCAGCACGATCGTGCGCTTGTACTGGGTCTTGCAGTTGCCGCAGGAGCGGACCAGCTTCCCGGAGTTCTCCACCCGGAAGCCGGTCACGATCAGCTTGCCGGCGCCGTTGAACTGGAGCACCTTGTCGGCGCCGTTCTTCGCGCCGCCGCCGATGACCTTGTACACGGACGAGGCGGACTTGCCCTTGAAGCTGGCGGCGTCCTCGCCGACGTCCAGCCACCACACGTTCTCCAGCGTGCAGGAGCCCTTGCAGTGGACGCCGTCGGCGCCCGGCGTGCCGATGATCACGTTCTTCAGGACGGCGCCGTCGGCCAGTTCGAAGATCGGGTCCTGGCCCTCGTCCTGGCCGCTGCCGCCCAGAGCGCCGGCCCCGGAGAACTTCGTCAGCTTGCCGTCGTAGGTGCCCGTGACCTTGATGGTCGAGGACACCGCCTTGCTGCCCTTGGCCGTCGGCCAGGTCGAGGCGGCGCCCGCGGACGAGAGCATCGTCGTGGTGACGATCGCGGCCCCGGAGACGGCGAAGGCGGCGGAGCCCGCGATCAGCGCACGCCGCTTGGTGACCTTGCGGCGGTGGCGGACGCGCGGTTCAGCTGGTGCAGTCATGTACCGATTCCTCAAGTGCTTGGTGACTCTTGCGCCTTGTGGTCGTCACCGGTGAGGAAAGGGTTGCCGCTTCGCCGAAACTTTTCTCCGGAACCTCTACGAGTCGCCCTCGTCGTCGTCCCGGGCCGCGAAGTCGCCGCCCACGGAGTTCTTCTGGCCGTCGGCCCCGCCGACGACCACGTAGCTGTCGTCCCTGGCGTCCCGGCCGCCCCGGTCGTGGTTGTACTGCCCGGCGAACACCCACTCGCCCTCGGGGACCGTACGGCCCTCCTTGAGCACCCAGGTGTAGAGCAGGAAGCCGTCCCGCTCCTCGACCGTGAGCGTGAAGTCGCCCTCGGGCAGCGCGCGCCAGGCACCCGTCGAGACCACCCCGCCGCTCTGCGCGACCTTCAACTGCACGGTCAGCTCCGTGAGTCGCTCGGAGGTCTTGATCGTCACATTGCTCTGCGCCCAGAAGTCGTTGCTGTGCGGGTCCACCGAGCCGTCCGACCACAGCGGGCCGTCCTCGGTGTCGTCGACGGCCGGCAGCGGAGCCGGCGCGGAGGCGGAGGGCTTGACCTCCGCCGACTTCGACGGCGAACTGCTCGGCTCGGCCTCCTTCTGCCCGCCGCCACCCGAACCGGGCGTCGCCTTCGGCGAGGCCGGCGGACGGCTCGTCGCGTCCGGGGACTCCACCGGCGGCGGCGAGACGGAGACCGACTGCTGCGGCGGGTCGTCCTTCACCGCGGACGCCACCGCGTAGCCGCCGACCGCGAGCATGCCCGCGACCGCGGCCGTGGCGCTCACGATGCGCGCCCAGCCCCACAGGGCCGGGCGGGTCGACCGGTGAGTGCCGGGCCGTTCCTGCTCCACCATGCCGCGCTCGATCCGGGCGAGGATCCGCTCGCGGTTCGGCTCGTACGCCTCGGCCGCCCCGTGCAACCGGGCGCGCAGCTCGCCGTGCACGTCCCGCTGCATCGTCATCGGTCCCTTCCTCCGGCCTCACCCGTGCGCGCCGCCATCACGGCGTGCACCTTCCGCGAACCCCCAGTGGCGCCGAGCAGCTTCTGCAACTCGGCCATTCCCTTCGAGGTCTGGCTCTTCACCGTACCCACCGAGACGCCCAGAGCGAGCGCGGTGTCCTTCTCCGAGAGGTCGAACGCGTGCCGGAGCACCACGCAGGCCCGTTTGCGGAAGGGGAGTCTACGCAGGGCCGACTGGACGTCCACCACGCCCGCGACGTCCGGGTTGTCCGTCTTCTCCTCGCGCTGCGACCAGAACAGGGCGACCCGGCGGCGCTCACGGACCGCGCTGCGGATCCGGGTGCGGGCCAGATTGGCCACGACGCCTCGCGCGTACGCCACCGGGTGATCGGCCGCGCGCACGCGGTCCCAGCGCTGCCAGAGTGCGAGCAGCGCGTCCGCCGCCAGATCGTCGGCCGCGTCCGCCTCGCCGGTCAACAGATGAGCGAGCCGGGCCAGTTCGGCGTGGTGGCGTTCGAAGAAGGCATGGAACTCCACGGAGGCGGCGTCGTCGACGACTGTGCCCACGGGTGACCTCTTCTCGATGCGGAATCTGCACCCCGGCGGGGGTGGATGCTGTGCGTGTCATGTAAATGACATGGGGGAGTCCCGGGGAGACGGCCAGGACGAGATCCGGAGCGTAGCAGTGATCAATCGGCTGTTCGGTACAGGGGTTCGAACGGTGTATGACAGACCGAACCCTGATTCCGTAACACGGCGAAAACCTGAACGGGGTTCAGCGGGGGAACAATCCAGCCAGCATCCGCACACTGATCACCAGGTCACGAGGAGTCTCCGTCATGTCCGAAACGCAGAAGGCGGCCGGCCGGCCGAGTTCACCGCCCGCGGCGGTGAACAGCGTCGACCGGTTCTTCAAGATCTCCGAACGGGGGTCGACCTTCGGCCGGGAGATACGCGGCGGCTTCGCCACGTTCTTCACGATGGCCTACATCCTTGTCCTGAATCCCATCATCCTGGGCAGCGCCAAGGACAAGTTCGGGCACCAACTCGACGCCGTGCAACTCACCACCGCCACCGCCCTCGTGGCCGCCGTCATGACCGTCATCATGGGCATCGGCGGCAACCTCCCGCTGGCCCTCGCCGCAGGACTCGGCCTCAACGCCGTCGTCGCCTTCCAGATCGCCCCGCTGATGAGCTGGGACGACGCGATGGGCCTGATCGTCCTCGAAGGCCTGCTGATCTGCGTGCTGGTGGTGACCGGCCTGCGCGAGGCCGTCATGCACGCCATCCCGCAACCGCTGAAGCAGGCGATCAGCGTCGGCATCGGCCTGTTCATCGCCTTCATCGGCTTCGTCGACGCCGGCTTCGTCAGCCGCATCCCCGACGTCGCGGGCACCACGGTCCCGGTTCAGCTCGGCGCCACCGGCACCCTCGGCGGCTGGCCGATCCTCGTCTTCTGCCTCGGCGTGCTGCTGACCATCGGGCTGCTCGCCCGCAAGGTCAAGGGAGCCATCCTCATCAGCATCGTGACGATGACGCTCCTCGCGATCGTCATCAACTCCGTCGCCGACATCAAGTCCTGGGGCCTGACCACGCCCGCGTGGCCCGACAAGCTCGTCGACACCCCCGACTTCGGACTGATCGGACACTTCAGTCTGTTCGGCGCGTTCGGCGAGACCACCGTCATCACGGTCGTCCTGCTCGTCTTCACGCTGATCCTGTCCGACTTCTTCGACACCATGGGCACCGTCGTCGGCATCAGCGCCGAGGCGAAGCTCCTCGACGACGACGGCAAGGTGCCCAACCTGGGCCGCGTGCTGCTCATCGACGGCGCGGCGGCGGTCGCGGGCGGCGCGGCCTCCTCGTCCTCCGCGACCTCCTACATCGAGTCGGCGGCCGGCGTCGGCGAGGGCTCGCGCACCGGGTTCTCCAACCTGGTCACCGGCGCCATGTTCGCCCTCGCCCTCTTCATGACCCCGCTGCTCACCATCGTGCCGCTCCAGGCGGCGGCGCCCGCGCTGGTCGCCGTCGGCTTCCTGATGATGACCCAGGTCAAGTCCATCGACTGGGACAGGTACGAGATCGCCATCCCCGCCTTCCTGACCATCGCCGTCATGCCGTTCACCTACTCGATCACCAACGGCATCGGCGCTGGGTTCCTCGCGTTCGTCGTGATCAAGACGGTGCTGGGCAAGGCGAGGGACGTGCACTGGCTCATGTGGGGGGCGTCGGCCCTGTTCGTCGTGTACTTCGCGATCGACCCGATCGAGCAGGTGCTCGGCGTCAAGTGAGGACGCTGCGCGATCGGCTGCGGCGCCGTCGTGGCCGGTCGCGCCCACGCGGCGGAGCCGCATGTCGGACACGGCCCCGCGCCCCTAGCTGATCGCCGCCTGCATCATCGCCCTCGCCACCGGGGCCGCCAGACCGTTGCCGCTCACCTCCGAGCGGGCCGCGTCCGACTGCTCCACGACCACCGCCACGGCCACCTCCTTGCCGCCGCCGCCCTTGGCGTACGAGGTGAACCAGGCGTACGGCGTCCGGCTGTTGTTCTCGCCGTGCTGGGCCGTGCCCGTCTTGCCGCCGACGGTCGCCCCCTCGATACGGGCGTTGGTGCCGGTGCCCTCCTCGACGACCGTCCGCATCGCCGACCGCAACTGCTCGGCGGTGCCGGAGCTGACGACCTGCGTGGTCGAGGCCTCGTCGTCGTAGTCGGTGAGGACGCTCCCGCCGCCGTCGGTGACCTGCGAGACCATGTGCGGCGCCACCAGCTTGCCGCCGTTGGCCAGGGCGGCCGACACCATGGCCATCTGGAGCGGGGTGGCGGTCACGTCGAACTGGCCGATGCCGGTGAGGGCGGTCGACGACTCGTCCATGCCGGAGGGGTACACGCTCGGGTAGGCCCGCACCGGAACGTCCTGCGTCTCGTCGTCGAAGCCGAACTTCTCGGCCGTCGCCCGCAGCTTGTCCTGTCCGAGTTGGACGGCCATGTGCGCGAAGACGTTGTTGCACGAGTACTGGAGCGCGACCCGGATCGTGGCGTCCTCGCAGGGCGCCGAAGGGTTCTCGTTGCTCAGCACCGTGGTCGTGCCGGGCAGCGTGTACGGGTCCGCGCTGTCCGTCCTCTCGTCCACCGACGCGTAGAGCCCGTCCTCCAGCGCGGCTGCCGCCACGACCAGCTTGAACGTCGACCCCGGCGGCAGCGGCTGGCGCAGCGCCCGGTTGGTGAGCGGCTTGTCGGCGTCCGCGGTGAGCTTCTTCCAGGCCGTGCCCGCCGTGTTGGCGTCGGTGAGCGAGGACGGGTCGTACGACGGCGTCGACACCACCGCGAGGATCCTGCCCGTCACCGGGTCGATCGCGACGGCCGCGCCCTTCTTGTCGCCGAGCGCGTCGTACGCCGCCTTCTGCACGGCCGGGTCGATCGTGGTGATCACGTCGCCCGGGTCGGCCCGCTCGCCCGTGACCGTGTCCACCGCGCTCTTCAGCCGGGGGTCCGTGCCGTTGAGCAGGTCGGCGTAGATGCCCTCCAGCTGTGTCGGGGCGTAGGCCTGCGAGGCGTAGCCCGTCACCGCGGCGTACAACTCGCCGTCCGTGTACGTGCGTCTGTACTTCAGGTCGCTGTCCGGCGTGGCCGCCGAGCCGGTGACCGGCCTTCCGGCCACGATGATGTTCCCGAGCGGCCCCGCGTACGTCTCGATCGCGTTGCGCCGGTTGTCCTTGTCGTCCGCGAGCGCCCGGCCTTCGTAGAACTGCACCCAGGTCGCCCGGATCAACAGGGAGAACACCAGCAGCAGCGCGAAGACGGAGGCACGCCTGATCGTCTTGTTCATCGCGATCGGACAGACGAACGGGATGGAAGCAATCGTTCCCATCCGCCCGGATTTCTCATCGAGCGTTCATGAAGCCGGCTTCGTGCGCCGCGCGGAGGTCAGCCCTCCAGGACCAGGACGACCTCGTCGATCTCCGCACCGCGCGCTTCGGCGAACCCCGTGGCCCGCGCGCTCAGCCTGAAGCCGCACTTCTCCAGGACCCGCCGCGAACCGGCGTTGTCGTCCGCGGCGCGCGCGTACAGCGGGCGCTCGGGGACCTCCGCGAGGAGGGCGGACAACGCGGCGGTGGCGATACCGCGCCCCCAGTAGGCGCGGTCGACCCAGTACGTGACCTCGCGCTCGCCCGGTTCGCCGTAGACCGCCGCGCTGCCCACCACGTCACCGTCCGCCAGGATCGCGCGATTCACGGCGGTGGAGGCGCGGATCTTCTTCCAGTGGGCGTCGAAGGCGGCCCGGTCGGCCGGGTCCTTCGCGGTGAACGCGGCCATCCACAGGGACTCGGGATCATTCATCTGCCGGTAGAACACCGGCAGATCGCTGTCATGGACCGGGCGCAGGGCGATCTCCATGCCTCAGAGCCTACGGGTCGCCAGTGTCAGCCGGTCACGCGCGTCGAACAGTGCGTCCTTCACCAGCTGCTCGTGCGCGGGCGTCAGCCGGGCCACCGGCACCGAGCAGCTGATCGCGTCCCGCGCCGGGGTGCGGTAGGGGATCGCGACGCCGAAGCAGCGCAGCCCCAGCGTGTTCTCCTCCCGGTCCACGGCGAAGCCCTGCTCACGGACCTGGTGCAGTTCCTCGATGAGCTTCTCGCGGTCGGTGATGGTGTGCTCGGTCAGCGCGGGCAGCGTCTCCGGGAGCAGCTTGCGGACCTGCTCGTCGCTGTAGGTGCTCAGCAGGGCCTTGCCGAGGGAGGTGGAGTGGGCAGGCAGCCTGCGGCCGACCCGGGTGAAGGGTCGCAGGTAGTGCTGCGACTGGCGGGTGGCGAGGTACACCACGTTGGTGCCGTCCAGCCGGGCCAGGTGGATGGTCTCGGTGGTGTCGTCCGACAGCCGGTCCAGCGTGGGACGGGCGGCCGCGACCACCTCGTCGCCGTCGATGTAGGAGGTGCCGACCAGCAGCGCCCTTACACCGATGCCGTACCGCGTGCCCGTCGCGTCCGTCTCCACCCAGCCCAGCTCCACCAGCGTGCGCAGCAGCATGTAGAGGCTGGACTTGGGATACCCGACGGCCTCCTGGACCGACGCGAGGGAGTGCATACCGGGGCGGCCGGCGAAGTACTCCAGCAGTTCAACCGTCCGCACCGCGGACTTGACCTGCGCCCCGCCCCCCGTCTCGCCAGCCGACATCGCCCTTGACCCCTTCGTTCGACGGGAAATAGTCTCCAACAGCATATTCAGCATCAGAGACAGCGTTCAGCATATCGAACGTCCCTGGTGGTGAGGTAAGTACAGCGGCATTGCGATGCGGCATCGAACGTGGAGGGACCCGCGGTGGCAGCAGCACCAGTCTGGAGTGTCGACCCCCGAACCGGGAAGCAGCGTGAACAGGTCGCGGTCGAGGCCACGGCCCAGGAGGTGGACTCCGTCGTCCGCGCCGCGCACGGTACACGGGCGGCGCTCGCCGACCGCGCCGTCCGCACGGCCTTCCTGCGCACCGCCGCGGACCGGCTGCAGGCGGCCAAGGACCAGCTCGTCGAGGTGGCCGACGCGGAGACCGCGCTCGGCCCGGTCCGGCTGACCGGCGAACTCGCCCGCACCTGCTACCAGCTGCGCGCCTTCGCCGACATCGTCGAGGAGGGCGACTTCCTCGACGTCGTCATCAACCACCCCGACGACACCGCGACCCCGCCGGTGCCCGACCTGCGCCGCTACAAGGTGCCGCTGGGCGTCGTCGCCGTCTACTCGGCGTCCAACTTCCCCTTCGCGTTCTCCGTCGTCGGCGGCGACACCGCGAGCGCGCTGGCCGCGGGCAACCCGGTCGTCGTCAAGTCCCACCCCGACCACCCCGGCCTGTCCGAGCTGGTCGCCAAGGTGGTCCGCCTGGCCGCCGCCGAGCACGGCATCCCCGCCGAGGTGCTCGGCCTGGTGCACGGCTTCGAGGCGGGCGTCGAGCTGATCAAGCACCCGCTGATCGCCGCCGCAGGCTTCACCGGGTCCATCCGTGGCGGTCGCGCGCTGTTCGACGCGGCGGCGGCGCGGCCCGTGCCGATCCCCTTCCACGGCGAGCTGGGCTCGCTCAACCCGGTCGTCGTGACCGAGGCCGCCGCCGCCGAGCGCGCGGACGCCATCGGAACCGGCCTGGCCGGCTCGATGACGCTGGGCGTCGGACAGTTCTGTGTGAAGCCGGGCCTGGTCCTCGTACCGTCCGGCGCGGCCGGTGACGGCCTCGTCAAGTCGCTCACCGACGCGGTCAGCGACACCGACGCGGGCGTCCTGCTCGACCACCGCATGCGCGACAACTTCCTCGCCGGTGTCGCCGAGCGGGCGCAGCTGCCCGAGGTCGAGACGCCGGTCACGCCCGGAGCGGGCGGCGAGCACACCGTCAGCGCCGGCTTCCTGACGGTCCCGGCCGGGAAGCTCGCCGACGAGGGGGCGTACGACCTGCTCCTGGAGGAGTGCTTCGGCCCGGTGACCGTCGTGGCGCGCTACGACGACGACGACCAGGCGCGGTCCGTCCTCTCGCGGCTCCCCGGCAACCTCACCGCCACCGTGCACCTGTCGACGCAGGAGGCCGCGGGCGAGGGCCGAGGCGCCGAGATCCTCGCCGAGCTGACCCCGCTCGCCGGCCGTGTGCTCGTGAACGGCTGGCCGACCGGCGTGGCCGTGGCCCCCGCACAGCACCACGGCGGCCCCTACCCGGCGACCACCTCCACCTCCACCTCGGTGGGCGGTACGGCCATCGAGCGCTGGCTGCGCCCGGTCGCCTACCAGAACACCCCTGAGGCGCTGCTGCCGCCCGAGCTGCGCGACGACAACCCGCTGGGCCTGCCCCGGCGCTTCAACAACCACCTCGAGCGGTGACCGGCACCGGGCGACAGTAAGGAATCTGGGAAACTCTGAGCATGGACCTCGAACTCGCCGAACTTCCCTTCCCGTTGCGCACCTACGGGCCCGACGGGCACTGGAGCCACGAGGACGGGGTCCTCACCGGATGGGCCGGTCCCCGCCAGGACCGGTTCGTGTCGCCCACCGCGGAAGCGCTCGACCCGGCCGCCGACGCGCCCCGGCTGCTGGGGGCGCCCGTGGGCGACTTCCAGTTCATCGCCCGGGTGACCGTCGGCTTCAACGCGGGCTTCGACGCCGGGGTGTTGTACGTCCACGTCGGTGAACGGGCCTGGGCCAAGCTCTGCCTGGAGTACTCCCCGGACGTGCCCACCGTCTGCACGGTGGTCACCCGCGGCCACTCCGACGACGCCAACTCCTTCACCGTGGACGGCAGTTCCGTCTGGCTCCGGGTCAGCAGGACCGGCCGCGCCTTCGCCTTCCACGCCTCCCGCGACGGCAAGCACTGGATCTTCGTCCGGCTGTTCACGCTGGGCGACGAGAAGGAGACGGGCGCGGCCCTCGTCGGCTTCATGGCACAGGCGCCGATGGGCGAGGGCTGCGTCGTCACCTACGACCACCTGGAGTTCCGCCCGACCTGGCCGGACGACCTGCGCGACGGCAGCTGACCGGGGGCGACTCGTTTCGGTGAACGGGGAATGAGCCCGACCGTTTGAATGTTCACATACTCGGCGGAGGGATTCTCCGTACCCGCAGACCTGGAGAGAGCCGAGACATGCGCGTCGAGATCTGGAGCGACATCGCCTGCCCGTGGTGCTACGTGGGCAAGGCCCGCTTCGAGAAGGCGCTCGACGCCTTCCCGCACCGTGACCAGGTCGAGGTCGTACACCGCTCCTTCGAGCTGGAGCCCGGCCGCGCCAAGGGCGACGTCACGCCCGTGCTGACCATGCTGAGCAAGAAGTACGGCATGAGCGAGGCACAGGCCCAGGCCGGCGAGGACAACCTCGGCGCCCAGGCCGCGGCCGAGGGCCTCGACTACCGCACCCGCGACCGCGACCACGGCAACACCTTCGACATGCACCGCCTGCTGCACTTCGCCAAGGAGCGGGGCCGCCAGGACGAGCTGATCCAGCTCCTGTACCGGGCAAACTTCGCCGAGGAGCGGTCCCTGTTCGTCGAGGGCGACGAGCGGCTCGTGGACCTGGCCGTCGAGGCCGGTCTCGACGCCGACGACGCCCGCACGGTCCTCGCCGACCCGGCCGCCTACGCCGACGAGGTCCGCGCCGACGAGGCCGAGGCCGCCCAGCTCGGCGCGAACGGGGTGCCCTTCTTCGTCCTCGACCGCGCGTACGGCATCTCCGGCGCCCAGCCCGCCGAGGTCTTCGCCCAGGCCCTCACCCAGGCCTGGGGCGAGCGCTCCCCGCTCAAGCTCGTCGACCAGGGCGACGCGGAGGCCTGTGGCCCCGACGGGTGCGCCGTACCGCAGCACTGAAACGCGCGGCAGGTGGCGAAAGGCGCAGGTGACGGTGGATCTATAAGCTGTCCTTAGGGAAACCGCGTAAAGATTCGCCATGGACTTCGACTTCCGTGGGTCGCAGAGTTGACCCATGGAGACCTTCGAGAGCCTCGTCCGCGCCGAGTTCGCGCCGAAGAGCACCTACCTGAACACCGCGAGCAACGGCCTGCTCCCCGCCCGTACCATCACCGCCCTGCACGAGGCGGCGCTGCTGCGGGCCGAGGGCAGGCCGCTGACCTCGCTGTACGAGGACGTGGAAGCCAGCCGGGCTGCGTACGCCCGGCTCGCCGGCGTCCCCGTCACGCGGGTCGCGGCCGGCGCCTCGGTCGCCGCGCACACCGGCCTCATCGCCGCCTCGCTCCCGGCGGGCGCCGAGGTCCTCACCGCGGAGGACGACTTCACCTCCGTGCTCAACCCGTTCCACGTCCGCGGCGACCTCAAGGTCCGCGCGGTCCCGCTGGAGCGGATCCCCGATGCCGTCCGCCCCGGCACCGCGCTCGTCGCGGTCAGCGCCGCCCAGTCCGCCGACGGACGGATCGTGGACCTGCCCGCCCTGCGCGAGGCGGCCCGCACCCACGGCGCCCGCACCTACGTCGACTTCTCCCAGTCCGCCGGCTGGCTCCCGATGGACGCCGACGCCTACGACTACTCCGCCGCCGTCTCCTTCAAGTGGCTGCTCGGCCCGCACGGGGCCGCCTTCCTCGTGGTCCCGGAGGACTTCGGCGGACTCACGCCGGTGCTGTCGGGATGGGTCGCCGGAGAGGTGCCGTGGGACAGCTGCTACGGACCCGTCGCCGAACTCGCCCACTCCGCACGGCGGTTCGACCTCAGCCACGCCCTGTTCACCTACGCGGGGCTGCGCCGCTCCCTCGATCTCATCGAGGAACTCGGCGTCACCGCCGTACAGGCCCACGACCTCGCCCTCGCCGACCGGTTCCGGGCCGGGCTCGCGGCCCTCGGCCACGAGCCCGTGCCCGCACCTGGTTCGCCGATCGTCTCGGTGCCCGGACTCGGCGCCCGGCAGCCGGAGTTGAGCCGCGCCGGGATCGAGGTCTCCAACCGCGCGGGCAACCTGCGCGCGGCCTTCCACCTGTTCAACACGACGGCCGACGTGGACCGGCTCCTGGACGTGCTCTC
>NZ_MUBA01000323.1 GCF_002154575.1 Streptomyces bobili
GCGCGTGCCCTCGCGCGCGGGCGGCGCCGCGCGATCCTCGGCATCGCCGGCGCGCCCGGCGCGGGCAAGACGACGCTCGCGGAGCACCTGGTGCGGGAGCTGAACGGCACCGGGGAGCCCTGGGTGGCGCGGGTGCCGATGGACGGCTTCCACCTCGCCGACGCCGAACTCGGCAGGCTGGGCCGCCGGGACCGCAAGGGCGCTCCCGACACCTTCGACGCGGCCGGGTACGCGGCCCTGCTGCGCCGGCTGCGGGAGGAGGCCGACGGCGACGACATCGTGTACGCGCCCGGTTTCGAGCGGGACCTGGAGCAGCCCCTCGCGGGCGCCGTCCCGGTGGCGCCGGCCGTCCGCCTCGTGGTGACGGAGGGCAACTACCTGCTGCTGGGCACGGGCGCGTGGGCACGCGTGCGGGCGGAGCTGGACGAGGTGTGGTTCTGCGAGGTCGACGAGGCGGAGCGGGTGCGCCGGCTCGTCGCCCGCCATGAGGAGTTCGGCAAGGAGCACGCGGCGGCGAAGGCCTGGGTCCGGGGCACGGACCAGCGCAACGCCGACCTGGTGGCGGCGACGCGCGACCGGGCTGACCTGGTGGTGCGGGGCCGGTTCGGCTGACGCTCGGCGGCCGACCCCACGCGTGCTCAGGTCTCGCGCAGGGTCAGCTCCGGTTCCCCGTGGGCGTCGTCGTCGCCGAGTACGGCGGTGAAGCGGGCCGTGCGGATGACGAGGTCCGTTCCGTCACGGGTGACGGACACGGTCAGCGGGTCCGGTGAGCCGTAGCGGACCGCGAAGACGTGGAGGTCGTCGGGGGCGTCCGGGACGGGGCCGGCCTCCAGGGCCGTGGAGCTGACCAGGTGGCGCCAGCCCTCGTCGGGGTCGCCGTAGCCGCGCGGGTCGGCGGCGAGGGCGAACGCGGCCTGCTGCTGGGTGAGTTCGGCGCGGGCGTCGAAGTGCTCCGCGCCCTCGGCCGCCGGATGGGTCAGGCGCAGGGTGCCGGCCGAGACGGCCTCGCCGTGTGCCGTACGGCGCACCCGGTCGCCGTCGTCCTTCGCGTAGGGCAGACCCGCCAGCAGGTACGGCGTGCCGGCGAGGCGTTCGACGGCCACCGTCGTCCACAGCAGGGTGCCGTCGGTGACGTAGAGGGAGCGCACGTACCGCAGGACGTGGTCGCGGCCGACGACGGGTTTGGTGACGAGCTTGGCCCTCAGGGTGGCGGTGCGCAGGTCGCGGACGCGGACCTCGCCCATGGGCCGGCAGAGCAGGAAGCCGTCGGTGACGGGGCCGTAGCCGTGCTGGCGGCTGACGGCGGCGGGCAGGTAGTAGGTGCCGCCCGCCTCGATCACCGAGGGGGTCATCCGGTCGTCGAAGGCCACCGAGACGGTGCCGGCGCGCAGTTGGTGGCGGGCCGGGTGTCCGGCGGGCGTGCGGTGCCAGCGGGTGGTGTCCTGGATCTGCCAGACCAGCATCCACGCGAAGTGGCCGTCGACGCCGCCGTCGGCCTTCACCGCGTGCCGGCCCCAGCGGGTGTCGCCCCGGTAGCGGCCGAGGTCGGAGCCGATGCGGTGGCCGAAGTAGCGCAGGCCGAGGACCGACTCGAAGCCGGAGTGCTGCTCGCTGTAGCGGGGGCCGCCGTTGTCGAAGCCGCCGTTGGTCAGCCGGGCGTCGATGTACCGGGCGAGCGCGTCGCCGTCGCGGGCGAAGACGTCCTCGCCGCTGACCCGGTGGGCCTGGGCGAGGAAGGACAGGGAGATCGGGCCGTAGTTGTTGTCGTAGGCGCCGCCGTGCTCGGGGGGCAGGAGGGCGCCGCGGTCGCGCACGTGGTGGGCGCGGATCTCCTCCTCGTACAGGCTCATGGCCCGTGCCCGCACCGACTCGCCTTGGGGTCCGTGGAGTTGGCGGGCCAGCATCAGGCCGCCGACGACGCAGCCGAGGGCCTGGTTGCCGGCTTCCTGCGGGTTGAAGAAGGTCGCCTCGGTCAGCCAGCGCCAGTAGCCGTGGGCGACCTGGAGCAGCTCGTGGCGGAGTTCGTCGTCGAGCAGGTCCGTCGCGGTCTCGGTCACATTGACGAGCTGGAGCAGCGCCCAGACCGTGCTCGGCCAGTCCCCGATCGGGTGCGCGCCGGGCGCGAGGGTGTAACGGGCGTACGGCAGACCCGAGTTGCGGACGCGCAGGTTCGGGTAGCCGGGGTTGTCGTCGCGGTAGACGCGCTCGCGCAGATGGAAGTCCACGCTGCGGCGTACGGCCTCCGGCAGGCGCGGGTCCCTGGAGCGTTTCCAGGCCAGGGCCAGCAGGGAGGTGATCCCGAGGGAGGTGTCGCCGATGTCGTCGACGCAGTCGGGGTGTTCGAGGCTGCCCTGCGGGGTGAGCCGGGCGAGGGCCTGCTCGGTGACGTCGGCGAGGACGGCGTCGTAGGCCTGCGGGGTGTCCGCGAGGTCGTGCAGCGGGCCGCGCTGGTGCGGGAGGTACACGTCTGCTCAGCCCTTCATGCCGGAGGTCGCCAGGCCCTCGACCAGCCTCTTCTGGAAGATGAGGAAGCAGATGAGGGTCGGCAGGAGGGCGAGGGTCGACATGGCGAGCATGGGGCCGTAGGACGAGCCGCTGGTCTGGTCCATGAACAGCCTCAGGCCGAGGGGGACGGTGAACTTGTCGTTCTGCTGGAGGTAGACGAGCTGGTGCAGGAAGTCGTCGTAGGTCCAGATGAAGGTGAAGATGGTGGTGGTGATCAGGGCCGGCTTCATCAGCGGCAGGATGATCTTCCAGTAGATCTGCCAGGGGTTGGCGCCGTCCATCATGGCCGCGTGGTCCAGCTCGCGCGGGATGGAACGGATGAACTGGACCATCAGGAAGATGAAGAAGGCGTCCACCGCAAAGAACTTGGGCACGATCAGCGGCAGATAGGTGTTGATCCAGGTCAGGTTGTAGAAGATCGTGTACTGCGGGATGAGGACGGCCTGGGTGGGCAGCATCAGCGTGCCGAGCATCAGGCCGAACCAGATCTTCTTGCCGCGGAACTCGAAGCGCGCGAAGGCGTAGGCGGCCAGCGAGCAGGAGATGACGTTGCCGATGACCGCGCCGATCGTGACGATCAGCGAGTTGGTGATGTAGAGGGAGAAGGAGTTGCCGGAGCCGCTCCAGCCCTCGGAGTAGTTCTCCGGGCGCACCTCGTTCGGGATGAGTCCGGGGTGGGTGAAGATCTCGGTGTCGGGCTTGAGCGAACTGCTCAGCATCCACAGCAGCGGATACAGCATGACGACCGCGACGCCGATGAGCACGGTGTGGATGAAGATGCGGCGGGCGCCGGTGGCCGTGCGGAGCTTGTGCAACGGCGACGCGTCGGGGGTTATGGCGGACATGGTGGGAAGGACTCCTCGCTCGGACGTCAGGCGTCAGTCGTCGTAGTGGACCCAGTAACGGCTGGCGATGAAGTTGACCGCCGTGAAGCCTGCGATGACCAGGAACAGCACCCAGGCCATGGCCGAGGCGTATCCCATCTCGAGGTCGGTGAAGCCCTTCTTGTACAGGTAGAGGGAGTACAGCATCGTCGAGTTGAGGGGCCCGCCGCTGCCGTTGCTGATGACGAAGGCGGGGGTGAAGGTCTTGAACGCGTCGATGATCTGCAGGATGACGTTGAAGAAGACGATCGGGGTCAGCAGCGGCAGGGTGATCTTGAAGAAGCGGGTGGCCGGGCCGGCGCCGTCGATGGCCGCCGCCTCGTACACGTCCCTGGGCAGCTGCTTGAGGCCGGCCAGGAAGATGACCATCGGGGTGCCGAACTGCCAGACGGCCAGCAGGATCAGCGTGTAGATCGCCGTGTCGGGGCTGGAGATCCAGTCCTGGCCCTTGATGCCGAACCAGCTCAGGAAGTCGTTGAACAGACCGTCCCCGCCGAAGACCTGGCGCCACACGATGGCGACGGCCACCGCCCCGCCGAGCAGCGAGGGCAGGTAGAAGGCGGCCCGGTAGAGGCCGATGCCCTTGAGGTCCCGGTTGAGCAGCATCGCCACGCCGAGCGCGAGGGCGAGCTTCAGCGGGACGGACACGGCGACGTACAGGAGCGTGGCGTGCACCGAGTCCCAGAAGACCGGGTCCTCGGCGAACATGTGCTCGTAGTTCTTCGTGCCGACCCACTCCGGGGGCGTCAGCAGGTCGAAGTCGGTGAAGGACAGGTACAGCGAGTCGAGCATCGGATAGATCGTCAGGCCGGCCAGGCCGACGAACCAGGGGGCCAGGAAGACGTACGGCCACCAGCCTCCGCCCCGCTTTCTGGCGAGGCGGCGCCGCATGCGTTCGCGCTCCCGCTGGTCGGACAGGGACGCCGCGGCCGGCGCCTCCTTCACGACCTCGTCGGTCTTCGCGGTGGTCATACTCATCTCCCTGGCCTCTCCCGGTGTTTCCCGTGCGCCGCTCGCGAGTGCCTGTCCGTGGGACAGGCAGGCCGCCCTACGCGGACAGAATTCCTGCCGCCTGGTCGAAGAACGCGCCGAGCTGCGCCTTGATGGACTTCTTGCCGAAGGCCACGGCGAGGTTGGACTGGAACAGCAGGTCCCAGACCTGGTCGGCGCCCTGCGGCGGGGGGACCGGGTTGGGCAGCGCGTTCGTCGCCTTGGCCACGCGCTGGGAGATGTAGTCGGCGTTGGCCATGTTCAGCTTGTCCGTCTCGGACAGGCCGGAGGAGATCAGGTTGCGGGCCTTGTCCGTCGGCGGGATGCCGCGCAGGAGCTGGAAGTCCTTGATCGCGCTGTCGTTCTGCGCGATGAACGAGATGATCTTGACGGAGTCGGCGATCCGCTTGCTCTTCTTCGTCGCGCTGAGCAGCACGCCGCCGTTGACGAAGTTGCCCTCGCGGGCTCCGGACCAGTCGCCCTGCGGGGTGGGCAGGAAGTCGAGCTGCGCGTCGGTGATCGAGCCGCCCGCGCCGTAGACGCCGGAGTCGAAGGTGAACAGCGACTTGCCGATGACGACCGCGTTCTTGGTGAGGTCGTTGTGCGCGGCGGAGGTGATGGCGGGCGGCGGGGAGGCGTTCAGCTTGCGCATCTCGGCCCAGTACTCCCACCACTCCTGGAGGGTGTCGGCGGTGAAGCCGACCTTCTTGCCGTCCTCGGAGAAGAAGGTCTGGCCCTTCTCGCGAGCGAAGATCTCGAAGCACTGGAGGGTGCCGCCGCCGCCGTCGTCGACGCCGTAGGTCTTGCCGCCGCTCTTCTTGTAGACCTCCTGGGCGATCGACTTGAGGTCGGTCCAGGTCCACTCGCGTTCGGGCAGCTTCAGGCCGAGGGCCTCCAGGCCGCTGCGGTTGACGGTGAGCTGGTTGACGCCGATGCCGGACGGGACGCCGTACAGCTTGCCGTCGACGGTGCCGTTCGCCAGGAGTGTCTTGGCGAAGCCGGTGAGGTCGAGGCTCTTGCCGACGTACTCGTCGAGCGGGGCGAGGACCCCCTTGCGGGCGTACTGGGCGACGAGCGCGGTGTCCATCTGCATGAGGTCGGGCGCGCTGCCGCCGGCGACGTTGGTGTTGAACTTGTCGAAGTACCCGTCGTACCCGGAGTAGGTCGGCTGGACCTCGATCTTCGGGTTGTCCTTCGCGAAGGTCGCAAGCGCTTTCTTGTAGGCCGCGTGACGCTCGTCGCTGCCCCACCAGGTCATGGTCAGCTTGCTGGTGCTGCTGCCCGCCCCGGTGCCGCCGGAGCAGGCCGCGAGCGAGCTGCCGAGCGCTCCGGCTGCGGCGAGACCGCTCGCGGTGCGGAAGATGGTTCTGCGCGAGATGTGGTGACCCACCGGGTCCTCCCTGAGGTGCGTGACGGGTTTCCCGGCCGGTCGATGCGGCACGGGGATGCTGCTCTGGATGGCGCCTTCCGGTGGAGCGGCCTCGCCCGGCCGCGCCATCCTGACGGGTGCGTATCCCCGGCCGCCATGGCCGTCGTCACACGAGCACGCCCTCGTGCGGCTGCCGTACCTCGGGTACGGGCGGGACGCCTGCCCCAAGTCGACGTCCCGGCCGACTTAGAAAGCGCTTGTCCGGACATTGGCAGACCGAGTCCGAGGCCGTCAATCCTTCACCCGCGCCGCCTCGGTCACGGTTTGGACTCCCCGGGCCACCGCGAGCCGGGCCGCGCCGACGACCGTTCCCAGGTCACCGACGGTGCTGCTGACCACCTCGGTGGGCCAGCTCAGCCGCTCCACCTCGGCCCGCACACCGGGCAGCAGCCGCGGATCGGCGCCGGTGCTGCCGCCCAGCACGACCAGCCCCGGATCCAGTACGGCGATCACGGCGGCGGCGAGCCGGCCCACGTCCACGGCATGGCGGTCCAGGACGGCACGGGCCGGGGCGCTGCCCTTGCCGGCCAGGGCGAGCAGCCGGTCGGTGGTGCGCGGACAGGGGCCGTCGGTCTTCTGCCAGATCTCGGCGGCCCGGCGCAGCAGGGAGCGGGCGCCCATGTAGTCCTCCAGGGCCTCGTGCCGGGGCTCGCTGCCGTCCGCCCAGGGGTAGGGCAGCCGGGCCAGCTCTCCCGCGGCGCCGTTCGCCCCGCGCAGGACCCGCCCTCCGACCACGATGCCGAGGCCGATACCCACGCCGATCCGCAGATAGCCGAAGGTGTGCCGGCCCCGCGCCGCGCCCTCGTGCAGCTCGGCCAGCGCGGCACAGTTCACGTTGTTCTCCAGGTGGACCGGCACCCCCGGCGGCAGCGCGACGGCCACGGCGTCGAAGACGGGACCGGCCTTGGCGGTCGCCGGGCGCATGCCGGTGCCCCGCTCCCCCGGCGCGGTGACGTCACCCACGGCGACCACGATGGTCCGCAGCGGAGCATCGTCGGGCAGCGCGTCGAGCGCCTCCCGTACGACGTCGGCGGCGCCCGCCCGTGAGCCGGTGGCCTCGGCGAGCAGCGTGCCGTCCAGGGCGCAGCCGCGCACCCGGGTGAGGGCCGGGCCGAGATCGACGGCGAGTACGGACCCGGCGGCGGGACCGAGACGGTAGACGGCCGCCGTCCGTCCCGTACCGCCCGAGGAGGTGCCGGAGTGGGCCGCGAGGCGGACGCCCTCCAGCTCCGCGACGGCGGAGGACACCGTCGGCTTGGACAGGCCCGCCAGGGTCGCGAGCTGCGGCCGGGTGGCACTGCCCGCCTCGGCCAGCACGGCGAACACCGCCCCCGCGCTCTCGGTCAGCCGGGGGGCTCTTGCCACGACGTGTTCCACGGTTCCCCCATCTCAGATCACGGGGCCGCACCCGCACGCCGGCCGTCTCTACCGGTCGGCTCTCTGCGGAGTACGGCGTCGGAAGAGGGCCGGCGTCCAGCGTTTCGCACGCGTTCCCGGCCCGGCCGGAACGCACTCGTGGCCGAGTGCGCGACGACTCTTGACGCACTGTACTTCGTTAGTTAACTTCCTAACGAACATCACGGTACTCGCCTGCCGTGCTCCGTCAGAGGCCCGTCCCGGGGCTTCGTTCACCCCTTCCGTCTCCTGTTCCCTCCTGTCCTTCTCAGGAGCACGGTTCGCCCGCCGTCGCAGCCCAGCGCAACGACGAAAGAGGATCCGTGCAGGACTCCCCTCCCGCGTGCCCCCTGCTGGTGGGCATCGACGTGGGCGGCACCAAGACGCACCTCCGCGCGCTCGCGGGGGGCGACCTCGTCACCGACCACGTCCGCGCCAGCGCCGGCTGGCGGCCGCACGAGCCCGCTGCCGCCGCCGACTGGCTGGCCGCGCTGGTGCGCGACGCGCTCCCCGCCGGCGCCCGCCCCCGTGCCCTCGCCGTCGGCGCGCACGCCTGTGAGACCCCCCGCCAGGGTGCCGGGATCGGCGCCGCCGTCACCGCCCTCCTCGGCGTGCCCGCCCGGGTCGTGGGCGACGCCGAACTCCTCGTCCCGGCCGCCGGTCTCGACCAGGGCGTCGGCCTGGTCGCCGGCACCGGCTCGGTGGCCGTGGGCCGGCTGCCCGACGGCACCGCCGTCCAGGTGGGCGGCTGGGGCGCGGTCCTCGGCGACGAGGGCGGCGCCGCCGGTCTGGTGCGGGAGGCGGCCCGCGCCGTATGGGCTGCCCACGACCGCGGGGAGCGGCCCGACCGCCTCGCGCTCGGGCTGCTCGACTCGCTCGGGGTGCCCGAGGTGCCGGCCCTCGGCGCGGCCCTGGAAGGCGCCGGTGACCTCTCCGCCGAGTGGGGCCGGCACGCTCCCGCGGTGTTCGCCGCGGCCGACGACGGTTCCCCGCTCGCCCGGACCGTGATCGCCGAGGCGGGCGAGGCGCTCGCCGCCCTCGTCACCCGGCTCGCCGCCCGCGGGGTCCCCGTTCACGACGTCGTCGTCGCGGGCGGCACGGTGCTCGCCCAGCCCACGCTGTACGAGGCGTTCACCACGGCACTCGCGAGGACACTGCCGGGGGCACGGGCCAGGGCCCTGCGGGTCCCGCCGGTACAGGGCGCGATCGCACTGGCACGGGGGCTGGTGTGAGCGGGCACCCGCGGAGACCCTCACCGGGACACTCGCCGCCGCCCGCCGGGGCCACGACCGCGGCTGCGGTAGTGCTGGGGCGCCCCGGCCCGCCCGTCCGCGGCCCGGCCGCCCTCGCCGCGACGCATCGGCGCCCCGTTCACCCGCACGACACGTCCCGGTCGCCGGTCCCTCGCCGTGGGGACACGACACGGCCGTAGATCTTCGCACGTACGCACTATTCGACTCACGGATCGTCAAAACCGTTCAGAGTCGCACTCAGTCGCACCACATTCCGTCCCACCGCATTCCTGCCCATCACATTCCGCCGCACCGCATTCCGTCGCACTCGATCGCACGACCTCCCCGGCCGCACGGCCGAACAACTCGAGAGAGGCACCTCCATGCCGTCAACCGCCGTGAACCGACGAGGCTTTCTGAAGGCGTCCCTGGGCGGCTCCGCCGCACTGGTCGCCGCGCCGACGCTGGTCTCCTGGCTGGCCGCCGCCGACGCGAAGGCCGCCACGGCGGCCCCGGCGTCTACGGCCCCGCTCGCGTTCATCGACGACTACAAGACCAACGTCATGGCGAACCTCACGCCGGAGACCAACGCCGTGGTGCGCGTCCTCGGCGGCATGGCGCAGGTCTGGAAGACCGGCGCGGCCTGGAACACCGGCACCGCGCTGCGGCCCGACGTGCTGCGCGCCAACATGCGGTACTGCGCCCGCGTCACCACCGCCCGCACGGAGGCGCAGGCCAGGGAGGCGTTCGTCCACGACCGCCAGCACCAGAGCTACGCGATGATCGGCGCCCTGGGCCCGCTCGCCGGCCTCTACCGCACCGGAGCCAAGGCGGTCACCTCGATCACCGCCGCCCCCGACACCACTCCCCCGACCACGGTCAGCGACGCCGTCCCTGCCGACGCCCCGGCCGGTTCCGCGCTCGGCGCCGGGTCGTACACCTCGGACCTCGGGCTGGTCGCCAAACTGGTCGACACCGTGCGCGGCCCGTTCGCGTCCGGCAACCCCGGCAAGTACGCGTTCCAGTACCCGCGGCCGTGGCGCATGAACGAGGACAGCAAGGTCGTCGACACCGGCCGCACCGACGCGCTCGGCTACCCGGTCTACGACTCCAAGGTGGTCGTCGTCACCCAACTGCTGCGCCAGCGCAGCACCTCCCCCGTCGACGACGGAGGCTTCCCCAGCGGGCACACCAACGCCTTCCACCTGGCCGCCCTGGCGTTCGCCCACGCGGTGCCCGAGCGGTTCCAGGAACTGGTGACGCGCGCCTTCGAACTGAGCCACACCCGGATCGTCTCCGGCATGCACTCCACCGTCGACGTCATGGGCGGGCGCGTCATGGCCACCGCCCTCGCCGCGGCGGCGCTGGCCGACCCGGCCAACGCCGAGCTGAAGAAGGCGGCGCGGGCGCAGGCCCTGGCGTACTTCACGGAGCACACCGGCACCACGGCCGACACCCTGTACGCCCACGCGCACTCCGACGCCGGCGACCGCTACGCCGACCGCCGCGCCAACTACCGTTCCGTCGAGCCCCGGTTGACCTATGTGCTGCGCCGCGAAGGCCGCGACGCACCGCTCACCGTGCCCAAGGGCGCCGAGGTGCTCCTGGAGACACGGCTGCCGTACCTGAGCGCGGACCAGCGTCGCGAGGTGCTGCGCACGACCGCGCTGCCCGCCGGGTACGTCCTGCTGGACGGCTTCGAGCAGTGGGGCCGCCTCGACCTGTTCACGGCGGCCGACGGCTACGGCTCCTTCGCCTCGGACGTGACGGTCACGCTGGACGCGTCCGCCGGCGGCTTCCAGGCGGCCGACGCCTGGCGCAACGACATCGACGGACGGGGCGCACTGACGAAGAAGGGAACCGGCACCCTCACCCTGACCGGCCACAACCGCTACACCGGCGGAACCGTCGTGGAGGACGGTGTCCTGGTGTCGGCGTCGGCGCACGCGCTGGGCCACGGTGACGTGCGGGTTCTGGGCGGGACCGTCCGCGTCGACGAACCGATCCAGGTGCACGGCCTGTTCGCCCAGGAGTCGGGCACGCTGGAACCGACGCTGCGCGCGGGCCGGCGCAAGGCGGTCCTGACCGTGACGCGCCGGGTGGTTCTGGGAGCGGACAGCGTGCTGTCTCTGCGCCTGGACGAGGAACACCCGCCGGCCGTGGGCAGCACCGTCCGCGTGATCGACGCCCCGGCGCTGCGCGGCTGCTTCGGCCGGGTCGAGCTGCACGACGGGACGGACCGTCTGCGGGCCGTGCCGCTGTACACGGCCGACGGTCTGAGCGTGCGCATCGTGCGGCACTGACGAGGCGACGGCCGGAGCGGTCCGGCGGCGGGGCCGGGTCGAACTGCACGACCGCCAAGACCGCCCGCGGGCCGTGCCGCTGTGCACGGCCGACGGTCGGTCCGTGCGCATCGTGCGGCGATGACGCCGTGACGGGCCGGGGCGGCCCGCCGGCGGGCGCGGGCCCGTCGGCGGACCGTTCCCGCGCGCACCCCCTCCTGCGCTCACCAGGCGCGGGCCCGCCCTCTCGCGCACCCGGCCGGGCACGGTCCGTGAGCTATGTTGAGCTTCGTGGGAGAACACGGAGGAGGACCGGTGCCATCGCCTCAGCAGGCACGCGCACAGGGGACCACGATCACCTCGGGCAAGACCGATCCGGAGGCGGAGGTGTCCGCGACCTCCCGGCTCAGGGCGCTCTTCGACGGGCCTCATCTGTCCCCGGGCCAGCGGCGCATCGCCCAGTACCTGATCGAGCACATCACCGAGGCGGCGTTCCTGTCGATCACCGACCTCGCCGACCGGGTCGGGGTCAGCCAGCCCTCGGTGACCCGGTTCGCGGCGGCGGTCGGGTTCAGCGGGTATCCGGCGCTGCGGGAGAAGCTCCAGTCGATCGCGCTCGGCACGCTCGCGGGCGGACCGGCGGCGGCCGAGGAGAACGGGAGCAACGAACTCCAGGCGGCGGTCGACGCGGAGATCGAGAACCTGGAGAACCTTCGCCGCGACTTCGCCGACCCCGACCAGGTCATCGACGTCGGCCGGCGGCTGTCGGCCTCCACGCCGCTGACCGTCCTGGGCCTGCGCATCTCGGTCTCGCTGGCGGAGTACTTCGCCTACGCGGCCCGCCGTATCCACCCGGACGTACGGCTGGTCACACGGGGCGGCAGTGTCGCCTACGACGCTCTCCTGCAGTCCCGTGAGGCGGGCGGGACCTGGGTGCTGGCGTTCTCGATGCCCCGGCACGCGCAGGAGACGCTGACCGCGGTACGGGTCGCGCGCAGCGCCGGTCTCAAGGTCGCGCTGGTCACCGACCTGGCGCTGGGGACGCTGGCCGACGAGGCCGACGTCACCTTCGCCACCGGGACCGGCTCCCGGCTGGTCTTCGACTCCTACGCGGCCCCCGGGGTGATGGCCGCGGCGCTGCTCCAGGCGATGACGGACGCGGGTCCCGAACGCACCCAGGCGCGGCTGGAGGAGTACGAGCAGATCGCCGAGCAGCACCAGTTCTTCCTGCCCGAATGACCCGCCGCCGGCCGCCGGCTCCCGCACACCCCCCGGTCCCCGGGAATCGCACAGGGATCATTACGAACAAATCGCGCATGAATGTTTTCATACGCCTTGCAAAGAAGACGGCATATATAAATACTGCTCACGGTCGCACCCGCCCGCCAAGGGCACCAGAACGGGCACCCGAAGCCGCCGTCCCCTACCCGCGTCGGCGCCGAGGGTGCTCGGGGCCTCGCCCGGAGCGAGCGCCCGTGGCGGCCCCGGTCATCCCCTAGATCGGGGCCGCCCAGAACCGTCGGACCACCCGTCACGACGCCACACACCCGGAAGCGATGATCATGCCCCTGACGACGACGCGCATCAGCCCGGACTGGCCGTGCCAGGTCAAGACCCCCGGCAGCTACGACTGGGAGCGCTCCGCTGCCAAGTGGCTGCGCGAACTGGTGCCCGCGCGCTACGCGAGCTACCCCGCGCTGCTGCGCCACCCGGTGCTGCTCGCCCGCCATGCGCAGATCCAGGTCCAGCACGAGATCCGGGTGGCCCGCACCGCCCTGCAGACCGCCCGCGCCGACCTCCCCCGCCTCGGCCTGCCCGAGTCCGTCATCGAGCACACGATCAAGATGTACGCCGCCGAGGTGCTGCAACTCCAGCACATCGCCCGCAGCGTCCGCACGGTCTCCGAGGCGCTCGTGGAGGGCGGCCCCGGGCGCTGAACCGCCCCCTGGGCCCGACCGCCCCGGCAGCCATCGTCGCTGGCCGGAGCCATGACGCAAGACCGTGCCCGGACCCCGGCCGGTGTGCCATGCTCAAGGCGTGACGAGCGAAGCCGCCCGGCCCCCGGAGCCCGGTGCCGTACCCGATCTGGCCGCCCTGACCAAGGTCGTCGCCCGCCAGCGCGCAGAACTCGACCGGCTCCGTGAGACAGCCGCCGCCTCGGTGGTCCTGGAGCGTGCCAAGGGCGCCGTCATGGCCCGCACCGGCTGCTCCTCCGAAGCCGCCCACGAGGAGCTCCAGCGGCGGGCCGAAGACGGACGACGCACGCTCCTGGAGGAGTGCTGGATCGTCCTCGGCGGCCTCGGTCCACAGGATCCCGCGGTCGCGAACCCGCCCCCGGTCGCCGCGGTCACCGACAGCCCGCCGCGGTCCGCCCCGCTCCCGGCGGAACCCTACGGCGCGGCACTCGCCCGGTTCGGGCGCGCGCTGGTCCGGGTCGGCGGACCGCAGGACCTCGCCCGCTGCCTGCTCGACCACCTCCCGCCGGACACCGGGGCCGACGCCGTACTGATCTTCGCGCGGCAGCCCGCCGGCGGACTCGAACTCGTCGGGCACGCGGGCGTCGACGACCTGCTCGTCCAGCAGTGGAGCCGGGTGCCGCCGCTGACCGGGCTCGCCGCGCTGGCCGCCCTCGACGCCGGCGAGGCGCGCTGGCTGGAGAACGTCGACGAGGACCGGCGGCACTACGTGCTGATCGGGGAGCCTTCCCACCGGTGGCCGAGCCGCGCCTGGTTGCCGGTGACCGCCGGCAGGCCGGCCGACGTCGTCGTCGGCGTACTCCGGCGCCGCGAGGGACCGTTCAGCCCCGAGGTCCGCCGGCACCTGCTGGCCGCGGCCCGGCTGTGCGCGGGTCCGCTGCGGATGTTCGGCATCCGGCAGGACCGCGCGGTCGGCGCGGCGACGGAGGCGGTACGGACGGTGTTCGAACGGCTGCCTGGGGCCGCGGTCCTGCTCACCCCGCTGCGCGGCCCGTCCGGGGACGTCGAGGACTTCCGCGTCGACGCCGCCACCGCGGACGCCTCCGACGCCGTCGGCCGCAGCGGCCGCGAACTGGTGGGACTGCGCTTCCTGGAGTGCTGGCCGGCGACGGCCGAGGAACCGCTGTGGCAGGGCTGCCTGAACACGCTCGACTCCGGACGCCCCTACGAGAGCGAACCGTTCGCCCGGCAGCACATCGTGGCCGGGGTCGCCGAACTGGCCACCTACTCGACGCGGGTGGCGCGGCTGGGTGACGGACTGGTCGTCAACTGGAACCGGCACGACCCCTCGGACCGGCAGGAGCAGCGCCTCGCGGACGTGCAGCGGCTGGGCAACCTGGGCTGGGCCAACTGGCACCTGGTCAGCGGCGAGGTGAACTGGTCCTCCCAGGTCTTCGCCATCTTCGACCGCGACCCCGCGCGCGGTGCCGTGCCCCTGGAGGGACTGCCGGGTCTGGCGCTGCCCGAGGACGAGCCCGCGCTGGCCCGCGCCGTCGCCGGCCTGACGCGGGAGGGCCGGCCGTGCGACGTGCCGTTCCGGGTCGCCGCCCGCGACGGGATCCGTCATCTGCGGGCGGTCGCCGAGGCCGTGCCGGACGACCGGGGCACCCCGGTGGAGGTGCACGGCTTCGTCCAGGACGTGACCGCGCAGCGCAGTGCCGAACTCGCCCTGGTCGTCAGTGAACGGGCCGTCCTCACCCAGCACGGGGCGCTCCAGGCCGAGCGCACGGTCGCGGCCAGACTCCAGGACGCGCTGCTCCCGCTGCCCAAGCAGCCCGTGCGGCTGGCCGGCCTGCGGGTCGACATCGCCTACCTGCCCGCCCAGTCGGGGCTCAACGTCGGCGGCGACTGGTTCAGCGCCATCGAACTGCCCGACGGCGACGCGCTGTTCGTGGTGGGCGACGTCGCCGGGCACGGCGTCGACGCCGTCGCCGCGATGGCCCTGCTGCGGTTCACCGCCAAGGGCATGGTCATCACCGGCTCCTCACTGACCGGGGCCCTCGGCCGGCTCAACGCCCTGCTGCTGCACTCCCGCGATCCGCACGGCACGGCGACCATGGTCCTGGCCCGCTACAACCCGCGCGAACGGCGGCTGGTGTGGGCGCAGGCGGGCCACCCGCCGCCCCTGCTGGTGCGCGACGGCAAGGCCCGCTACCTCGACCGGCCCTTCGGGATACTGCTCGGCGCGGGCGACGGCGCGCGCTACGAGGAGGCGGAGTGCCGCCTCGCGCCCGGCGACCGGCTGGTCCTGTACACCGACGGCCTGGTCGAG
>NZ_MUBA01000324.1 GCF_002154575.1 Streptomyces bobili
CCTGAGACACCGCCCCGCGGGTTGGCCTCCATCCGCCCCCGCCGGTTAGGTTTCCCTCATGACCGACACGACTCGCACCACCGGCGCCGCGGCCGCCGGCCTCGCCACCCTCGCCGCCGACGGCACCGTTCTCGACACCTGGTTCCCCGCCCCCCGGCTCACCGACGAGCCCGGCCCGTCCGGCACCGAGCGCCTGTCACCCGAGAAGGCCGTGGAACTGCTCGGTGAGGGAGCGGCCAAGGCGATCGGCCCGGACGCCCGCCGAGGAGTGGAAGTCGTCGCGGTCCGCACGGTCATCAGCTCCCTCGACGACAAGCCGATCGACACGCACGACACCTACCTGCGCCTGCACCTGCTCTCCCACCGCCTGGTCAAGCCGCACGGCCAGAGCCTGGAGGGCATCTTCGGCCTGCTCGCCAACGTCGCGTGGACGTCGCTGGGCCCGGTCGCCGTGGACGACATCGAGAAGGTCCGGCTGAACGCCCGCGCCGAGGGCCTGCACCTCCAGGTGACGTCGGTCGACAAGTTCCCGCGCATGACGGACTACGTGGCCCCCAAGGGCGTCCGCATCGCCGACGCGGACCGGGTCCGCCTGGGCGCGCACCTCGCCGAGGGCACGACGGTCATGCACGAGGGCTTCGTGAACTTCAACGCCGGCACCCTGGGCACGTCGATGGTCGAGGGCCGTATCTCCGCGGGCGTCGTCGTGGGTGACGGTTCGGACATCGGCGGCGGCGCCTCCACGATGGGCACGCTCTCCGGCGGCGGCAACGTGATCATCGCCATCGGCGAGCGCTGCCTGATCGGCGCCGAGGCGGGCGTCGGTATCGCGCTGGGCGACGAGTGCGTCGTCGAGGCCGGTCTCTACGTCACCGCCGGCACCCGCGTGACCATGCCCGACGGCCAGATCGTCAAGGCCCGCGAGCTCTCCGGCGCCTCCAACATCCTGTTCCGCCGCAACTCGGTCACCGGCACGGTCGAGGCCCGGCCGAACAACGCGGTGTGGGGCGGGCTGAACGAGATCCTGCACAGCCACAACTGACGTCCGGCGTCACAGCAAGCGCCCTTCCGCCGAGTGCGGGAGGGCGCTTGCCCATGTCCGCGGCGTCGACGCGAACTCCGTCAGGGTCGGTGGAGTTTCCTCGTACGCGCAGACATAGCGGGGTGCGGTCGGGCGCGTCACAAGGGGCACAGGGGGCGGCCATCGGGTCCGCCCCGGGGGAAGAGAAGGTGACGATGGATGCCGAAGCGCAGGACAGCTTCCGAGAGTTCGTGGAGCACCGGTCGTCCGCGCTGCTGAAGACGGCCGTGCTGCTCAGCGGCGGGGACCGGCACACGGCCGAGGATCTGCTGCAGAACGCGCTGATCAAGATGGCCGGCCGCTGGCACCGCATCGACGAACCCGAGGCGTACGTACGGCAGATCCTCTACCGGCAGCAGATCAGCCGCTGGCGGTTGAAGTGGCCCAGACGTGAGCTGAGTGTCGCCGAGCCGCCGGAGGGGCGGGCGGACGCGGACGCCTCGTCCGCCGCCGAGCTGCGGCTCGTGATGCGCGGCGCGCTCGCCCGGCTCACCGCCCGGCAGCGCACCGTGCTGGTGCTGCGCTACTTCGAGGATCTGCCCGAGGCCGAAGTGGCCCGCATCCTGGGCTGCTCCGTCGGCACCGTACGGTCCACCACCCACCGCTCGCTCGCCCGGCTGCGCACCCTCGCGCCCGAGCTGGCCGCCCTGAGTGGCGGGGACACCCGGCAGCCGCCGGCTCATGACTGCACACCCGTGGAGGTACGTCCGTGAATGTCGAGGATCTCGTGCGTGACTCCCTGCGGGAGCTGGCCGTCGAAGAGGCGTCGGCGGGACCGGGGTTCACCGACCGGGTGCTGGCCGTCCGCCGGCGCCGCCGCACCCACAGGCTCGTGTCCGTCGCCGCCGCCACCGCGGCCGTGGTGGCCGTCTCGGTGGCGGTGCCGATGCTGAACGACGGACGCGACGACGTACGCCCCGCGAGTGTCACGCAGGGGGACGGGATCAGTGCCCACCCCGACCAGTCGCCGCCGAGCGGCCTGATCGCGGCAGGACGGTCGGCGCTCGCCGCGTACTACACGACGGCGCTCGTGGCGAAGAACGAGGAGGAGGCGACCCTCGAGCGGACCTACTGGCTGCTCGATCCCGACACCGGCAAGTACGAGAAGGACACCCGGTGGTCCTTCGTCGCCGTGGCACCGGGTCTGAAGACCGCCGCGGTGCTGGAGCGGACCCTGCCCGCCGCCCGGATCGGGCTGCTCGACCTCGCGACGGGGGAGGTCGAGCGGTGGATCCCGGTCGGGAAGGGGGTCGCCGGGCTGGCGTTCTCGAACGACGGGACAGAGCTGGTCGCGACGACGTACTCCGAGCACCCCGACCCGCTCGAGAAGCCCGGGAACGGCGAGGGGAGCGAGGGCGAGTGGACGTCCACGCACAAGGTGAGCCGGACCGGGTTCCTGCTCCTGGACCTGGCCGGGCGGGACGGGGGTGTCTGGCACCCGGTCCCGAGTTCCTCCGCGGGTGGCCGCGCCGACTTCGCCTTCACCCGTGACGACCAGCACCTGTTCGCGACCGGCGGAGGTCTCGTCACGCTCGTCCGGCCGACGTTCTACGACCTGTCGGGCAAGGAGACCGCCGCACCCGCGAACGAGAAGCACCTGCGCTGGGACGTGCCCGCGCGGCTGTCCCCGAACGGCAGGCTGGCCGCTCTCGGCCTGGCCGAGGAGTACCGGCCCGCCATCGCGCCGGAGGCCGGGAGCCTGCCCGGCCGGTCGTACTCCCTCATCAAGGATCCCCTCACCGGCAAGGAGATCACCAAGGTCCGCGGCGCCGAACTGCTCGCCTGGGCCGACGACCAGCGGCTCATCGCCTGGGAGCGGACCACCGGTGAGGACGAGACGTACAAGGACCGGCTCGTGCTGGTCACGATCGGCAGCGACAGGGTCGTACCGCTGAGCGGGGTCCGCGAGCATCCGGAGACCGGCCAGGAGCCGTGGGAGCCCGTCTTCGCCGAGCGCTGATCAGCCGGCCGTCAGCTCCTCGTAGGCCGCCCGCAGCCCGTCGACCGTCTCCCGGCCGGCGGGCAGCAGCGGTGCGCGGACCGGGCCCGCGGGCAGGCCCAGTTCGTTGAGGAGGGCCTTCACGGTGACCGCACCGGGCAGTCCGTCCGACATCGTCAACTCGATGAGGCGCATGGCGCGTTGCTGGAGGAGGGCCGCCTTCGCCGTGTCGCCCGTGTCGAAAAGGTCGAGGACCGAGCGGAGTCGCGCGGGGACGAGGTTCGCGACCGTGCTCACATATCCCGCGCCGCCCACCGCGTACAGCGCGAGGTTGTGTTCGTCGCAGCCGGCGTAGTACGCCAACTCCGTGCGGGAGATGACCTTCTGGGCGGCGAGGAAGTCGTAGGAGCAGTCCTTCACCGCCACGATCCGGGGGTGCTCGGCGAGACGGATCAGGGTGTCGGGTTCGATACGGGTGCCGGTGCGGCCGGGGATGTCGTAGAGCGTGACCGGCAGGCCGGTGGAGTCCGCGATCTGGCGGAAGTGCGCCTCGATCGCCTCCTGCGGGGGCCGGCTGTAGTAGGGGCTGACCACCAGCACCCCGTCGGCGCCCGCCTTCTCGGCGGCGAGGGCGAGTTCGACGGTGTGCCGGGTGTCGGCCGTACCGACCCCCGCCACCAGGGGCACCCGGTCCCCGACCGCCGACCGGACGGCCCGCACCAGCTCCGCCTTCTCGGCGTCCGTGGTCGTCGGAGACTCGCCGGTCGTGCCGGACAGCACCAGGCCGTCGCAGCCCTCGGCCACCAGATGGGCGGCGAGCCGTCCCGCGCCGTCGAGGTCGAGCGCGCCGGACGCGGTGAAGGGCGTGACCATCGCGCAGAGCGCGCGGCCGAAGGGCGGGGCGGGGGAGGGTGCGTTCGTCATGGAAGCAGTCTCGGCACCACGACCGTGAAGCTCCACTTAAATCTTCTACGCGGTATGGGTAAGGGGCACTGCGAGATCGCCGTCCGCCCACGCCGCCGCACCGCACGGGTAGTCGTCGGCCGCGCGGGTACTCGGTCGTCGGAACCGAGAGGAGGCGGAACACGTGACAGGGACCATGGAGACCCGGCCCGTCCATGACGGGCACCGTACGGTCGGAGAACTCGTCGGTCAGGCGAGCGAGCAGCTCTCCCGGCTGGTCCGGCAGGAGATGGCCCTCGCCAAGGAGGAGCTGGCGGAGAAGGGGCGCCGCGCGGGCCGCGGCGGCGGCATGCTGGGTGCCGCGGGCGCGTTCGCGTACGCCGGCCTGCTGGCCCTCGCGGGCACGGGCGTCGCCGCCCTCTCGCTGGTGCTGCCGGTCTGGGCCGCGGCGCTCATCGTGACGGCGGTGCTGTTCGTGATCGCCGCCGTGCTGGGCGCGGCCGGCCGCAGTCAGCTGCGGCAGGCCACGCCCCCCACGCCCGAGGTGACTCTCGGCAGCGTCAAGGCGGACGTCGAGGAGATCAGGGAAAGGGCGCACCGATGACGGACAGGGCAGCCGCGGACGGCGCCGCGGAGCTGCGCAAGCAGATAGCACAGACCAGGAGTCAGCTCGGCAGCACGGTCGAGGAGCTGGCGGCGATGACGGACCTCCGTGGCCGGGCCAAGGCGCGCGCGGCCGACCTCAGGGACCGGGCCGGAGCGATGACGGTCCAGCTCCGCAGCACGGCGGCCCAGGCGGGCCACACGGTCCAGGAGAAGGCGAAGGGTGCCGGGCACACGGTCCAGGAGAAGGCCTCCCACGCCGGGCACACGGTCCAGGAGAGGGCGGCCCACGCGGGCCACACGGCCCAGGAGAAAGCCGCCCAGGCCAAGCACACGTCCCGGAGCCGGGTGGAGGACACGCGGCACCAGCTCCAGGACAGGGGCGCCCACGTCGCGACGGGCGCGCGGGACAAGGCGTCCCGCGCGGAGCGCGGCGTCCCCGCGCCGCTGCGCGCACCGGTCGGGTTCGCGATGCGGCACCCGCGGCCCGTGGTGATCGTGGCCGCGGCGGGCGCGGTGATCGTGGCCGCCGGAGTGCTCGGCCGCCGCCGGGCGCCGCGCTGCTAGACGACAGCCGAGAGACGGGCCGAGCCGGACCCGGGACCCCCAACGCGGGTGCCGGGTCCCTTCACGTCCGGCCCCTGACCGCCCAGCTCACCGAACACTCAATCCGCCTGGACAAAAAAAGTGTTCGGTGCGACTCTGGACGCATGCTGGACGTCACCGTGATCGAGGACCCCGCGGCCGCGGCCGCCTCCCTGGACCCCATACGGGCCCGGCTGCTGGCGGAGCTGGCGGCCGGACCGGCGTCGGCCGCGATGCTCGCGGGCAAGGTCGGGCTGCCGCGGCAGAAGGTGAACTACCACCTGAAGGCGCTGGAGAGGCACGGGCTGGTCGAGCTGGCCGGCGAGCGTCGCAAGGGAAACGTCACCGAGCGGCTGATGCGCGCCACCGCCGCCTCGTACGTGATCTCGCCGCTCGCCCTGGCCGGCGTGCAGCCGGACCCGGACCGGTTCCGGGACCAGCTCTCCGCGCGCTGGCTGCTCGCGCTCGGCGCCCGCCTGGTGCGCGACGTCGGCTCGCTGATCACCGGCGCCGCGAAGGCCGACCGGCGGCTGGCGACGTACGCGCTGGACGGCGAGGTCCGGTTCGCCTCCGCCGCCGACCGGGCGGCGTTCGTCCAGGAACTGACGGCCGGTGTGGCCGCGCTCGTGCGCAAGTACGAAGCCCCCGACGCCGAGAACGGCCGCGACCACCGGATCGTCGTCGCCGTCCACCCCAAGGTCAAGACACAGCCCAAGGTCAAGGCACACCCCGAGGTCACGGCGGAGCCCGAGGTCACGGCGGAGCCCGAGACCGCCCCGGAACTGGAGAAATAGGAGCCCGCCATGTCCCAGGACAGGGAATTCGAGATCGTCCGAGAGTTCGAGGTCGACGCCACCCCGGAGCAGGTCTGGGAGGCGGTCACCGACGGCACCGGCGGCTACCTGTGGCCGATGGACCCGCCCGAGCCCCGGATCGGCGGCGCGGCGGCCTTCGGCTCCACGGTCACCGCCTGGGACCCGCCGCATCACCTCACCATCCGCAGTGAGGACGTCGGGATGCCGGTCCAGAGCGTCAACCAGCTGGAACACGTCATCGAGCCGAGGGACGGCGGCCGGCGCGCCTGGGTGCGGTACGTGCACAGCGGCATCCTCACCGACGACTGGGACAACCAGTACGACGGCGCGAACAAGCACACCGACTTCTACCTGCACACCCTGCGCGAGTACCTCACGCACTTCGCGCCCCGTCCGGTGGCCTTCGCGACCTTCGACGGACCCGAGGCGTCCCAGGCCCCGGACGCGTTCGCCGCCGTGGGCAGGGCCCTCGGCCTGGCCGACGGCGCCGCCGCCGGCGAGGGGGTGCGGGTCCACGGCCCCGAGGGGCGACTCGTCGACGCCGTACTGGACTTCCGCAACCCCTACTTCATCGGGCTGCGCACGGACGAGGCCCTCATCCGCTTCTTCGGGCGCAACCACTGGGGCGCGCCGGTCGGCATCAGCGTCCACGACTTCGCCCCGGACGCCGATGCCAAGGCCGACGAACTGGCCTGGCAGGGCTGGCTGAACGGGGTGTTCAGCCGGCCCTGAGCCGCACCGGTGCGGTGCGGCTGCCGCCTGTCACGGCTTGAAGCGCAACACCTGCGGGTCGTGGTCGCTGATCTGGTCGTTGAACTCCGCGTTGACGTGCACGCTGTCGTACTCGAAGTCGCAGCCGCGCCGGATCGACGGGCTGACCAGTATCTGGTCGAGGACCTGGCTGTTGCCCTGGTAGACGTACGAGTAACGCTCGCTCCTGGGCAGCGACTTGATCGCCGACCACAGCTCGCCGTCACCCTCCAGAAGCTTCGCGGTCCCGGAGAACTCGAAGTCGTTGATGTCTCCGAGCGCGATGACGGCCGCGTTCTTCTGGGTGTCGAGGATGTCCTTGACGAAGGCGTTGACCAGCGTCGCCTGCTGGTGGCGCTGGGTCTCCGAGCTGCGCGCGACCGGCTGGTACTGCGCGGTCAGCCCCTGGTCGCCACCCTTGGAGTTGAAGTGGTTGGCGATCACGAAGACCGTGCGGCCACGGAAGACGAACTCGCCGACCAACGGCTTGCGGCTGGACTTCCAGGCCGCGTTCGCCGGGTCGATCCGGCCGGGGGAGACCGTCAGGGCCGCCTTGCCGCGCACCTCGGTGACACCGGCCGCGGTCGCGGCGTCGCCGCCCGCGCGGTCGGTGAAGGAGACGCGCTCCGGGTTGAACAGGAACACCTGGCGGATGTTGCCGCCCGGCTCACCGCCGTCGGTGTTGTCCGCCGGGTCGATCGAGCGCCAGTCGTAGCGGGGACCGCCCGCCGCGACGACCGCGTCGATCAGCTTGGTCACCGTCAGGTCGGCGGCGACCGTGCCGTCGTTCGTCGCGCCGTTGTTGTCCTGCATCTCCTCCAGGGACACGATGTCGGGCGACTTCAGGTTGTTCACGATCGCGGCGGCGTGGGCGTCGAACGTGGCGTCGGACGGGTCGAGGTTCTCGACGTTGTACGTCGCGACCGCCAGCTCGCCGTTCTTCTGCTTCTCCGTCGTCTCCCGCTCCACACCGGCGCTCTTGAGCGTGCCGATCTGGTTGGCGACGAGGGTGTAACCGCCGAACTGGTTGTAGTCCAGCGGGCCCGCCGTGGTGCCGGTCAGCTTGTCGCCGACGTTCGCGGCCGGGAAGTCGGCGACCTTGCCGAGCGACTGGATCTGGAGCCGGCCGGTGTTCTGGGCGTCGTAGGAACCGTAGACCGTGCCGCCGCGGCGGTTGCGGTTCTCCCACGGCTTCACCGTGACCCACAGCTCGGTGAAGGGGTCGGTGGCGCCGACCACGCGGACGTCGGAGACCTGGACGTTCATGCCCTCCAGGGACTCGTAGTGGTCCAGGGCGTAGGTGCCGGGCCGCAGGGTGAGGGCGTTGACCGAGTTGTTCGCGGCGGGGTCGCCGGCCGGGGCGTAGGCCGCCGGCACCGACTTGGCGTCGACGACCGTCGCGGCCGGGACCGCGTTGCCGCTGGAGACCACGGTCACCGTCGGACGGACGATCTCCGTCACGGCCTGGTTGCCGGACGAGGTGCCGCCCGGGACGAACTCCGAGATCGTGCCGGAGACGGTGACGGCGTCACCGACGGCGACCTTCGGGGACGAGCTGGTGAAGACGAAGACGCCCTCACTGGTGGCCGGGTCGGCGTCCGGGTTCGGATCCTGGATCCAGAAGCCTCTGGACGAGCCGTAGCCGCGCACGCCGGTGACGATTCCGGTCACGTCCGTGACCTGCTTGCCGGCGTACGGGGAGATGCGGGTGGTGCCCTGGATGTCGTGGATGCGCACCGAGTCCGCGTGCGCGGGGGAGGCGACGACGACGGCCGACGCGGCCGAGCAGACGGCGGCGACGGTGAGCGCGGCGAGGCGCGCGGAAGACCTGCTAGGCAAGGGGTTCCCTCCGGGGACGTACATGAGCGCCGGGACGAGGGTGAGACGTGGGGCGCGGATGACGCGCGTAGAAACCAGTGAACACCTGTCCCCCCAACTTCTACGCGCGTCAATCTCCTGCCTGCCCGGCCCAGTTGTCAAGGTTTCAGCCATGTACGAGACCTGACCGGGAGATGAACCGGGCGGCATGGGTCCAAACCCGTCTAGGCTGAGCGGCTGAGCACCTGAGTGGCACCAAGCGTCCGAGGAGAACAGCCGATGTCAGACAGCTCCCCCCTGCCGCCGGTGCGGCTGCGTCCCGAAGCGGAGCTGGCGCGCGAGGCGCTGTCCACGCCATTGCTCTCCCGGGCCGCCCGCCTCGCCCGCTGGGCCGGACCCGACACCCGCGTCGACGCAGGTGGCGGGCTCGTCGACGAGCAACTGCCGGCCGCCGCCGAACTGCTCGAACTCACCGGTGACGACGCCGCCGCCCACGCCAGCGAGGCCTGGCGGGTCGCCGTGGACGCAGGGCTGGTCGAGGTCACCGACGAGGAGGCCGGCACCGTCGCCGCGGGCGAGGACCTGCCCCTGCTCACCGGTGGCTCCCCGCACGACGTCCTCGCGGTCTGGCTCGCCGCCCTGGATGCCGTCCTCGCCGACGCGACCGTGCCGGACCTCGACGACCTGGTCGACGCCATGGACGAGGGCGGCGAGATCGACTTCTCCAAGCTGGACTGGGACCCCGAGGGCGAGGCCGCCTTCCTCGACGGTGTGCTCGGCAACCTCTACCTGCTCACCGTCACCGAGGACGGCCCCGGCGACGGACCCGTCCCGCTGCCCGCCCTCGCCGCCTCCATGATCGTCCCCGGCGACCTGGGCGAGCCCACCAACGACATGCTGGAGCAGATCTCCGACGCGATGATGCGCCTCGACGACCAGTTCCGGCTCCTGGAGCCGATCGGCCTGGTCGCCTACCAGCCCGTCGACGAGGCCCTCATGGGCGATCCCGAGGAGGAACCCGCCGCCCCCCTCGACGACACCGACGTCTCCCGCTACGGCATGGTCCGCCTCACCCCCCTCGGCCTCTACGGGCTCCGCTCCCGCCTCCTGGAGGCCGGCTTCGGCGCACCCGCCGTCGGCGACCTCGTCGACAAGGGCGCCGACGCCCTCCTCGACGGCAGCTCCGGCTACGGACCGCTCGCCGCCCGCGCCGAGACCGAACAGTGGCTGGACCGGCGCGAACCCCTCGCCGCCGCCCGCGAACTGCTCGCCGCCGCCCGCGGCTCGGACGAGGGCGCGCCGCTGCGCCGGCTGCGCTGCCAGCAGGCCCTGTCCCTCGTCGGAGCGCAGGCCGAACCCGCCGTACGGGACGTCCTCGACGACCCCGAACTCGGCGGGCTCGCCCGCGTCTGGCTGAGCGAGCTGGGCGCCGCCGATGTACCGCCTCCCTCCGAGGACCTCGTCTACTGGCTCACCATCGACACCCTCGCCGCCCAACTGGCCGCCGAGGGCAACTCCGAGGAACTCCAGGCCCTCCTCGAAGGGCTCGCGCAGCAGCACAGCGGCTTCTTCGCGGCGGCCTGGCGGGTCGGACACCCGGCCACCGCCGACGTCCTGGAGGCCATGGGACGCCTGCACCCGGACAAGCGGATCGCCAAGGAGGCCCGCAAGGCGGCCTTCAAGGCGCGCTCCCAGCAGGGCGGGTGAGCCGGCGCCGCGCCGCTCCCCGGGTCCCCGGCGCTGACGCGGGCCGGTAGTTTCCCTGGCGCCTGACCGGGCGCCGCCCTGTGTTCAGCCGGTGTTCAGGGGTGAGGGGGACGGTTGCGCCGACCGAGGTCCGCCACCCTCCACGGCACACCAGCGTCTCAGGAGACAACATGTCGCTCACCCGCAGGGACTTCGCCAGAAAATCCGCGGCAACCGGTGTCGGTGTCGCGCTGGCGGGCAGCGTCGGCGCGCTCGCCAGCGCGCCGAACGCCCTCGCCTCCACGGACACCGAGACGGCGGACACCGACGGCGAGGGGCAGGGCGCGGCGGCCCACCACGCCGGAGTGGGCTACGGTCCGCTCCTCCCCGACCCGGACGGCATCCTCGCGCTGCCCGCCGGCTTCGACTACCGGATCATCACCCACAGCGGGAAGACCAAGCTGGAGTCGGGCGAGTTCACCCCGTCCAACCACGACGGCACGGCCGCCTTCGACGGCCCGCGCGGCACCACCCTCCTCGTCAACAACCACGAGCTGAAGGGACCGCGCGCCAACTGGACGTACCCGGTGCCGCTCACCGAGGGCCTCGTCTACGACCCGGCCGCCTCGGGCGGCTGCACGGTCGTCGAGGTCCGCCCCGGCGGCCGGGTCGCCGAGTGGGTCGGCATCGCCGGCACCTCCACCAACTGCGCCGGCGGCAGCACCCCGTGGGGTACCTGGCTGACCTGCGAGGAGAACTCCGACCGGGCCGGCGTCAACGGCATGACCAAGGACCACGGCTACGTCTTCGAGGTCGACCCCGTCGACCGGCGCGCCAACCGGGACCCCAAGCCCCTGAAGTTCTTCGGCCGTTACGACCACGAGGCCGTCGTCATCGACCCCAGGCGCGGCCACGCCTACCTCACCGAGGACGCGTCGAGCCCCAACGGCCTGTTCTTCCGCTGGACCCCGCCGCGCGGCTTCGAGCACGGCCGCGGCAAGTTCCGCACCCTCGCCGACGACGCGGGCGTCCTCCAGGCCCCCCGCTGCTTCGACTCCGGCGGCCAGTTCGTCGACGACCTCTCCCGCGCCACGAAGACCGGCACCGTGTACGGCGTCGACTGGGTGGACGTACCCGACCGCGACGCCAGGTCGGTCGCCGTACGCAAGCAGTTCGCCGCCGTCGAGATCACCCGCGCCCGCAAACTGGAGGGCATGTGGTGGGGTGACGGCGGCGCGTACATCGTCTCCTCGTACGCCCGCACGGAGAGCCCCGGCGCCCCGCACGACGGCCAGGTCTGGTTCTACGACCCCAAGCGCCGGACCCTCACCCTGAAGGTGCTCCTCGGCGTCAACCCCGACCCGTCGGCCGACGGCGCCTTCGACGGCCCCGACAACATCACCGTCTCCCCGTACGGCGGCATCATCCTCGCCGAGGACGGCGAGGGCGTCTCGCACCTCTTCGGCGCGACCGACAGCGGCCGCACGTACCCCATCGCCCGCAACGACCTGAACATCGGCACCGAGGACGAGCCCGACTACAGCGAGTTCTGCGGCGTCACCTTCTCCCCTGACGGAAAGACCCTGTACGCCAACATTCAGAAGCCGGGCATCCTGCTGGCGATCACGGGGCCGTGGAAGAGGCAGAAGCGCGGCTGATTAATTCATTCGCCCGGCCCGCGGTACGCCTCCTACAGTGATGCATGTCCAGGTGCGAAGGCAGGACCTACTTCCACTGATAATGGGGCGGCCGCGGGTTCGAGTCCCGCCACCGGTACAACGCGCCGGTGTAGCTCAGGGGTTAGAGCACCTACGTCGGTTCCGCCGGCCTTGAACTCTGGACACCACAATTTCATGCATGTCACGCACCTCCCGGTGCGCAGGCTGCGGCTACTTCTCTTCCAAAGAATCCACGCCGCCGCCGACCTGATCTCGGGAGGCGCAGCATATGGTGTGTGCCCGGTGCGCAGGCAACGGTTACTTCTCTGGATCAGAGGGTTGCGGGTTCGAGTCCCGTCAATCGACTCAGGTCGAGGTAGCTCAATTGGTAGAGCATCTGAATGTTCCGTCGCCGACCCCTGACCTCGGGCACGCTCCATTTGCTGCGCCTCCCCCTTGGAAAATCAATGAATTCGGGGGAATTCACCATGGCGCGTTTCAACACCAAGTCCACCAAGGCACAGCCCACTTCTCGCGTGACGTCGACCGGCCGCGTTCTGCGTACTCACCAGGGCGGCCAGGGTCAGGAGCGTGACGCACGCTCCGAGCTCTTTCTCCTGTCGATCGCCAACTTCGTTGCACAGCAGACCTATTACGAGACCGGCGAGGCCCGCGACGACCGGTTCGCCGCGCTCGTACGCCGACTCGCCGTCGAGGACCCGGAGTGGACCGCGGGCCTGCTCGGCTGGCTGCGCGGCGAGGGCAACCTGCGTACGGCCTCGATCGTGGGCGCCGCCGAGTACGTGAAGGCGCGCCTCGACGCTCGTGCGACGGACGGCCCGTCCAACCGGCAGGTCATCGACTCCGTGCTGCGCCGCCCCGACGAGCCCGGCGAGCTGCTCGCCTACTGGACTTCGCGGTACGGCCGAGCCGTTCCGAAGCCCGTCAAGCGCGGCATCGCCGACGCCGTACGCCGCCTCTACAGCGCCAAGTCGCTGCTGAAGTACGACACGGCGTCCAAGGGCTACCGCTTCGGCGACATCCTCAACCTGGTGCACGCCGTGCCGGACCCTCAGAAGCCGTGGCAGGGCGACCTGTTCCAGTACGCCCTCGACCGCCGGCACCATCCGGAGACGGCAGTGGTGCCCAAGTCGCTGCCCGTGCTGGCGGCCCACCGTGACCTGATGGCACTGCGGCCCGCCAAGCGGCGCAAGGTCGTGACCGGTGCGGGTGGCGCGCGGCGTCTCGCGGACGCGGGCATCACCTGGGAGGCGCTGGCCGGCTGGCTCCAGGGCCCGATGGACAAGGCTGCGTGGGAGGCGGTGATTCCGTCCATGGGCGCGATGGCGCTCGTCCGCAACCTGCGGAACTTCGACGAGGCGGGCGTATCGGACGAGGTGGCGGCCCAGGTCGCCGCCAAGATCAGCGACTCGGCGGAGGTGGCGCGCTCGCGGCAGTTCCCCTTCCGCTACCTCGCCGCGTACCAGCACGCGCCGTCACTGCGCTGGTCGTACCCGCTGGAGCAGGCACTCGGTCACTCGCTGGCCAACGTGCCCGCACTGCCGGGCCGCACGCTGGTACTGGTCGACCGCTCGGGCTCGATGTTCTACTCGCGGCTGTCCGACCGCTCGGAGCTGAACCGGGCGGACGCCGCGGCGATCTTCGGTACGGCGCTCGCGCTGCGGGCGGCGGACGCGGATCTCGTCGAGTTCGGTACGACCAGCAGGCGGGTGGGGTTCCGTGCGGGCGAGTCGGTGCTGAAGGTCCTGGAGCGCTTCGGCGACCTGGGCGGCACCGACACGACCGGCGCGGTGCGCGAGCACTACAAGAAGCACGACCGGGTGCTGATCGTCACCGACGAGCAGTACGGCGTCAGCCGCCACGGCTCCCCGACCGAGCAGGTCCCGGCCCACGTGCCCGTCTACACCTGGAACCTGGCCGGCTACCGGGCGGGCCACGGGCCGTCGGGGGAGGGGAACCGGCACACGTTCGGAGGGCTCTCGGACGCGGCCTTCCGGATGGTTCCGTTGCTGGAAGCGGCCCGCGACGCCGACTGGCCGTGGGCGGTTTGACCGTCCGCGGAACCCGGAGGCCCGCATCTCGTCGATGCGGGCCTCTTCTCTTCCCCGCCACTGACATCTAACATTTCAGTTGTGGAGCCTCTACGACCCGTGCCCCGCACCCTCCTCAGGGAGCGGGCGTACGCAGCTATCCGGGATGCCATCGTGGCCGGGGAGATCGAGCCCGGCGCGGTGGTGCGTGACGCCGATCTCGCGGAGCGGCTCGGGCTGTCCCGGGCGCCGGTGCGGGAGGCGTTCGCGCGGCTCGTGGACGAGGGGCTGCTGGAGAGCAAGCCGCAGAGCTACACGCGGGTGACCGCGGTCGTCGCCGGTGACGTACGGGACGCGGCTGCCGTGGTCGGCGCCATGCACGAGCTGGTCACGCGCGCGGCGGTGCCCCGGCTGTTCGCGGCGGACGTCGAGGCGATGCGGGCCGCCAACGCGCGGTTCGGCGCCGCCGTGGACGCCGGTGACGTGGAGGGCGCCCTGCACGCCGACGACGAACTGCACGACGTGCTCGTCCGGGTCAGCGGCAACCACGCCGCCGCCGCCACCGTCGCCCGCTACACCCCGCTCATCCGGCGGCTGGAGCGACGGCGCTTCGGCGAGGGCGGCACCTGCCGTTCGGCCGGGCTGCACGACCGGCTGATCGCCGCCTGCGCGGCCGGTGACGTGGACGAGGCGGTCCGCGTCACGGCGGAGATCTGGCGCACCCTCGCCGATCTCGCCGACTCCGACGACTGACCTTGCCTCGGGAGGCGCCATGTCCCTGTCCACGTCCCTGTCCCTGGCCTCGTACGAGCGTTACCCCCTTCTCTTCGGGCCGTCGCCCGTGCATCCGCTGCACCGGCTGACGGAACACCTCGGCGGCGCCGCCCTGTGGGCCAAGCGGGAGGACTGCAACTCCGGTGTCGCGTACGGCGGCAACAAGACGCGCAAGCTGGAGTACCTCATCGCCGACGCCCTCGCCCAGGGCTGCGACACCCTCGTGTCGATCGGCGGGGTGCAGTCCAACCACACCCGGCAGGTGGCGGCGTGTGCGGCCCGCGCCGGGCTCAAGTGCGTGCTCGTGCAGGAGAGTTGGGTGGACTGGCCCGACTCCGTGTACGACAAGGTCGGCAACATCCTGATCAGCCGGCTCGCGGGGGCGGACGTCCGGCTGGTGCGCGCCGGTTTCGGTATCGGTTTCAAGGAGAGCTGGGAACTGGCGCTGCGCGAGGTCGAGGAGTCGGGCGGCAAGCCGTACGCCATTCCGGCCGGGGCCTCCGACCATCCGCTCGGCGGGCTGGGCTTCGCCGGCTGGGCGTACGAGGTCGCCGAGCAGGAGCGCGAGCTGGGCGTCTTCTTCGACACCGTGATCGTGTGCTCGGTGACCGGGTCGACGCAGGCCGGCATGGTCGCCGGGTTCGCGGCGCTGGAGGAGGCGGGCGGACGGCCCCGGCGCGTCATCGGCGTCGACGCCTCGGCCAAGCCCGCCGAGACCCGCACGCAGATCGCCCGCATCGCCGAGCGCACCGGGCGGCTCATCGGTGTCGCGCGCGAGCTGACCGAGGCGGATGTCGAGCTGGACGTGCGCTACCACGCCGGTGTCTACGGCGTTCCCGACGAGGTCACGCTGGAGGCGATGCGGCTGGCCGCGCGGACCGAGGGCATGGTCACCGACCCGGTCTACGAGGGGAAGTCGATGGCCGGACTCGTCGACCTGGTCGCGCGGGGCGAGATCGGCCGCGACTCCACCGTGCTCTACGCCCACCTGGGCGGCCAGCCGGCGCTCAACGCGTACAGCGCGCTGTTCTGAGGCCTGACCGCCTGCCTGACCGGCCTGACTGACCGCCTCGGTGCGGTCGGCTCCTGTGCGGCCTCGGTAAAGTACACAGAGAGCCCCGGTGCGCGAGGAGTCACGGTATGACGCGGGTCAAGCCCATGCGTGCGGACGCTCGCCGTAACTACGAGCGGTTGCTGAAGGCGGCGGCGGAGGCCTTCGCCGAGCACGGGGAGGGCGCGTCCCTCGACGACATCGCCAAGCGGGCGGGGGTCGGCTCCGGCACCCTGTACCGGCACTTCCCCACCCGCCAGGCGTTGCTGGAGGCGGCGTACGTCGACCGGATCGAGGCGTTCGCCGTGCGCGCCGACGAACTCGCCGCGCGGCTGCCGCCCGGTGAGGCGCTGGTGGAGTGGCTGAACGAACTGTGCGTCGGCACCATTCAGGTGCGCGGCATGAAGGCGTTGATGGGGTCCGCCGTCACCGACGGCAGCGTCGCCGCGGTCACCGCCTGCGGTACGACCGTGCAGGGCGCGGCGGCCCGGCTGGTGGAGGCGGCGCAGCGGGAGGGAACGCTGCGGGCGGACATCGAGCCCGTCGAGGTGCTGCGGCTGGCGCACGGGGTGTCGACGGCGGCGGAGCTGGCCAACGGGGACGGCAGCAGCATCCGCCGGTACGTGTCCCTGCTGACGGAGGGGCTGGGCCCCGCACGGTGAGCCGTCGCCCGTCAGCGGCCGGCGGAGGGCGCCCCTGTCGACAGGGGCGCCCGCGCGCGTCGTCGAGGGCCGGGCGGACCCGAGGTCAGAGTGACTGCGCCGCCGGCTTCACCATGTTCCGTACCGTGCGGGCCTTCACGAACTCGCCCATGGCGGTCATGTCCCACTCGCCGGTGAACTGGCGGATCAGCTTGGCCATCATGACGCCGGTCTGCGGTTCGGCGCTGGTCAGGTCGAAGCGGACCAGTTCCTCCCCGGTCGCGGCGTCCAGGAGCCGGCAGTAGGCCTTGGCGACCTCGGTGAACTTCTGGCCCGAGAACGAGTTGACGGTGAAAACCAGGCCCGTGACCTCCTGCGGGAGCCGGCCCAGGTCGACCGTGATCACCTCGTCGTCGCCGCCGCCCTCACCGGTGAGGTTGT
>NZ_MUBA01000325.1 GCF_002154575.1 Streptomyces bobili
CAGCCGCCCGCGCGGTCGGCGAACGGGACCTGGAACTGCGACTGGTGTAGGGGACAAGGTCTGCCGGGCCTGGCGGTGAGGCGTCTCGGTTCGCCGCTTCCACGCGTTCACCGGCGTCCGCACCCTGCCCCTGGAGCCGCCGTGCCGACGGCACCTCCGCCGCACGCCGTACGTCGCAGCCGTACGAGTGGCCCGACCGCACGACGCGCAGCATCACGCCCCCCGCCGAGCGACCTCAGACCTCCCCCGCTCCCCCACCCGGCGGCGGTGCCGTGCTGTCGCGCAGGACCAGGCGGGTCGGGACCAGGGTCGTACCGCGTTGGGGGCCGTCGCGGCGCATCTTGCGCAGTACGGCCTGGACGCAGAGGCGGCCGACCTCGGCGAAGTCCTGGTGGAGGGTGGTCAGCGGGGGCAGGAAGGAGCTGGCCTCGGGGATGTCGTCGAAGCCGATCACGCTGACGTCCTCGGGGACGCGCCGGCCGCGCTCGTGCAGGGCGCGCAGCAGGCCGAGGGCCATCTGGTCGTTGGCCGCGAAGACGGCGGTGCAGTCCTCCTGGGCGGCGAGTTCGAGGCCGGCGCGGTAGCCGGACTCGGCCGACCAGTCGCCGCGGACCACGGGCGGCGCGGGACGGCCCGCGTCGGTGAGCGCCCCGTGCCAGGCGTCGGCGCGGCGCTGGGCGGCGAAGGAGTCCTCGGGTCCCGCGAGGTGCCACACCGTCAGATGGCCGAGGTCCAGGAGGTGTTGGACGGCGGTGCGGGTGCCGCCGGACTGGTCGGTGTCGACGACGGTGTAGTGGCTGCCGGCGTCGGAGTCGACGACCACGACCTGGACGTGTGGCGGCAGGGTGACGGTCGCCGCGTCCAGCAGGTGGACCTCCATGATGACGATGACCGCGTCGACGGCGAGTTCCTCGAGGCGGGAGAACGCGCCGCGCACCTCGTCCTGCGTGGGCACGGCGACCGGCAGCAGCGTGACCGCGTACCCCTCGGCGGCGGCGGAGGTCGCGATGGCCTCCAGGGTGCGCACGTTGCCGGTGGTGGACAGCGTGAAGGTGATCACACCTATCGTGCGGAACTCTCCGCGCTTGAGGGCGCGGGCCGCGCTGTTGGGCCGGTAGCCCAGTTCCTTCATGGCGGCGAGCACCTGCTGCCGGGTTTCCTCGTTCACACCGGCGTAACCGTTGGAGACCCGGGACACGGTCTGCGAGGACACGCCGGCGAGGCGTGCCACGTCCGCCATCGAGGCGGTGGTCCGGCCCCGGCCGCGAGCCCGTCGTACCGCGCCGTCCGGGCCTTGAGCGCCCCCGGCCGGGCCCGTGGCCGTCCCGGCTCCGTTCGCCGGGGCTCTTTCAGCCATCTCCACGCGTTGCCCCCATCGTTCTGTCGCCGCTGCTTCGAGGGTCTCCGCAGATGACCCTTGACCATGGTTATCGGGGCAGTGTAGACATGCCGCCATCAGATGTTTACGTAAACATAACAGCCCACCGCCTCTTCGCGGTGGCTGATGTTTGCGTAAACATCGGCGGTGCGCACGGCACGTCGGCGCGACACCGCGAGTTCCAGGACTGGATGAGCGAGGAACGACATGACGACGCTGCAACCGCCGGTGGCCGCCGAGCCGCGGCCGGCGCCCCCTCCGGCGAAACGGGACCGCCGCTCCTGGATGGGCTGGGGTTTCATCGGTCCCTTCGTGGCCGTTTTCGCCCTGGTCTTCCTGGCGCCGATCGCGTATTCGATCTACCTCAGCCTCTTCCGTGACCAGCTCATCGGCGGCACGCAGTTCGTCGGCTTCGACAACTACACGCAGGCGCTGAAGGACGACCAGTTCTGGGGCGCGCTCGGCCGGGTGTCCCTGTTCCTGGCCATCCAGGTGCCGATCATGCTGGGCATCGCCCTGCTGGTGGCGCTGGCGCTGGACAGCGGCCGGCTCTACGGCAAGAGCTTCTTCCGCATCACGATCTTCCTGCCGTACGCGGTGCCCGCCGTGGTCGCCACCCTCATGTGGGGCTTCATGTACGGCACGAAGTACGGCCTGGTCGGTGACATCAACGAGGCGTTCAGCGTCTCGCTGCCCGACCCGCTCTCCCCCGACCTGGTGCTGGCGTCGATCGGCAACATCGTCACCTGGGAGTTCGTCGGCTACAACATGCTGATCTTCTACTCGGCGCTGCGCGTCATCCCGCACTCGCTGTACGAGGCGGCGGAGATCGACGGCGCCGGACAGATCCGCATGATCACCGCGATCAAGCTCCCCGCGATCCGGGGCGCCCTGGTCATCGCGACGATCTTCTCGATCATCGGCAGCTTCCAGCTCTTCAACGAGCCGAACATCCTGCGGCCGCTGGCCCGCAACGCCATCACCACCGACTACACGCCGAACTTCTACACGTACTCGCTGTCCTTCAACGGCCAGCAGCACAACTACTCCGCGACGGTGGCCATCATCATGGGCCTGATCACGATGGTGATCGCCTACGTCGTGCAGCTGCGCGGCATGCGCAAGGGAGCGTGACCCGATGAGCAGCCCTCTCACCACCGCTTCCCCTTCCGTACCCGCGAAGACCTCAGGTCCCGGCCGGAACTCCCCGAGGCTGCGCAAGCCGCGCAAGCCCTCCGCGGGCAAGCCCAAGCGCAGCGTGCTGCTGACGGTGCTGACCTCGCTGATCGTGATCTACACCGTCGTTCCGCTGATCTGGCTGGCCATCAACGCCACCAAGACGCAGGCGGGTCTGGCCGACTCGTCCGGCATGTGGTTCGCCGACGACTTCGCGCTGTGGGACAACATCCGCGACACGTTCACCTACAACGACGGCGTGTTCACCCGCTGGCTGCTGAACACCCTGATGTACGTGGTGCTGGGCGCCGGCGGGGCCACCTTCCTCGCGGTGCTCGGCGGTTACGCGCTGGCGAAGTTCGACTTCCCCGGCAAGCGCGGCATCTTCGCCACGGTCATCGGCGCGGTGGCGGTCCCGGGTACGGCCCTGGCGGTGCCCACCTTCCTGATGTTCAGCAAGATGGGCCTGACCGACACCCCGTGGGCCGTGATCATCCCCTCGCTGGTCTCGCCGTTCGGCCTGTACCTGATGTGGGTGTTCGCCACCGAGGCCATCCCCAACGAACTGCTCGAGGCGGCCCGCATCGACGGGGCCGGTGAGGCGCGGATCTTCTTCACCGTCGTCCTGCCGCTGCTCGCCCCCGGCATCGTGACCGTGCTGCTGTTCACCACGGTCGCCACCTGGAACAACTACTTCCTG
>NZ_MUBA01000326.1 GCF_002154575.1 Streptomyces bobili
GTACGGGGATCGGGAGTACGGCGCTGCTCCCTCGTGGACGCCGGGGCGCCCACCTGATGCCCCACCTCTCCCCCGCTCACCGTCCGTCCTCCTCGCTCAGTCGGCGGGCGAACCTCTCCAGTTCCGCGTACTGCTCCGCCAGGGAGGCCGGCGCGTCTCCCACGGGGTCCTTGAAGAAGAAGGCGAGTTCGGGGCGCGGGCCCGAAAGACCGCGCTCGTGGGCGCGGGCGAGGAGGCGGGCCAGGTCCAGGACGAGCGGGGCGGCGAGGGCCGAGTCGCAGCCCTGCCAGATGGTCTGGAGGACCATGCGGGTGCCGAGGAAGCCGTCGAAGGCGACGTGGTCCCAGGCGGTCTTCCAGTCGCCGAGGGCGGGCACGTCGTCGATGTGCACCTGCCCCTCGGGGACCGTGCCGAGGGTGTCGGCGAGGACGCGTTCCTTGCCGGCGTTCTTGGCCGCGGCTGCCGCCGGGTCGGCCAGGGCGGCTCCGTCGCCGCCGCCCAGCAGGTTGGTGCCGGACCAGGCCCGCACATCGAGGGCCCGCTGGGCGAACATCGGCCCGAGGACGGACCGCAGCAGCGTCTGCCCGGTCTTGCCGTCGCGCCCGCCGTACGGCAGCCCGCTCGACGCGGCGAGACCGGCCAGGCCCGGGTGGTGCAGGCCGGTCGAGGGGGTGAAGTTGACGTAGGGGCAGCCGGCGCGCAGGGCCGCCGCGGCGTAGAGGGAACTGGCGGGAAGGGCCGCTCCGGTGGGTGCGGGTTCGGTGGAGGCGACGTTCACCACGACCGCACGGTCCAGTCCCAGCCGTCGTACGAAGTCGCGCAGGTCCGTGGCGAAGGCGGCGATCAGCTCCTCCTCGTCGCGGGTGTCGCCGGGGAGGGGGCCACCCGGCCTGATCTCCCGTTCGGCAGCGGCGAGTTCGGCCTCGACGGCGGCGGGGAGGCCGGGCGGCAGAACGCCGCCGGCGGCGAGCTGTTCGGCTCGCTTGGGCAGCGGACAGTCGAGGGTGTCGTGTCCGCCGAAGACGAGGGAGGACAGCGCGGGCAGTCCGCTGCGAGCGAAGGCGGGGGTCTCGGTGACCAGGCCCGTCGGCGGGCGCAGTCCTGCGGTCAGGGCGGCGCAGCCCGCCACGACGGTGGTGGCGACGGACCCGCGGGCCCCGATCAGCCAGACGCCGACGCGAGGGGGGAGTTGGCGGGGCGCGGACATGGGCGGCCTCCTTGTCGTGCGCGAAGCTGGGCGCGGAGAGGGTGAAGGCGGAGAGAGCGAGGGCGGAGAGGGCGAAGGCGGAGAGGGCGAAGGCGGAGAGGGCGAAGGCGGAGAGGGCGAATGAGCAGAGGTGAGCGCGCGGAGGTGAGCGCGGGCAGACGGGCGGGCGGGGAGACAGGCCGGAGCAGAGGTGAGCGGCGAGCGGTGCGCGCGCCGGGCTCTGCGCGCGGGGATGGGTGACGGCGGGCGGAGGTCCGGCGTCCTCCGCCCGCCGCCGTTCAGGAGCCCTTGACGGGCAGTTCCTTGATCCGGACGTCGCGGAAGGACACCTGGTCGCCGGTTCCGTGGTTCTGGAGACCGAGGTGACCGTCGCGCAGGCTGCGGGCCGGGTCGGTGTTGGTGAAATCGTTGATCTTCACGCCGTTGAGCCACAGTCGGAGGCGTTCGCCCTCCACGCGGATCTCGTACGTGTTCCACTCCCCCGGCGGATTCAGCGCACGGTCGCGCTTCTTCAGGTCGGCGGACCGGAAGCCGTAGACGGACCCTGTGGTCTTCTCGGGTACGTCGGTGGCGTCGATCTGGATCTCATAGCCGTTGTTCACCGCCGACCAGGGGTCGTCGGAGGGCGGGAAGCCCACGAACACACCGGAGTTGTCGTCGCCGGAAGCGCTTGCCATCTTCCAGTCGAGCTTCAGGGAGTACGAGGAGAAGCCCGAGGCGGCGTACCAGAGCAGGCCCATCCCGCCCGAGGACGTGAGGGTGCCGTCGTCGTCGAGGGTGAAGGAGCCGGGGCCGGCCTGACGCCAGCCGTCCAGCGAGCTGCCGGCGAACAGCGGACGGTATCCGTTCTCCGGTCGACAGTCGGCCTGGATCTCGCCGACCGCATACAGGATTCCGCCGACCAGGTGTCTACGGAATACCGGATCCGCGTAGGACTCCTTCGTGTGACCGCCGCCGGTGTAGAAGGCGCGGCCACCCTGGTAGTCCTGGCACCAGGCGATCGGATGGTCGCCCCGCATGGTGCCGCCGGTGTACGAGGACTCGTCGAGCGAGGCCAGCACGTGGGCCCGGTCGCGCGGATTGGAGCGGTAGTTGTACCACTCGTCGGTCCGGATCCAGGACCGCGGGAGTCCCGAGGTCGCCGGGTGGGCGTGGTCCTCGACGTCGACCGTGGCGGGCTGGATCGCCGGGTGCGACTGGAAGTAGGCGCCGGCCAGGCCGCCGTAGAAGGGCCAGTCGTACTCGGTGTCGGCTGCCGCGTGGATGCCGACGTATCCGCCGCCGCGGCGGATGTAGTCCTCGAAGGCCCGCTGCTGGGTGTCGTCGAGGACGTCGCCGGTGGTCGAGAGGAAGACCACCGCGTCGTAGCGCCGCAGGTTGGCCGGCGTGAAGGCGCCCGCGTCCTCGGTGGCGTGGACGGTGAAGCCGTCGGTGGCCCCCAGTTCCTTCAGCGCGGCGACGCCGTCGGGGATCGAGTCGTGCCGGAAACCCGCCGTCTTGGAGAAGACCAGGACGCGTGCCTCACCGGGGGACGGGGAGTGTGAGGCGGCGGGCAGCGTGGCGCCGCCGAGGAGCAGGGCGGCTCCCGCAAGTGACGTGGCCAGTCGGCCGGTTGAGCGCATGAGAGCCTCCTCTCAGTTCGCGGTGAGGGTGAAGTCGTCCAGCTCGTACAGGGCTGCGGAACCGCTTCCCCTGAAGACCAGGTAGAGCGTGGTCGTGCCCTTGGGTGCGCGGGACAGGGGGGCGCTGACGTCCTGGTAGGTGTCCCAACCGCCGGTGGGCGGCACCGTCGCCCTGCCGAGCAGGGTGCCCGTGCGCGAGCCGGCGCGGACCTCGAGCGTTCCGCCGGAACCGGCGGACGCGACGCGGGCGGTGAGCTTCTTGGCGTCGGCGAGGACGTACGGCGTGAAGGAGATCCAGTCGCCGGAGGCGATCTCGCCGACGGTCCGGCCGCCGTGCGCCGATTCGCGGGCGGTCACGGTGACACCGGAGGAGTTCCCGAAGTGCTCGGCCTGGCGGTGTCGGGGCTGGAGCAGGTTCTGGTCGTGGGTGGTGAGCGCCGCCTGGCCGCCGCCCCCACCGTCGGTGTACTCGGCGTCGAACACGCCGAAGATGTTGGCGTCGTCGTCGTGGCCGCCGTCGGCGCTGGTCTGGATGGTGCCGGTGCAGCCGTTCGCCGAGGTCACGGGGTGGCCGTGGCTGTCGTGGCCGAGGACGAAGGTGACCTCGACCTTCGAGCAGTCGATCGCAGCGTCCTCGGGGTCGGTGACGCGCACCTTGAACGGGATGGCGTCGCCGAAGCTGAACAGCTGCCCGTCCCTGGGAAGTTCGAGGGTCACCTTCGGCGCGGTGTTGCCGACGACCACCTGCACGCTCGCGCTGCCGGTGCGTCCGCTCGGGTCCTTCGCGGTGAGCGTGGCGGTGTAGGTGCCGTTCTTGCGGTAGCGGTGCGTGGGGTCCGCCGCGGTGGAGGTGGAGCCGTCGCCGAAGTCCCAGCGGTAGGTGAGCGCGTCACCGTCCTGATCCGTCGTGCCGGCGGAGGAGAAGCTCACCCTGAGCGGCGCCTGACCGGAGGTGCGGTCGGCCGCGGCCTGGGCGACCGGGGAGTGGCCGTCGGTGGCGTTCTCGATGCGGTACAGGGCGGAGTGCTCGTCGCCGCCGAACCAGGAGACGCCGTAGTCGAGAACGTACAGCGCACCGTCGGGACCGAAGGTCATGTCCATGATCTGCGTGCCGGTCCACGGTACGTCGTTGATCGCCTGCACGGTGCCGTCGGCGTCGCTGGTGATGCGCTTGATCCAGCGGCGGCCGAACTCCCCGGCGAAGAAGTCGCCGTCGTAGGCCTCGGGGAACTTCACCGGCGAGTCGAGCGCCGGGTCGAAGTGGTAGACGGGGCCGCCCATGGGCGACTCCGAGCCGCTGCCGAACTCGGGCAGCGAACCGCCGTCGTAGGGAATCCAGGCGGGCTGGGCCGGCGGCAGGTCGGTGAGGCCGGTGTTGTGCGGCGAGGTGTTCTTCGGTGCGGCGCAGTCGAACGGCTCACCGGATACACCCGTCGCGAAATCGTAGGCGGTATACGGGTCATTGTCGCCCGTACAGAACGGCCAGCCGAAGTTGCCGGGCCGGGTGACACGTGCGAACTCGACCTGTCCGGCGGGGCCGCGGGCCGGATCGGCGGCACCGGCGTCGGGGCCGTAGTCGCCGACGTAGAGGATGCCCGTCTCCTTGTCGACGCTGAACCGGAACGGGTTGCGGAAACCCATCGCGTAGATCTCGGGCCGCGTCCGGTCCGTGCCGGGCGCGAAGAGGTTGCCGTCGGGGACCGTGTACGAGCCGTCGGCGTTCACCTTGATGCGCAGGATCTTGCCGCGCAGGTCGTTGGTGTTGCCGGAGGAACGCCGGGCGTCGAAGGCGGGGTTGCGGTTCGGGCGGTCGTCGATGGGCGTGAAGCCGTCCGACTGGAACGGGTTGGTGTCGTCGCCGGTCGACAGGTACAGGTTGCCCGCCGCGTCGAAGTCGATGTCGCCGCCGACGTGGCAGCACAGCCCGCGGGAGGCCGGCACGTCGAGGATCTTCGTCTCGCTGGCGGCGTCCAGGGTGCCGTCGGTCTTCAGGACGAACCGGGAGAGCCGGTTGACGCCGTCGAAGGGCGCGAAGTCGGCGGCCGTCCCGGTCTCGGGGGCGTCACCCGCGGGGGTGTCCAGCGGGGGTGCGTAGTAGAGGTAGATGAAGCGGTTGGAGCTGAACTGCGGGTCGACGCCGATGCCTTGGAGGCCCTCCTCGTCGTGGGAGTAGACGGCGAGCTTGCCCGCCAGGCGGGTGTTGCCGGCGGCGTCGGTGAGGCGCAGCTCGCCGTCGCGCGAGGTGTGCAGGACGGAGCGGTCGGGGAGGACCGCGAGGGACATGGGCTCCCCGACCTCCGCCTCGCCCTTGGCGAGGGTGACCTGCTGGAAGTCCTCGGCGGCGACGGCCTCCGCCGCGGCCGGGGATGCCTGGGCCGCCCGGCCGGCGACGGCTGCGCCGGCCTGCGGTGCGGTGAGGGAGAGTGACGTCCCGGCCAGCAGGGCGCCGCCGAACAGGGCGATGGCCCTGAGCAGCGCGGGACGTCGTCTGCGGGGCTGGTGTCTGGCGGTACGGATGGTGCGGTCGTTCCCGTGCACGGGTGCCTCCAGCATGGGGCCGGTTGTACGTGCGGGTGCTTGCGCCGGGATGCGCCGTCATCCCGGAGAGCCTGTGGTGATCCTGGGATCAGTTGCCGAACGCCGCGTCGAAGGAGGCCGACGGCGGCTCGAAGTCGTAGGCCCTGAGGGTCTTCAGTGCCTCCGGGGCGCCCTGGAGCCGGTCCATGCCGGCGTCCTCCCACTCCACGGAGACCGGGCCGCGGTAGTCGATCGAGCGCAGCATCCGGAAGACGTCCTCCCAGGGGACGTCGCCATGGCCGGCTGACACGAAGTCCCAGCCGCGGCGGGGGTCGCCCCAGGGCAGATGGGAGCCGAGGCGGCCGTTGCGGCCGTCGAGGCGCTTGCGGGCCTCCTTGCAGTCCACGTGGTAGATGCGGTCACGGAAGTCCCACAGGAAGCCGACCGGGTCGAGGTCCTGCCACACGAAGTGGCTGGGGTCGAAGTTGAGGCCGAAAGCCGGTCGACGGTCGACTGCATCCAGGGTGCGTACGGTCGTCCAGTAGTCGTAGGCGATCTCGCTCGGGTGGACCTCGTGGGCGAACCGCACGCCCTCCGCGTCGAAGACGTCGAGGATCGGGTTCCAGCGCTCTGCGAAATCCTGGTAGCCGCGTTCGATCATGCTTTCCGGGGCGGGCGGGAACATGGCGACCAGGTGCCAGATGGCGGAGCCGGTGAAGCCGATGACGGTGTCGACGCCGAACGCGGCCGCCGCGCGGGCGGTGTCGGCGATCTCGGTCGCGGCCCGTCGCCGGACGCCCTCCGGTTCGCCGTCGCCCCAGATGCGGGCCGGCAGGATGGCCTGGTGGCGTTCGTCGATGATGGCGTCGCAGACGGCCTGGCCCACGAGGTGGTTGGAGACGGCCCAGCAGTTCAGGCCGTACTTGTCGAGCAGGGCCCGCCGGGAGTCGAGGTACGCCGGGTCGGCGAGGGCCTTGTCGACCTCGAAGTGATCGCCCCAGCAGGCGAGTTCGAGACCGTCGTAGCCGAAGTCGCGGGCGAGGCGGCAGACCTCCTCCAGGGGGAGGTCTGCCCACTGACCGGTGAAGAGTGTGAATCTGCGGGGCATGCTGCGAGCCTCCTCAGTCGGCGATCGGGGTGTAGACGGAGTTCTTCTCGGCGCTCTCCTCGACGGCCGCCAGGACGCGCTGGACCTGCAGCCCTTCGGCGAAGGAGGGCTGCGGCACCCGGCCCTCGGCGATCGCGTGGACGAGGTCGCGGGCCTGGTGGACGAAGGTGTGCTCGTAGCCCAGGCCGTGGCCGGGGGGCCACCAGCCCTCCAGGTAGGGATGGTCGGGTTCGGTGACGAGGATGCGCCGGAAGCCGGCGTGGACGGCGGGTTCGGTGGCGTCGTGGAACCACAGTTCGTTGAGGCGTTCCAGGTCGAAGGCCAACGAGCCGCGCTCCCCGTTGAGTTCGAGGCGCAAGGCGTTCTTGCGGCCGGTGGCGTAGCGGGTCGCCTCGAAGGAGGCGAGGGCGCCGGAGACGAAGCGGCCGGTGAACACGGCGGCGTCGTCGACGGTGACCGTCGCGGTGCCGGCCCGGCCTGCGCCCGCGGCCAGGCCGCTGCTCGGTCCGCCGGGCAGCGGCCGCTGCCGTACGAACGTCTCGGTGAGCGCCGAGACCCCGGCCAGCCGCTCCCCCACGAGGTGTTGTGCGAGGTCGACGATGTGCGCGCCGAGGTCGCCGAGGGAACCCGAGCCGGCCCGCTCCTTGCGTAGCCGCCAGGTCAGCGGGAACTCCGGGTCGTTGAGCCAGTCCTGGAGGTACGTCACCCGGACGTGCCGCAGCCGGCCGAGCCGGCCCTCGGCCACCATGCGCCGGGCCAGCGCGGTGGCGGGGACCCTGCGGTAGTTGAAGCCGACCATGGCCAGCTGCCCGCCTGTTGTGAACGCGGTTTCCGCGGCACGGGTCATGGTTTCGGCTTCCTCGACCGTGTTCGCGAGGGGCTTCTCGCACAGGACGTGTTTGCCCGCCGCCAGCGCCGCGAGAGCGATCTCGGCGTGGCTGTCGCCGGGCGTGCAGATGTCGACGAGGTCCACGTCGTCGCGGGCGATCAGCGCCCGCCAGTCGGTCTCGGTCGTCGCCCAGCCGTGCCGGTCGGCCGCCGCGCGGACGGCGGCGGCGTCGCGCCCGCAGAGCGCGGTGAGCACCGGGGTCAACGGCAGGTCGAAGACGCGGCCCGCGGTGCGCCAGCCCTGGGAGTGGGCGGCGCCCATGAACGCGTAGCCGACCATGCCGACGCGGAGCGGGGGCTTGCCGGCCTCCGCTCCGGCCTCCTCCGGTCCCGCTGACTGCTGCGGCTGTTCCATGCAGGTGTCCTCCTCGTGGTCGTGGCGCGGTGGGGGGTGGGGCCTGCCG
>NZ_MUBA01000327.1 GCF_002154575.1 Streptomyces bobili
GGCGCGAAGGGCGGTCGCCGACTTCCTGGCGTCGGTGACCGAGGCGAAGGGCAGGCCCTTGTTCTCGGCGAGCTTGGTCTCGCCGGAGACGTTGTAACCGCGCAGGACGACCTCGCGGCCGGTGGCGTCCACGAAGCGGCCGGCGGACACGGTGAGCGCGGTGCCGTCGAACGGGAGGGAGTCGGGGAGGGGGGCGGCGGTGGCGGCCGGGGAGCCCGCCATCGTCAGGAATCCGCAGAGTCCGCAGAGGACGACCAGAACAGCGAGCAGACGTGCCCGGATATTCGGCATGTCCACTACAGTCCGGCCATTTCCGGACACCGTCAATACCTTCTGACCCATGAGTAAGTTGACTTACCGTCAGCACTGATGGTGATGCCCCGCCGCCGTTCGAGTGCGAGGGTGTCGGTGTGGGTACTCCCGGCGTCGACGTGGGCGTTCCTTCCCTGGGGGACGTGAACGCTGCTCGGGCGGGAGGAAAGGAGTCGAGCGTGCGCGAGATTCTCCCGGTCCTGAAGGACTGGTACGCCGCCGGTGAGCCGTTCGGGCTCGCCACCGTGGTCGCGGTGAGCCGCAGCGCGCCGCGCGATCCGGGCGCCGCCATGGCGGTCGGACCCGGCGACGAGGTCGTGGGCAGCGTGTCCGGGGGGTGTGTGGAGGGCGCGGTGTTCGAGCTGGCGCGAGAGGTGCTGGCGAGCGGCGAGGCCCGGCCGGCGACCTTCGGCTACAGCGACGAGGACGCCTTCGCGGTCGGTCTGACCTGCGGCGGCGAGATCACCGTCCTGGTCCGGCCCGTCACAGCCGCCCTCGACCCCTCGTTCGGGGCGGTCGCCGCGTCGGTCTCGGCGGGCGAGCCGGTGACCGTCGCCACGGTGGTGGACGGGCCCGCCCGGCGCGGGGCCACGCTCGCGGTGTGGCCGGAGCGGACCTCCGGCACGCTGGGCACCGGCGGCCTGGACGCGGCGGTCGCCGCCGACGCGCGCGGCGAACTCGCCCTGGGCGCCACCGGCGTACGGCACTACGGGCCGCGCGGCCAGCGGCGTCAGGACGCCGTGCCGGTGTTCCTGCACTCGTTCGCGCCGCCGCCGCGCATGCTGGTCTTCGGGGCGATCGACTACGCGGCGGCCGTCGCCCGGATCGGCGGCTTCCTCGGCTACCGGGTCACCGTGTGCGACGCACGGCCCGTGTTCGCCACGCCGCGCCGCTTCCCGGCGGGCGTCGAGGTGGTCGTGGAGTGGCCGCACCGCTATCTGCGCGAGGCGGACACCGACGGGCGCACGGTGATCTGCGTGCTGACCCACGACCCGAAGTTCGACGTGCCGCTGCTGGAGGTGGCGCTGCGCCGGCCGGCCGCGTACATCGGGGCGATGGGCAGCCGCCGTACCCACGACGAGCGCCGGAACCGCCTGGTCGCGGCGGGACTGACCGAGGACGAACTGTCCCGGCTGCGCTCACCGGTGGGACTCGACCTGGGGGCGCGTACGCCGGAGGAGGTGGCCGTGTCCGTGGCCGCCGAGATCGTCGCGCTGCGCTGGGGCGGCAGCGGGGTTCCGCTGACGGCCACGACGGGGGCGGTCCATGCCTCGCGCTAGCCCCCTCAGCGGGGCGGCAGGCGGTGCAGGACGACGTCCGTCAGCCGGCCCGCCGCTGCGACGGCCGTCAGGTAGGTGCAGTGCGGCTGACGCCGGCGGTCGGTCGGGGACCCCGGGTTGAGCAGGCGCAGCCCGCCGGGGGCCGTGGTGTCCCACGGGATGTGGCTGTGGCCGAAGACCAGGACGTCGAGGTCGGGGAAGCGGGCGGCGCAGCGGGCCTCCCTGCCCTGGGCCGGTCCGGTCTCGTGGACCACGCCGAGGCGCAGCCCGCCGAGGTCGGCGCAGGCGGTCTCGGGGAGACGGGCCCGCAGTTCGGGGCCGTCGTTGTTGCCGTACACGCCGATCAGCCGACGGCTGCGGCTCTCCAGCAGGTCGAGGGTGTCCGTGTCGACCCAGTCCCCCGCGTGCACGACGACATCGGCACCGGGGAGCGCGTCCAGCAGCGGCGCGGGAAGCGCCTTGGCGCGCTTGGGCAGGTGGGTGTCGGACATGAGCAGCAGGCGCACGCCCTCAGCGTAGGGCGCGGTCAGTCCTCACCCCGGACGATGTTGCCCTCCGCGCCGAAGCGTGTCGCCGGCGCGGTGCCGGGGGCCTCCACGGCCGGTATCCAGGTGCGGAGCGCGGCCTTGGCGCTGCGCAGCCTGCGTGCCCTGGCCCAGCCCGTCTCGGGGCGGCGGGCGGTGGGTTTCTCCTCCAGGGGTGAGGTCGTCACGGTCGTTCATCGCCTTTCTCTTCCACGGTCAGCGGGCACCCGGGCCGCCACTGCCGAACGAGCCGCCGGACCCCGGATTCCAGCGGGGGCGGCTCTGGTCGTCGCTCTCCCGGCTGCCGGTGGGCCTCAGTTCGTGCGGGGTGAGGCGTTCGCCGTCCTCCGGCCGCGGCATCGCGTTCGGCTCGCGCGCCCCGTGGCTCTCGCGCACCGGGCCCGACTCGGGCATCCGGGGCTGATCCTCGGGGCGTGGTGGCGCGGGTTCACGGCTGCGGATCCTGGCACCGAGCCGGAAGGCCCAGATCAGACCGCCGACGAGCACGACGCCGACGACGACGAAGGCGACGGTGGCCAGAACGGATTTTCCGGAGGCCGCCAGAACGGTGGTGGCGAGGGTGTCCATGGGCAGCGGGTACCCGCGACGCACTCGGGAACACCCGCGCTCCGCCGGCTCACAGCTCCAGCAGAAGCTCGCTCCACACCTGCTTGCCGCCGCTGACCGGCAGCGTCCCCCAGGCGTCGGACATGGCCTCGACGAGGAGGATGCCCCGGCCGCCGGTGGCCTCCCAGCCCAGGCTGGTCGGCTTGACGGGCGAGCGCGGCGAGTTGTCGGTGACGGAGACGCGCAGCCGGTGGTTGACCAGGGTCAGGTCGAGGCGGACCGGTCCCTCGGTGTGGACGAGGGCGTTCGTGACGAGTTCGGAGACGACCAGCAGGGCCGCGTCCATGGCGTCCACCCGCACACCCCAGGCGCGCAGGCTGCGCCGGGTGAAGCGGCGGGCGTGCCGGGCGGCCTCGGGGACCCGCCACACCGTCCAGCCCTCGCGCAGGGGGCGTACGGCCATGCCGTCGTAGCGCATCAGGAGCAGGGCTACGTCGTCGCCGCGGTGGGCGTTGCCGAGCAGGGCGTCGGCGACGAGACCCAGGTGGGCGGGGTCGGAGACGGAGAGTTCGTGGGCGAGCCGGTCCATTCCGGTGTCGATGTCCAGCTCGGCGGACTCCACGAGCCCGTCCGTGGTCAGGGCGATGACCGTGCCGGGCATCAGCCGCAGCGGGGTCATCGGGAAGTCGGCCTGGGTGACGACGCCGAGCGGGGGGCCGCCGTCGGACTCGGCGATCTCCGTTACGCCGTCCGGGTGACGCAGCACCGGCGGCGGGTGCCCTGCGCGTACGCACCAGGCGGTGCCGGCCTCCATGTCGACCTCGACGTAGCAGCAGGTCGCGAAGAGGTCGGTCTCCAGTTCCATCAGGAGCCGGTTGGCGTGCGAGACCACGACGTCCGGCGGGTGTCCCTCGGCCGCGTAGGCGCGCAGGGCGGTGCGCATCTGGCCCATCAGGGTGGCGGCGCCGGTGCTGTGGCCCTGGACGTCGCCGATGACGAGGGCGACGTGGTTGTCGGGCAGCGGGATCACGTCGTACCAGTCGCCGCCGACCTCCAGGCCCGCGGTGGCCGGAAGGTAGCGGGCGACGGCGACCGCGCCGGGGAGTTTCGGCAGCCGGCGGGGCAGCAGCTGGCGCTGCAGCATGCCGACGAGTTCGTGCTCGGCGTCGAAGGCGTGGGCCCGCATCAGGGCCTGGCCGACGAGTCCCGCGGAGGCGGTGAGCAGGGCGCGTTCGTCGGGCCCGAAGTCGTGCGGGGTGTCCCAGCCGATCAGGCAGGCGCCCGCCATGCGGCCCCCGGCGGACAGCGGCAGGACGGCCAGGCCGCCGGGGCCGACGTCGGCCAGGGCCGGTTCCAGGGGCGTGCCGGCGGGCCAGATCCGGGCCCGCCCCTCGCGCAGGGCGGCGGCGAGCGTGGGCATCGTGCGCACCGGCGCGTCCGGCCACTCGGTGCGCCACTCCAGCCGCCACAGTTCGGGCCAGGACTCGGGTTCGGGCGGGTCCAGGACGGTGACGACGAGGCGGTCGTTCTCCAGCTCGGCCAGCGCGATGCGGTCGGCCCGCAGCGGGAGGCGCAGCGCGGAGACGACGGCCTGGCTGACGTCCCGGACCGTGCCGGCGGTGGCGAGGGCGGCGGCCAGGCGTTGCACGCGGGCCACGTCCGTGACGCCGGAGCGCAGCGTGGAGACGTCGGCGACGGTGCCGACGAGGCGGGCCGGGTGGCCCTCGCCGCCGGGCAGGAGACGACCTCGCAGCCGCAGCCAGCGGGGCGGGCCGCCGTCGGCCCGCAGCACCCGGAACTCCAGCTCGCGTTCGCCGATCGACATGTGGTCGGCCTCGACGACGGACATCAGCGAGGGCAGATCGTCGGGGACGGTGTGGCCGAGCAGGGTCTCCACCCGGCCGTCGAACCGGTCCCTGCGCAGGCCGAACAGCTCCAGGATCTCGTCGCCGACCTCGACCCGGCCGGTGTCCATGGCGAGGCTGAAGGAGTTGGCGCGCAGTTCCTCCGCCTCGTCGGGCTCGGTGGGTGCGGGCAGCGAGACGGCCTCGGCGACGAGTTCCAGGCAGGCGCGGTCGTCGGTGCCGAAGCCGCCGGGGTTGTCGGTGACGGCGAGCAGAGCGCCGCCGTCACCGCCGTGCACGGGCAGCGCGGCCAGGTGGACGTCCCCGGGCATCCTGCGCAGCTCCGCGTAGTCGGCGAGCCGCTCAGGGCCCAGCCACAGGGACGCCCCGGAGCGGTGCGCGTCGGCGGCCGGGGAACGCCCGTCGACGGCGTAGGTCTCCCGCAGCCCGTACAGCGTCCTCGGGACGCCGGCCGACTCGATCAGGCAGAGCAGGTCGGCGCCGTCGCCGGGCGTGTAGACGGCGGCCAGGCTGGCGCTGGAGAAGACCAGTGCCTGTTCGAGAACGCGCCGCATCCGCTCGGGCGAGGCGGGCCCGCCCGTGACCGTCTTCAGGGCAAGCTCGACACGCAGGGCTCTCGCCTTGCGCTCCGCCGCACCCTGACTGACCACGACCGTAATTACAGCGCTAATGCGACGTTCCCGCAGCCCTTGCGGCGAGGCGGGGCTGTGGGTGGGCCCGCCGGGCCCACAAGGCGCTCATGCCGCCGGCTTCTTTCGCCCCGCCGCCCCTCCCCG
>NZ_MUBA01000328.1 GCF_002154575.1 Streptomyces bobili
CGCCGCCCTGGCCGCCCTCGGCGCCACCCTCACCCTCCCCGGACTCGCCGGGTTCGTCCTGGCCATCGGCATGGCCGTGGACGCCAACGTGCTCGTCTTCGAGCGCGCCCGGGAGGAGTACGCGGCCCACCACCGGCCCACCCCGCGCTCGGCGCTGGCCGCCGGCTTCCGCAACGCCCTCAGCGCGATCGCCGACTCCAACATCACCACCCTGATCGCCGCCGGGCTGCTGTTCCTGCTCGCCTCGGGACCCGTCCGCGGCTTCGGCGTCACCCTCGGCATCGGCGTCCTCGCCTCCATGGTCAGCGCCCTGGTCATCACCCGCGCACTCGCCGACCTCGCCGTCTCCCGCCCCGGCCTGCGCCGCCGCCCCCACCTCACGGGCATCGCGCACACCGGCGTCGTCCGCGACCGGCTCGCGCGCGGGAACCCGCGGCTGATGCGGCACCCGCGCCGATGGCTCGCCGCCTCCGCCGCCGCACTCGTCCTCGCCGGGGCCGGAATCGCCCTGCGCGGCCTCGACTTCGGCATCGAGTTCACCGGCGGCCGTCAGGTCGAGTACGCCACCGCCACCCCCGTCGACCCCGACCGGGCCCGTGCCGCCCTCGCCGACGCGGGCTTCCCGCACGCCGTCGTGCAGACCTCCGGGGAGAACCGACTCACCGTCCGCACGGGCCAGTTGACCACCGCGCAGGCGAACGCGGTCGGCGCGGCCGTCGGCGATCTCACCAGCCGCGCGGACGAACTCCGCGACGAGACCATCGGCCCCAGCCTCGGCAAGGAACTGCGCCGGGGCGCGCTCATCGCCCTCGCCGTCGCCCTGGGCGCCCAACTCGTCTACCTCGCGGTCCGGTTCCGCCTGCTGCTCGGCACGGCCGCCGTGGCCGCCCTCGCCCACGACGTCGTGATCCTCGTCGGCGTCTTCGCCTGGCTCGGCAAACCCGTCGACGGTGTCTTCCTGGCCGCGCTCCTGACCGTCATCGGCTACTCCGTCAACGACTCCGTCGTCGTCTTCGACCGCCTCAGGGAACTGACCCGGCACGCGGACAAGGAGCGCGAAACCCGTTTCCGCGACATCGCCGGCCGGGCGCTCCAGCAGACCCTGCCCCGCACGGTCAACACCGGGACCGGCGCCGCGCTCATCCTCACCGCGCTGGCCGGGTTCGGCGGCGACTCCCTCACCGACTTCGCCCTGGCCCTGCTCATCGGCCTCGCCGTGGGAACGTACTCCTCCATGTTCACGGCGACACCCCTGGCCGTCGTCCTCCAGGAACGCCGCCGATGACCACCTCAGTTGTGACACAGGTCACGGGAAGGAGGTGGGCGGTGCCGGACAGCTCATGGAGGTGAGCACTCATCTGCGTACCCGGGTCCGGGCCGGGGATCCCACCGCCTTCGCGGAGCTGTTCGACAGCTGCGCGAAGGCGGTCTACAACCACGCCTTCCGGCTGACCGCCGACTGGTCGACGGCCGAGGACGTCATGGCATCGACCTTCATGGAGGCGTGGCGGCTGCGCGACAGGGTCGACCCCGAAGGCGGCTCCCTACGGCCGTGGCTGCTGGGGATCGCCACCAACACCGCCCGCAACCAGTACCGCAGCAACCGCCGGTACCGGGCGGCGGCGAACGCCGCCGCCGCGGCCGAGCTGTCGGTGCCCGACCACGCCGAGGAGGTGGCCGGCCGGGTCGACGACCGGCGGCTCCTCGCGCGGGCCCTGACCGCCCTGGCCGGACTGCGCCGCCCGGAGCGCGAGGTCGTCGCGCTGTGCCTGGGGGAGGGACTGGACTACGAGGCGGCTGCGGAGGCCCTCGGTATTCCGGCCGGCACCGTCGCCTCCCGCCTGTCCCGGGCGCGCGGAAAGCTGCGAGCGCTCACCCGGGACGCCCCGACGGGGCCCGCGGCAGGTACCGGCGCAGGTACGGCGCGGAAGATTTCCCGCGGAAAACGGGAAGGCGACCGCCCCGGCCGACAGACAAGAGATGACCACGCACCCGTGGTCCGGCCCGCGCAGGGAGGAAACCGATGAACGCGAACACGTCCCGGCAGAGTCCGGCCGAGCGGGGAGAGGACAGCACGCTCCTCTCCCGGACGGCGCGTGACCTGCCGCCGGGCCGTCACCAGTTCCACAAGGAGCGTCTGATGGCCCAGATCCACCAGGAAGAGCGCACGACGGCCCCGGCAGCGGCCCCTGCCCCGGCTCCGGCCAGGGCGTGGTGGCTGCGGCTGCCGCGCCCGGCGATCACCCTGCCCGTGACGGCGGCCGTCGTGGCCGCGTCGGTCGTGGCCGTCGTGCTCACCTCCGGCCGCGAGGCCGGGGACCCGGGTCTCGCCGACGGACCGGTCCTGACCACCACGGTCGGTGCCGCGAGCACCAAGGGCGTACCGCAGCTGCTCGACCGGATCTCGCTGGCGGCGGCCGACGCCTCCCACCCGGAGGTCAAGCCCGGCCAGTTCGTCTATGTCGAGTCCAGGACCGCCGGCACCTACCTGAAGACCGTCGACGACAAGACCACCCTGGCCTCCCACGCACTGCACCGCCGCCAGGTGTGGATGTCCCCGGACGGCACCCGGGGCTGGCTGATCGACCCGGCCGTCAACGACGGCCCCGAGGGCGAGACCCTGAGCCTCCCCGACGAGCAGGGCAACACCCCCGAGGCCGACCTCAACGGTCCCTCGTACGACTACCTGGCGCGGCTGACCACCGATCCCGACGCGCTCCTCGCCAAGATCTACAAGGAGACCGAGGGGCAGGGGAACTCCCCGGACCAGCAGGCCTTCACCACCGTCGGTGACCTCCTCGGCGAGAGCTACCCGCCGGCGGAGCTGTACTCCGCCCTCTTCCGGACCGCCGCGAAGATCCCCGGAGTCGTCGTCGTCCAGGACGCCGTGGACGCGGCCGGCCGGACCGGCGTGGCGGTCGCCCGGCTGGACGAGGCGAGCGGACAGCGGGAGGAGTGGATCTTCGACAGGAAGACCTACCGCTTCCTCGGCGAGCGCACGGTCCAGGTGGAGAAGAGGACCGGAGAGGATGCGCTGATCAAGCCCGGCACGGTCACCTTCACCAGCGCCGTCATGGAGCGGGCGATCGTCGACGCCATCAAGCAGACGCCGTAGCGACGGTACTGAAGTGGCATCAGGCCGCCGCATCCTGTCCGTCCCGGCCGGGATGCGGCGGCCCCGTCAGATCTCCTGGGCCGGCCAGTCCAGCAGCCGGGCCCCGATCACGGCGGTCTGGAGCATGTAACGGTGCGCCGGGTCGGCGGGGTTGGCGCCGGTGAGCTTGCGGATGCGTTCCAGACGGTAGGTCAGGGCGCGCACGCTGAGGGTGAGGCGGCGGGCGGCCTCGGCGGCGACACAGCCGGAGTCGAAGTACGCGGTGAGCGTGTCGAGGAGGGGCTGGGCGCCGCCGCGGGCCGTGGTGAGCGGTCCCAGCGTGACGACGACGAGGTCCGCCATGGCCTGCCGGTCGCGCGTGAGGACCGGATAGACGAGGAGGTCGGCGGCGTGCAGCACCGGCTCGTCGAGGCCGAGCCGGTCGGCCAGTTCGAGGGCGTTCAGTGCCTCCTCGTAGGAGTGGACGACACCGCCGGGACCGGGCTGGGGGCGGCCGATGGCGACCCGGCCGCCGTCGGTGGCGGCGTGTGCCTGCTTGGCGAAGTAGGTGAGAACCTCGTCCTGGTTGCCCGGCGCGATGCACAGCAGCCGGCCGTCCTTGGTGGTGAGCAGGACGCTGCGGTCGCCGAACCGGGCGATGAGCGCGCGCTCCACCTGCCGGGGCACCGGGGCGCCCTCGTCGTAGGCGTCGGGCCCCTGCGCGACGGCGACGGCGTGCGCGTGGGAGAGGCGCAGCCCGAAGCGTTCCGCGCGTTCGGCGAGGCGGCCGAGGTCGCTGCGGCCGTAGAGGAGGTCGTCGATGAACTCCCGGCGGGCGGCCTCCTCCTGGCGTACGGCGAGGAGCTGGGCGCGTTCGTAGCCTTCGGCGAAGGCGTCGACGGCCTGGTGCACGGCGGCGAGCGCGTCGCCGGCGGGGCCGGGAGTCCTCGGCCACGCCGTGCGGGCGGTGGTCAGATGCGCGCTGACGAGGGCGCGCAGCCCGTGGCCCGCCTCGGCGGCCAGCTCGCCCAGGGCGCGGCGGGAGGCCAGTTCGTCGCGGGTGAGGCGGCGCCCGGTGGCCGACACCTCGGCCAGGATCTCGGCGTAACCGCTCAGATACTGCTCCGGAATCTCCCGCTCCGCCACGCCGTCCCCCGGTCTCTCGGCCTGCCGTTGACGCTTTCTTGACGGCCACCGGCATGAAGACCCTAGTCAACACTGCCGGAAACCGGCAATGCACCCGCTCGCCATCCCGGTGCACCATGGCTCGCGGGGAGTACGGCGGAGGAGTCCGATGCCGGGCACCGGCAGGGCCGGTCCGGCATCGGAGCCCCGTCCGGGCCGTGCCCGGCACAGCGACGAGTGATCCATGACGAGTGATCCATGCCGCGGACGGAGAGAGAGGCACCGGGGGAGATGCGCGCGTTTCTGGCAGCGGCCACAGGCCTGCCCACGATCCTGCTCACCGCGGCCCTCGTCGTGGTCGCCTGCTTCTGGCTCCTGGCGGCCCTGGGCCTCGCCGCCGTCGGCAGCTTCGACATGGACGTGGACCTGCGGGCATGGCACCTGAGCGGGGTGCCCGTGACCGTCGCCTTCTCCCTCCTGACGGTGCTCGCCTGGTCGTGGGCTGTCGGCGCGACGCTCCTGGTGGCCGAGATCGCGCCGCCGGGGCCGCTCACCGGGCTGCTGCTGCGCCCGGTCATGACCGGGGGAGCCGTCCTGGCCGCCTGGGCCACGACCCGCGTGCTCGTACGGCCGCTGCACCGCCTCTTCCCGGACGAACCCGTGTCGCCGGTGCCCGCGCCGCGCGGGTCCCGGCCGGGCAGACCGGCGTTGGTCCCGGCCACCGCCTCGGTCCTCCGGGCCGCGCGGGTCCGTGCGAAGTCGACGGACAACGGCGGCGCCGATACCGGGCCGCTACGCGAACTGCCGGACAGGGCCGACGAGCCGGGCCTGGCGGACACCTCGATCGCCGCGGCCGACCGCAGCCCCCGAACCTGACCGACCGCCCCCGTCGGCGAACCCCTCGACGGACGCGGACCGGTGAACGTCGATGGGCGGCCGACCGCTTCGGCTTGACGGGATGCGTCAACAGCATCCACCCGGACCCTGGTCCGGAGCTGCCGCACAGGGGAGGGCAGCTCCGGACCGCGTTGTTTCTCCGACTCCCGAGCGGGACCCCACGACCACCGGCCTGGGCGGCGGCAGGTACGAGGTGCCGCGCGACCGGGTCACGGCGCGGGCCGGCGCCCTCGAACGGGGGCGTGTCACCCGAACAGGTGTCGTGCGTCGGGGCCGCCCCGTCCCTAGCGTTGGGCCCAGGCGGACGGACCGGGCAAGCCAGTCGGGTCGTCCCGCCGACCGATATCCGGCGTCCGGGAACACCCGGCGCCACTCGACCGACGGAGGTGGCTTTCGTGGCCAACGTGTATGAGGTTCCCACCCTGATCGAGGTCGGCGACTTCGCCGAGCTGACCCAGCTCACGTCGCGGGGCTACTGGCTCGACAGCCCGTGGGGCGCCTGGTGGTTCTGAGTCACCCGTAGGCCCCACGGGGCCGAGTGACACGGGCGGCACCGCCGGAACAGCAGTCCGACGAACCGGCCGTACCGCATCCCGGTCACTGCACCTCGGGGTGGCCCGACCGACGCCACATGCCGGTCGGGCCACCCCACTCTGGCACTGCGGTGGAGGAAACGCATGGAGTTCGTGGTACTTCCCGACCATTCGGCCGGCGTCGCGGCCCTCGCACCGGCACAGTCTCCCGGGCTGCCGCGTCCCAAGGTGATCGAGCACCACTCCGGGCGTCCGTGGCTCGTGGGCGACTGGCCGGACGACGAGATCGTGTTCGTCTCGGTCGGCCCTCGCCGGCTGGCCCTGCTCGGCTGCACGACCGTTCGGCCGGATGTCCTGGAGGCCCGGCTGGGCCGGGTCCGGTCCCTCGCCGACCTGGACGAACTCGGCCGGCTGTACTCCGGCAGCTTCCACCTCGTGGCGTCGCTCGACGGCGACGTCCGGGTGCAGGGCACGCTGTCCACCGCATGCCAGGTCTTCTACGCGCGGGTCGCCGGCGTGACGCTGGCGGCCTCACGGGCCGAGACCCTGGCGCTGCGCATCGGCGCGAGCGTCGACACGGAACGGGTAGCGCTCGAACTCCTGTCCCCGTTCGGACCTCCCGAACCGCTCAGCGAGGGTTCGGTGTGGCGCGGCGTGCGCAGCCCGCGCATCGGGCACTGCCTGGAGATCGGCAGCGACGGAGCCGGGCGTACCCGGCGCTGGTGGACGCCGCCCGAGCCCGAACGGCCTCTGGGCGACGGCGGTTTCGTCCGCGAAGCGCTGTTCGACGCCGTCGCTGCGCGAACCGCGGGTCAGAAGGTGGTGAGCGCCGACCTCTCCGGCGGCCTCGACTCGACGAGCCTCTGCTTCGTCGCCGACCGCTCGGTCGGCACCGACCTGGCCACCCTGCACTACGAGGCGCACGGCGGCCGGGGCGAGGATCTGGCCCACGCGCGCCGGGCGGCGGCCGTACTGCCGCGGGCCCGCCACGTGGTGGTGCAGCCGACGGACACGCCGGACTGGTACGCGCCGTTCGGGCACACCCCGCACGACAGGGAGGGCCCGCTGATGTTCGTCCGGTCCAGGGCCACCGTCGAGCACCAGGCGGGCCTCGTCGCGTCCCTGGGCGCACGCCGTCACCTCCAGGGCGTCGGGGGCGACGAGCTGTTCCTCCCCGGCACGATGGCCCTGCACGGGCTGCTCCGGCGCGATCCGGCCGCCGCCCTGCCGCACCTGCGCGCGATGCGTTCCAAGCGACGCTGGTCGATCGCCACGACGGTGCGCACGATGGGGGCCGCGCCGTCCTACCGGCGATGGCTGGCCGCCGAGACGGACGAACTCGCCGCGGACCGGGCCTGGGGCTCGGGAGCGTACTGGGAGGTCTCGGCGAAGCTGCCGCCCTGGATCACCCCGGACGCCGCGTCGAGCGTGCGCCGTCTGCTGCGCGAGGCGATCGCGACGGGCCCTGAACCGCTGGCCGCACTCCCGGTGCAGCACGAGATGATCTGGATCAACCGGGTCAACGGCACGGTCATGCGCCGCAATTCGAGCATCGGCGGGCATGTCGGCGTCACGTTCCACGCCCCCTACACCGACAACCGCGTGCTGGAGGCCGTCCTGTCCGTACGGCTGGCCGACCGGGTGGCCGCGAACCGCCTCAAGCCCGTGCTCGCACGGGCACTGGACGGCGTCGTGCCGACGGAGATCCTGCACCGCACCGGCAAGGACGACGCCAGTCCCACCCTCTACGCGGGTCTGCGCCGGCGCCGCGGCGAGTTGCTCGACTTCGCGGCGGACACGCACCTGGCCCGCATGGGCCTGATCGACGGGGCGGCCCTGCGCCGGCTGCTGGTCACCACCCACGCCGACACCCGGCCACTGATGCCCTTCGACCCCACCCTCGCCTGCGAGTTGTGGTTACGAGCCCTGCAACCCGCGGGCACGACCGCCACCGCGCCCTCGTCCCGAACCACGTAAGGAGGCGTGATGACCTTCGCCCTGCTACCCGGTGTGTCCGTCGCCGACACCGAGAACGGCACCGTGCTGCTCGACGAACGCAACGGCCGCTACTGGATGCTGAACGGCACCGGTGCCGTCGTGCTGCGCTGTCTGCTGGACGGCGAGTCGCCGCAGGAGGCCGCCCGGACGCTGTTGCGGCTCTACCCCGACGCTCCCGACCTGGCCACCGCACACGTGGAGAGCCTGCTCGACGCCCTGCGCACGGCCAAGGTGATCGTCCCGTGAGCGGCGGCGGCACCACCCTGCGCCTCGAGTCGGCCGACCCTCCGCCCTGGCTGCTGCGCCCCGCCGCGCTGCTCGCCGCCGGCGCCGCACGCGTCCTGACCCGGCTGCCGCCGGCCAGGCTGCGCCGCGTACTGGCGTTCGCGAGCCGGGGCGCCCGCCCCGCGACCGCGGACCAGGCGCTGCGGGCACGCAACGCGGTGGTGTACGTGAGCCTGGCCTGCGCCGGCCCGCGCTGCCTGCAACGGTCCGTCGCGGCGGCTCTGTTGTGCCGACTGGGCGGCACCTGGCCCCAATGGTGCACCGGCGTGGTCACCGAACCCTTCGGGGCGCACGCCTGGGTGGCCGTGGACGGCGAGCCCGTCGGCGAGGACGCCGCGCACGTCCGCGCCTTCCACGTCATCATGACCGTACCGCCGCGCCGGTGAGCGCTCCCGAACCCGCGGCGATCCGCACCCGCGGCCTGCGGCGCGTCTACGGCGACACCGTGGCGGTGCACGGCCTGGACCTGACGGTGGCGGAGGGGGAGAAGTTCGGCTTCCTCGGCCCCAACGGCGCGGGCAAGTCCACCACCATCAGCATGCTGTCCACGCTGTTGCGCCCCAGCGCGGGGCGGGCGGAAGTGGCCGGAGCCGATGTGGCGCACCGTCCCGACGAGGTCAGGCGCAGGATCGGAGTCGTCTTCCAGGAGCCGACCGCCGACCGCGAGCTGACCGGGTGGCAGAACCTGTACTTCCACGCCCGCCTGCACGGCATGCCGCAGCGCGAAGTACGCTCCCAGGCCCGTTCGCTGCTCGACATGATGGGCCTCGCCGACCGGAGCGAGGCACCGGTCGGCACCTACTCCGGCGGCATGCAGCGCAGGCTGGAGGTGGCGAGGGCCTTGATGCACCGGCCGCGCGTGCTCTTCCTCGACGAGCCGACGACCGGACTCGACCCCCAGAGCCGCGCCCAGGTCTGGCAGAAACTGCACGAACTGGGCCGGCAGGACGCAGTCACCGTCTTCCTGACCACGCACTACCTGGAGGAGGCCGAGAACTGCGACCGGATCGCGGTGATGGACCACGGCCGTCTGGTGGCGCAGGGGACTCCACAGGCACTCAAGTCGGCGATCGGCGCCGATGTCGTACACCTGCGAACGGGCGACGACGAGAACACCGTCCGCTCCATACGCGAGCGGTTCGGCCTGGACGCCGAGACGACGCCGGACGGGGTGCGGGTCAGGACAGCCGACGGAGCGCGCTGGGTTCCGCGACTCTGCGCCCACCTCGCCACGGGCGTCACGTCGGTGGCCGTCACACGGCCCAGCCTGGACGACGTCTTCCTGCACCACACCGGCCGCTCCCTGCGGAATCCGTAGAAGGACGAGCAAGAGGAAGAGATGAGGGAGCCGACGTGCTGAAGCCCACCGCGGAGCGCCCCGGCCGGCTCACGGCCCGGCCGCCCGGCCGACGCGCCTCCGAGCTGGCCGCGCTGCGGGCACTGGTCCGACGGGAGACGACCCGGCTGATCGCGAGTCCCGCCCAGACGGGACTGACGCTGTTGAATCCGCTGCTCTACTTCGTCGTGCTCGGCACCGGGCTGAGCGCCATGGTCGGGTCCGCGTCCGGCACCGGGGACTACATGATGTACGTCTATCCGGGAATCCTGATGATGGCCGTGCAGATGCCCGCGCTGAACGCCGGCATGTCCATCGTGCGCGACCGTGAGACGGGACTGCTGCGCGCCGTGCTGGTCGCGCCGGTCCGGCGGGACACCTTCCTGGTCGGCAAGTGCCTGGGCAGCACGGCGACGGCGACGGCCCAGAGCGGGCTGCTGCTCGCGTTCGCCGGACTCGCCGGCCTGCCCTACGATCCGCTGCTGCTGCTCGCCCTGCTCGGGGAACTGGCGCTGGTAGCGTTCACCCTGACCGCGTTCGTGACTCTGGCGGCCGTCCGTATCACCCGGATCGAGACGTTCCAGTCCGCGCTCGGTGTGACCATGCTGCCGCTGTTCTTCCTGTCGGGCGCGATGTTCTCGGTGGAGGGCCTGCCGGTGTGGCTGGCCGCGCTGACGCTCGTCAACCCGCTGACCTACGCCGTGGACGCGCTGCGGCAGACCGTGGCAGGGGCCGCGCCGGGCGGCGTGCTCCCGACCGGGCCCGACTGGGGCGGCTGGGAGCCTCCGCTCCTTGTCGAACTGCTGGTGATGTGCGTGCTCGGCCTCGCCGCGCTGGCACTCGCGGCCCGCCGCTTCTCCCGCGCCGCGTAGTGGGCGTTCTCCCGCGCCGCGTAGTGGGCGACCCTCACGCCGAAGGGGTCCACTCGGCGGAGTCCGCCAGCTCGGCGGGGGTGACCAGGCCGTCCTCGATCGCACGGGCCAGCATGTCGGTCTTCGTCGGTGCCGCCCGACCTACCTGGGCGTACTTGACCCGAGCCCGCTTGATGTACATGTCCACGGTGTGTACGGACACGCCCATGCGGCGGGCCACCGACGCCTTGGACATGGACTGGAACCACCACAGCAGCGACGTCCGTTCCTGCGGCGACAGCTGAGGGGCCACCGGATTGCGGTCGGACACCAGGACGCCGGCCGTCGTCGGCGGCACGTAGGGCCGGTCCGCCGCGGCGGCGCGCACCGCGTGAAGCAGATGAGCCTGGCCCTCGCTCTTGGTGACGAACCCGGCAACGCCCATGTCCAGCACGTCCATCACCAGCGACTCATCGGTCGACTGCGAGAAGACGACCAGCCGCCGGCCCTCGGCGGCTAGCTCGCCGATGTCCGACAGCACCAGCCGCCCGTTGAGGTTGAGGTCGACGATCAGGACGTCCACCGTGTGGGAGCGCAGGTCCGCCGTGGTGTCTCCGGTGTGTCCGACGCGCACGCTCGGCTCCTCGGCCAACCAGGCCCGGACACCGTCGATCACCACCGGGTGGTCGTCGACGATGCCGACGTCGAACGTGGTCCCGGTACGGGCCATCGGGATTCCAGCCACAGCAGGTTCTCCTTCTCGTCGAACAGCACCGATGTGCCGGCGGAACGGACCAGGCGCGGCGCGGCGGACGCCGAGGCGTCGGCCACGACGCTCACCGCTATCTCGCCGGCCGTCACGACGACGGTGACCCGGGCTGATGTCTTCGCCGACGCCAGCGCCAGGAGGGGGCCCTCGGTCAGTTGCCTGCGCACCGCCACGGGGACATCGGGCAGTTCCCCGTAGCAGACGAACGTGACGTTCACGTCCCGTCGTTCGGCGACATCGGCGCAGGCGCGCAACTCGTGCAGCAGCGGATGTGCCGCGTCCTCCGTCTCGGCGAACAGCCTGCGCAGCCGCGTCGCCTCTATCGCGCTCGACCGCTGCACGGTGTCGTCCCCCGGATGCGCCCGGCCCTCGGCCAGGTCGTGCAGCAGTGGCGCGATCCGGTCACGCAGGTAGCGGTAGCGCCGTCGCCGCTCGACGTGCCGGGCCTCCTCGGCCGCCCGCCGTGCCATGCGGTCGGCCTGCGCCCGCGCCGCGCCGGTGGTCAGCCGGGCGGCGTGGTGCAGCTCCCGGGCGAGGAGGACGAAGGCGAGCTGGATACCGGCCGTGGTGTAGGACTGGGCGATCAGACGGGACCAGGTCACGGGGGTGTCCAGGTCGCCGCTCACCCCGAGCGCGACCGTCGTCATCGCGATCGTGCACGCCAGCAGCGCGACCAGTTCGCGCATCGGGCGCTGCATCAGGAGCAGTACACCGAACCAGCCGACCGTGTTGGCGGCCCAGCTGATGTCGCCGATCGCCTCGCCCCCCGGATACGTCGCGACGGCGGCGACGCCGGCCAGGAGCGCGACGGACGACAGCAACGGTGCCAGCCGGCCGCGCAGCCCGGAGCGGAGCAGGAGGACGGAGCCGACCAGCTGGACGACGGAGAGCACCAGCCACGAGGCCAGTGCCACCCACGCGGGTTCGTACCGTGACCAGCTCCGGACCAGGATCAGCGAGTCGTAGCCGAAGTGCCAGACGGCAACGATGACGACGACCACGACGCTGATCACATGGGCGTATCGGACCGCGACCGCTTCGCCGGCGGGTGCGCCCGTATCGCTCCTCAACGGGGCCACCGCAGCACGACGTGCACGCCGTCGCCCGGCCGTGTCTCGATGCGCGCCGCCCCGCCCACCGCCGCCATCCGCCCCGTGACCGATTCCCGCAGGCCCCTGCGGTGCGCGGGCACGGTGACGGGATCGAAGCCGTGTCCCCCGTCGAGCACGTGCACGACCACACCGGCACCCACCGGCTGCACGTGTACGTGGGCCGCCGTGGTGCTGGAGTGCCGGACGACGTTCGTCAGAGCCTCCCCGACGGCGTCGGCGAGCGCGGTCACGACCGGGCGGGGCAGCAGCAGTACCGGAACGACCCCGAACCTCACGGTCAGCGCGGGCAGTCCGGGCCTCGGCGCGAACGCGGCAGAGCGCAGTGCCGCGGCCAGGGGCACCAGGGGCGTGGTCATATCGCCGGGGTCCGTCGCCCCGGCCGGGTACGCGGCGCCGTCCGTGTCCGCCGCAAGACCCTGGATCACACCGAGGTCGGCCACGGCGCGGCGCCGCAGCACCTCGGAACGCTCGGTGATCGCTCCCGTGCTCACCATCGTGAGGGTGGCGAGCACGGTGTCGTGCAGCCGCCGCTGCTGGTCACGTTCGTCCGCCCGTGCCGCCGCCCTGGCCAGGTCGTTCGCGCGAGCCTCGGCCTTGGCCGCCAGCGTGGAGTCCGCCGACCGGGCGGCGCGGCGGAGCAGGACGAACATGCCGGCGCTGAGCACGCCCTGGAGAAGGAGCACGACGGGCGCCTCGCGCAGTCCCGGCGCGCCGGCCGTGTAGGCCGTGGCGATCACGACGGCTCCGAGCAGTCCGTGGGGCTGGCGCAGGAAGCACTGCGCGTTGAGCACGGTGACGCTGGCTATGAGGTCGACCCATCCGGAGCCGGCGGACGCCGTCAGCACAGGGGAGGGGACGAGTTGGTCGTGGAACAGGCAGAGCACGGCACACACCACGACGTCCCCCGCACCGAACCGGAAGGCCGACCCTCCGCGAAGCGTGCGGATGCCGAACAAGCCCGCCCAGACCAGAACCCCGGCGACGGACAACAGCACCCACACGGGGTTCTCCGCGGATTCCAGCCCCAGCAGCCCGACCACCGCGGCCACCGCCGCGCCGGACGTCCGCAGGACTACGGTGACCAGCAGGGCCTGACGCTGCAGGCTGAGCGTGGCGGGACCGGCGGCAGACACCTCTCGTCTGCCCCGTACCGACGGCGGGACATGCTCGGTGTGCTCGGTGTGCTCGAGTTGCTCGGACATCGGTGCATTGCCCCCGAAAGAGGGGGTTGGTCACCCCCCTGAATGACCCACGGTTCCGGATGCTTCCGTTTCACGCATCCCTGCGACGGACTCCCGCCACGGACGTTACGGCGATTGCGGGATGCGGAGTTTGTCGTACGCGCAGTGAAGTTTGTCAGTCGTGCACAGGGTCCGTTCGCCCCCCATGGGCACCCGCTTCTGTGCGCGCGGCGAATCCATTGCGTGGCGGGAGAGGCTCCTGACAAGCTGAGTGAACCGTCAGCGCCGAGGGGGAGTGGTGAGGGTACGGGCAGCGGGGTTGTCGGGTCGCCGCTACGGCAGCGCCATACGAAGGGCCGTCCCATGACCGCTGGCGCCGCCGGTGACCAGAGCGGCGGATCCGGTGAGTTTCATGCCTGGGGCTCCTCGGTCGCGGCGGTGCGCAGGACATGGTGGGAGGGTTCGCTGCGGGCATGGACCAGGTGGCGGCTGATGACGAGGCGCTGGATCTGGTTGGTGCCCTCGAAGATCTGCATGACCTTGGCCTCGCGCATATAGCGCTCGACGGGGAAGTCCCGGGTGTAGCCCGAGCCGCCGAAGATCTGGACGGCGTCGGTGGTGACCCGCATCGCCGCCTCGGTGGCGACGAGTTTGGCGATGCTGGCCTGACGGGCGTACGGCAGTCCGGCGTCCTTGCGCCGGGCCGCCGCCAGCATGGTGGCCCGGGCGGAGTCCACGGCGGCCTCCATGTCGGCCAGCAGGAACGCCACTCCCTGGTGTCCAGCGATCGGCTTCCCGAAGGTCTCGCTCTGTTTCGCGTACGCGAGCGCGTCGTCGAGGGCGCCCTGGGCCAGGCCGACGGCGACGGCCGCGATGCCGAGCCGGCCCGCGTCCAGCCCGGCGAGGGCGATCGGCAGGCCCTGCCCCTCCTCGCCGAGACGCCGGCCCCCGGGAACCCGGACGTCGTCGAACCGCACGGTCGCCGTGGCCGATCCGGTCAGCCCCATCTTGCGCTCGGGCGGGTCGGCCGACAGCCCGGACGACTCGGCGGGGACGAGGAAACAGGAGACGCCGCGGGTACGGTCATCGGAGGTGCGGGCCATCACCTGGTAGAAGTCCGCGTGACCGCCGTGCGTCGTCCACGCCTTCTCGCCCCGCAGGACATAGGCGTCGCCGTCCCGCCGGGCCCGGGTGCGCATCGCGGCCGGGTCGGAGCCGGCGTGCGACTCCGACAGACAGTAGGCGCCGAGCAGTTCACCGCCGAGCATGCCGGGCAGCCAGTTCTTACGCTGCTCGTCGGTGCCGTACTCGGCGAGGGCGAAGCAGGACAGCGTGTGCACGCTCGGTCCGACCCCCACGCTCGCCCAGCGGGCCGAGATCTCCTCGACGACCTGGAGGTAGACCTCGTAGGGCTGGGCGCTGCCCCCGTACTCCTCGGGGTAGGGGAGGCTGAGCAGCCCGGCCCGGCCGAGGGTGCGGAAGACGTCACGTGGGAAGCGTTCGGCCCGCTCGTCGGCAGCGGCCCGGGGTGCGAGGGCACTGTCGGCGATCTCCCGGGTCAGGTCGAGCAGTTCGGCCGCTCTTGGCTGGGCAACAGGCGGGACACGTGCGCCGTCATGAGTTCGTCTCTCCGGTCGGGTTCGGGTCGGTCAGCGGCCGGCCGGTTGTCTGCGCACGCTGCCGGCGCAGCAGGAAGCGCTGGGTCTTCCCGCTGGGTGTCTTGGGCAGTTGGTCGGTGAAGTGCACGGCCCGCGGGTAGGCGTGCGCGGCGAACTTCCGCTTGACGAGTTGCTGGAGCTCCGTCACCAGGTCCTCGTCGGGCGGTGTCCCGGGGCGCAGCACCACGAACGCCTCCAGCACCTCGCCGCGCAGGGTGTCGGGGACGCCGATGACGGCCGCCTCCAGTACCCGTTCGTGCTGCACGAGCACGCTCTCGACGTCGAAGGGGCCGATGCGGTACCCGGCCATGATGATCACGTCGTCGTCGCGGGAGGAGAAGAAGAAGCAGCCGTTCTCGTCCCTGAGGCCGGCGTCGCCCGTGAGGTACCAGCGGCCGTCGGCGGTGAACCGCTCAGCGGTCTTCTCCGGCGCTCCCGCGTAACCGGTGAACCACAGCAGCGGGCTGTCCGGCACGCTGAGGGCCACCCGGCCGAGGGTGCCGGGCGGCGCGGGTTCGTCCCGCTCCTCGTACAGCACTTCGGCGGACCAGCCGGGGAGCGGTCGGCCCATCGAGCCGGCCGGCACCGGTGTCCGGACGGTGTCGGCCCAGCCGGCCGCGATGACCATGCCGTGTTCGGTCTGCCCGTAGTGATCGCGTACGGCCACGCCGAGGGCCTGCTCCGACCAGGCGACGACGTCCGGGGTGAGCGGCTCACCGGCGGAGGAGGCCCGCCGCAGCCGCAGCCCGTCGGGGACCGGGTCGGACGCCGCCCGCAGACTGCGGTAGACCGTCGGCGCGGCCGTGAAGTTGGTGACCCCGAAAGCCGCCATGACCTGCCAGGTCAGGGCGGGGCTGAAGCCGGCGTGCAGCAGCAGGCTGCGGCGTCCGGCCGCGAGCGGGCCGAGGATCGCGTAGTAGAGGCCGTACGCCCATCCGGGGTCGGCGGCGTTCCAGAACACGTCGTCCTCGCGCACGTCGAGGCCGAATTCCAGGTACGCCTGGAGCGACGCCAGCGCCCGGACGGGAACCGGGACGCCCTTGGGGGCGCCGGTGGTGCCCGAGGTGAACAACAGGACCAGTGGAGCGTCCGGGCCCGTCGCGACCGGGCGGCCCTGTGGCTCGTCGCCGGAGTACCGGGCCAGCAGTTCACCGAAGGACAGCTCCGCGCCCTCGGGGGCACCCCCGGCGACCACGGTCAGCCAGGGCCGGTCGGCGGGCATGTCCTCCCCGGGCGCGAGCTTGCCCCGCTGGTCCGCGTCGACCACGACGGCTTTCGCCGCACTCGCGCCGAGCCGCAGGGCCACGGCGGACGGCGCGAAGGCGGTGAACAGCGGTACGTGCACGGCCCCGCGGCGCCAGATACCCAGCAGGGCCACGACCAGATCGGCGGACTTGGCCATCAGCGTGGCGACCGCGTCGCCGGACCCGATCCCCAGGTCGGCGAGTGCGACGGCGAAACGGGCCGAGTCGCGGCGCAGGTCCCCGTACGTGAAGTCCGTGGCCGTCAGGTCCTGCTCGACCACCGTGAAGGCCACCGCGTCCGCGGGATGCCGGTCGCAGAGCAGCTCCGCGGCACAGGCGCCCGGAGCACCGAAAAGGCCGAGCAACTCCTGCACCCGGCCGGCCGATGGCCCGCCGACGGTCGCGGTCACCACCGAGGCCGATCGTTCGTTCATGGCCACGTCATCCCCTTTCCGATCACGCCACCGCTCTATGGCGGGGGTGTTACGCCGGTTTATGCTCCGCATCACGACGACGGCGGACTACCCCCGGAAAGGGGTGACGGATGACGCACTCCGGCCCCGACACCCTTCTGCGGCCCGATGACGGCGACGCGCTTCGGCAGGTGCTCCGCCAGGTACACGACCGCTCCGGCATCCCGGTCCTGTTCGGCGGACAGGTGGAGAACACCCTGCTGAGCCTGTCGCAGTTCATCGGTGTGCGGACGGCGGGTCTGCGCGGCCTCAGGGTGCGCGCCGAGATCGGGCTGGGCGGCCGGGTCCTCACCACAGGGCGGCCCGCCAAGGTGACCGACTACAGATCGGCCCGCACGATCACGCACGACTACGACCGCCCCGTGCTGACGGAGGGGATCCGCTCCGTCGTAGCCGTGCCCGTCATAGTGTCCGGTACGGTGCGCGCGGTGCTCTACGGGGCCAGCCGCGGCCCTGCCCCGCTCGGGGACCGGGCGGCCGAAGCGGTCGCCCACGCCTCCCGGAGACTGGCCGCCGAGCTGGCCATCCGCGACGAGGTCGACCACCGCCTGCGCCTGCTGGACGCCACGCAGGGCCCTGCCGAGAGCGGGCAACGGGGCCTGCCACTGGAAGAACTCCGCCAGGTCCACGCCGAGTTGCGACGCATAGCCCAGCAGGTCCCCGACGGCGACCTGCGCGGTCGGCTGCTCGACGTGGCCGGCCGACTGGCCCCGCCGTCCGCCGCCCACTCGGCGCCGGGCACGCTTCTGGCACCCCGGGAACTCGACGTCCTGGCACAGGTGGCGCTGGGCTGCAGCAACGCCGAAGCCGGGCGCAGGCTCTCGCTGCTGCCCGAAACGGTCAAGTCTTATCTGCGCAGCGCGATGCGCAAGCTGGGAGCGAGCACCCGCTTCGAGGCGGTGGTCGCCGCACGTCGACAGGGTCTGCTTCCCTAGCCTTCCCGTGCAGGTCGGAATCTCGTAGGTCAGAAGGTCTTCCATCTGCACGCACAGCGAGCGGTGGCGCGGATCGCGCTCGGCCCTATGGCCTACGGATCATGAGTCCTTCGAGGATCTTGACGCCCCTTGCCGATGTGGGTTCCTGCGCGATCAGACCGCTGGACCCCACGAGCCCGCAGGCCCCTCCACGCTGCACCACAGTGAAGATCCGGATGCCCGGAGGCTTGCGGCCTGGAAACCGATCGGTGTACCGTAGGAGAAACCGATCGGTTTTCACTTTGGGGTCAGGAAACGTGACTACTCATGCCACCTCCACCATCTTCGTCATCGGCGGCACAGGGGCCCAGGGGATACCTGTTGTCCGCGCTCTTGTCGCCGACAAGAAGTACTCCGTCAAGGTCCTCACGCGGGATGCCGCCTCCCCCCGGGCCCAGGCTCTCCTCGCGCTCGGCAACGTCTCCGTTCTCGAAGGGTCATTCGCCGACGAGGACGTACTGCGCGAAGGATTTCGCGGCTGCGACGGGGCGTTCATCAACATCGACGGGTTCAACACCGGCGAGAAGACGGAGACCTACTGGGCCATCCGCACTTATGAGATAGCGATCGAAGAAGGTATCAAGTTCTTCGTCTACGGAAACCTCGACTACGCCCTCAAGAAGTCGGGCTACGACTCCAGGTTCCGCACCGGCCACTATGACGGCAAGGGCCGCATGGCCGAATGGGTGCTGTTCCAGAACGAAAAGAACAGGGACCGGATGGGAGCGGCGGTCTTCACCTCGGGACCCTACATCGAGATGGTGATCTCACCGCTCACGCCCATGCAGCCCGCCATCGAGGACGGTGTCGTCACGTGGCGAGTCCCGCTCGGTGAGGGAGCCGTTCCGCATGTGGCTCTCGAAGACTGCGGATTCTATGTCCGCTGGCTCTTCGACCATCCGGAACGGGCCAATGGCATGGACCTCGAAGTCGCCATCGAGCACATGGCCTACGCCGATATGGCTGCCGCATTCGAGAAGGTCACGGGGCACCCGGCACAGTACATCGACACCGACCTGGACGCATATTGGAACAGTCCGGACCTGAAGGGGATCGCCGATCACCCTGCCGGATACAACGCCGATCCCGACGACAAGAGCACCATGAGCTTCCGTGACAATTTCACGGGCTTCTGGAATGTGTGGAAGCACGGGATCATCACCAGGGACTACGCTCTGCTCGACGAAATCCACCCCAACAGGATCAGAAGCGCTGAGGAGTGGTTCCGTCGAGAGGACCAGTTGGGCAGGGAACTCGGCAAGGGAAGTCTCTGGGAGAGGGTCCAGCCGGAGAACTGGAGCATGGACTCCGCGGTCCTCAAGAGCAGCGCGGACTTCAGGACGGGCAAGTTGTAGACGACCCCATCGCACGGCCGGACACCATTTCCGACGCGGAACGAGCCGGTGCGGGGGAGGCCTTGGCGATCACCTGCACGTTCCCCCCGTGGTGCTGGTGTTTTCCGGACCACCAAAGGTCAGCGCCATGGGGGCCGGCGGCGGCCACACGGTCGGTACTGGATCACGGTGCCGTCGAGGTTGAGGTGGGTGTACCCGGCTGCCGCCGCGCGCTCCAAGGCGGCCGAGAACGCGGCGTTCCCTTCCAGGGTGGGCAGGTAGCCGACGAGGACGGTCATACCGGTTCCTTGCTGTGCCGGGGGTCGGTTCTGCGGTTGCGCCAGATCGCCCGGGCGGCCGACATCAGCGCGACGGCGAGGAAGAGCGCGAACAGCGTTCCCGAGATCGGGCGGGTGAGGAAGCCGCCGGGGTTGCCTTCGAAGAGCAGCAGTGAGCGGCGGAGTGAGCTTTCCAGGAGTGATCCGAGGACGAAGGCGAGGACGAGTGGGCCCGGGTCGAATCCGAGTTTCTTCATGAGGTATCCGAGGACGCCGAAGAAGACCACGAGTCCGATGTCGAAGACGCTGTTGTTGACGGTGTAGGCGCCGATGAGGGTGATGAGGACGGTGATGGCGGCGAGGATGGTCGGGCGTATGCGCAGGATGCGTACGAACAGTCCTACGAGCGGGATGCTCATGATGAGCAGAAGGATGTTCCCGATGTACATCGAGTTCACCACGCCCCAGAACAGCTCGGGGTGCTCGGTGACCAGTTGGGGGCCGGGGGTGATGCCCTGGATCAGGAGGGCGCCGAAGATGACCGCCGAAGGGCTGCCTATGCCCAGGCTCATTGCCCCGGCGAGCGCCGCGCGTCTGCTGTGGCCGCGGCATTCGCGCAATCCCGCCCTCGCGCAGGTGCTGGCCGCGCTTGAGGACCTGGACCCGCGGGAGCACCCGAGCGGGCCGGTGATTTCGCCCCGCGCCAGCGAGGAGACTGATACCGAAGCGGCATCACGCAATGCGTGAACACTCTTGGGTAAGCATCAATGCCGCTCTTACCGTGGCGGCGTGACGCTGACTCACCCTGCTGAACTCGCCCGCCAATTGACCGTCGGCTTGCTCTCCTTCCCTGTGACGCACTTCGATGACCAGGGCGCCTTCGACGAGATCAGGTATCACGACCATCTCGCATGGCAAGCCGACTTGGACGTCGCCGGGCTGTTCGCCGCCGGCGGCATCGGCGGGGGCTTCTCGCTCACCCCGCAGGAGATCGACGCCCATGGCGCGTGACCGCAGTCCGCGCCCGCGAACGCCTCCGCATCGGTCAACTGCCAAGATCCAGACCGCGATCGGCCTCGGCCTCACCACCGTGAGCATCCAACTCGTTCCGGTTCTGGCCGAGACAGCCGGCTGGCAGTACAGCTTCCTGCTTCTTGTCCCCGGTCCCGCTCTCGGCGTGCTTGCCATGAGCGCAATCAACAGTCGGCCCACCGCCGCAACGACGGGGTCCACATGACCACGAACGAGACCCCATGGAATGCCCGAGGTTGGCGCCATCGCCGAGTGCGGCCGGAGCATCGGTCCGAATGGCATCGGTCTCTTCACGTCGTCTCGCGCTCGATGAGCGTGAGGATGTCGGCCGCGGCGGGCCGGCTCGGTGCTGCCGGGGCCGGAGCGCCGACCGTCGAGAGGATGCCGGCGGTGAGATTGCCGGCCGCCGCGGTGAGGTCCATCCCGATGGTGGTCAGGGCCGGTACGGCGAGCGAGCTCACGGGGAGGTCGTCGACGCCGATGAGTGCCAGGTCGTCCGGGATGACGATGTGCTGCGTGCGGCAGCTCGCCAGGACGGCGAGAGCGATCAGATCATTGAAGGCGGCGACCGCTGTGACCGGGGTGGCGCCCTGCGTCCACTCCACGACGGCGGCCCGGGCACTGGCCCGCGAGTAGCGCATGTCGACCACCTGCGGCGCTGGCAGGCCCAGGTCGTCGCAGGCCCGAGTGGCTCCCCGCAGGCGCGGCAGGCAGAAGGGCCGCTCTCGGGGGTCGTCCAGCGCGGCGTAGCCGATGTGCCGGTGCCCGCGTGCCGCGAGGTGCTCGATCTGCAGCCGTCCGATGTCTTCCTGGCTCAGCCCGGTCAGGCCGGTGCCGTCCGGCGTGAACACGCCGTCCAGCAGCGGGATTTCCGCTCGGTGCAGTGACTGTGAGTCCGTGGGCGGCAGGCTGCCGAACGCGACGACCACCGCCGGCTGGACGTGCTGCCACAGCTCGGCCAGCGGCGTGGTCGTCCCCTCGTGATGCAGGTACACGCAGGTGTAACCGGCCTCGCCCAGTGATCGGCCGAGGGCCAGTTTGAACTGCTCCATGGCCTCCGCGACGGGGAAGTCCGGAACCACACAGAGGACGACGTTGCTGCGGCCCTTGCGCAACGCGCGGCCGGCCCCCGACGGTACGTAGCCGAGGCGCTTCGCCGTCTCCAGCACCCGACGGCGGGTCTCGGCGGAGAGGCCGTGCTCGTCCTTGCCGTTCAGCACGAAGCTCACGGTGGTCTGTGAGACCCCGGCCTCTCTCGCCACGTCCTTGCTGGTGATCCTCGGCAATGCCCCTCCCCGAACCCTTGCCACACTTTCAGACACAGGCTACGTTACGGCGACAGCCGATCTAATACGTATTAGATCGCAGCTTCGGTCGCCGCAATGGCCTTGCAGGGGGACGCCCCGCACCGTTTCACCCGAGCCGCCCACCCCAACCGATCACCGTCTTCGCACGCGCCGACGGGGTGGATCCACACGAGAGAGATCTGTCATGGACGACACGATCCCCGTCAGCACCGACCCGACGCCCGGCCGCCGCGTCCGCCGCGTCCCACCCGCCGCCGATCCGGTCCGGTGACCACGGCACGTCCACGTCGCATCGCTTTGACGCGCCCGAGCCTGGCTGCTCGCGCGACGGACCGGGTCCTGACGCGCCTGATGCGGTTACCGCGCACGCGCCGTGACCGCCAGGTCCAGCGAAACCCATCGAGACCACCTGCTGCCCTCACGCACGTGGCCAACGCGTGTCAACACGCGACTCGTGGCCCAGGCAAGACTTTCAGGAGAAGACGCATGAACCGCAGACCACTGATCGCGCTGCTCGCCGCATCGGCGCTGGCGCTCGGCACAACAGCGTGCGGCGCCGGCAGCGGGGGAGACGGACCGGCGCGTACCAGCGCGAACGAGTTGCGCATCGGTCTCTCGTTCGGGCCGTTCACGCTCGACCCGGCCAAGGACGGCGGCGGAGCGCCCAACGTGATGCGTTCGCTGACCAACGAGTCCCTGTTCCACATGAACGCCGACTACACCGCCAGCCCGGCTCTGGTGAGCGACTACAAGTACGTCGGAGACGGGAACAAGGTCTTCGAGTTCACCCTCAAGAAGGGGATCCGCTTCACCGACGGAAGTCCGCTGAACGCGGCGGCGGTCAAGACCTGGCTGGAGTACTTCGCGAAGCAGCCCGGGCCGTACGCCTCCACGCTCTCGATCGGCTCCGTCGAGACCAAGGGCGAGTACACGGTCCGGCTCAATCTCGCCTCGCCGTCCCCGATCGTGCCCCTGCTCCTGTCCCAGTACGGAAACCGGGGCGCCCTCTCGAGCCCCAAGTCCGTCGCCGACCCCGGCAGCCTGGCGAAGGGCACGTACGGCGTCGGTCCCTACGTCCTGGATGCCGCCCAGTCGGTGGTCGGCGACCACTACACCCTGGTGCCCAGCAAGTACTACCACGAGCCGTCGGCCGTCCGTTTCAAGAAGGTGACCGTTCGGATCATCCCCAACCCGTCCTCGATGCTGCGCGCGTTCCAGTCCGGGCAGATCGACTTCGGCAACCTGGACTCCTCCACCGCGCCCGCGGCGGAGAAGGCCGGCGTGAAGGTGATGCACTGGCGCAGCGGCACCGTCGCGGTGACGCTCGCCGACCGCAACGGGACAGCCACCAAGCCGCTCGCCGACGTCCGGGTACGGCAGGCGCTGAACTACGCCGTCGACCGTGAGCCGATCACCAAGGCGCTGGTCGGCAAGTACGGCCGGCCCACCTCCCAGTACCAGACCGAGTACACCGACCCGGCCCTGGACAATCGCTACCCCTACGACCCGAAGAAGGCGAAGGCGCTGCTCGCCCAGGCCGGCTACCCGAACGGGTTCAGCATGGACGTCGTCGACCCGGGGGCCATGATCGGCAACTGGGGCGACCCGACGATGCAGACGGTCGCGAAGTACTGGGAGAAGATCGGCGTCCACGTCAAGGTCACCCAGGCGACCACCGACTTCCTCCAGCAGGCGGTCTCGAAGAAGTTCGCCGCGCTCCAGTGGACACCGGACATCTCCCCGACGGCGATCGCGTACTCGCTCCTGTATGCCCCCAAGGCCTCGATGAACCCCTTCGGCGCTTCGAACGCCGACATCGACGCGCTCTACCGCCAGGGGCAGACGGAGCAGGGCGATCAGGCAGCGAAGACGTTCACAAAGCTCAACAGCGTGGTCACCGAGCAGGCCCTCAATGTGCCGATTTACGAGTACCACATCCCGTGGGGCATGAACGAGCACATCACCGGAGTCGAGAAGGGCTCCTGGGTGGTCTTCGGCGCCGGCCTCGGCTGGAAGGGCTGACCGATGGCCAACACGTCGGTCGACGCGATGGGAGCGCCGCTCACACGCTCCCGTCGCGGGCGCGCCATCCGCAGACGTGGCACCTCAGGCGGCAGGCTGGCCTCGCTGCTGGCCCGCCGGATGTTCACGGCAGTCCCCTTGCTGCTGGTCGTGTCGAGCTTCAACTTCCTGTTGTTGTCACTCACCCCGGGAGATGCCGCACGGCAGATGCTCGGAAGCAGTGGCACACCGGAACAGTACGAAGCGCTGCGCAGGCAACTCGGGCTCGACCTCCCGGTCTACGAGCAGTACTGGGGCTGGCTGAGCTCTGCGGTCTCGGGTGACTTCGGTAACTCGATCACCAGTGGCACCCCGGTCCTGGAATCGATCACGAGCCGAGTGCCTGTCACCCTGTCACTCATCGTCGGCTCTCTGCTGGTGAGCGTCGTGGTAGGCGTCAGCCTCGGCGTGTTCAGTGCCGTCCGTGGTGGGGTGATCGGCAGGGCGGTCGACGCGCTCGCTCTCCTCAGCTGGGCACTGCCCGTCTTCTGGGTCGGCTCCGTGCTGGTCGTCGTTTTCGCCATCAAGCTCGAGTGGTTCCCCGCGCTCGGGTACGTGCCGTTCACCGAATCGCCCCAGGAGTGGGCCCGATCGCTGGTTCTGCCGGTGACCGCGCTGTCCCTCGGTTCCGTTGCCGCCGTCGTGAAGCAGACCCGGGAATCCATGCTCGACGTGCTCGGAAGCGAGTACATCAGGATGGCCGCCGCCAACGGGGTCTCCCGGACTTCACTGATCTATCGGCATGCCCTCAAGAACGCCGCCATCCCGGTCGTCACCGTCCTGGGTGTCCAGACCATTGGCCTGCTGGGCGGCGCGGTTCTCATCGAGAGCGTCTTCTCCGTGCCGGGCCTTGGTTCGCTCGTGGTCGGTTCGGCCCTGGCCCACGACATCCCGACGGTCCAGGCGGTCGCGGTGTTCTTCACCGTGGTGGTCGTCGTCGTCAATCTGTCGGTCGATCTCGCCTATGGGCTGCTCAACCCGAGAGTGAGCGCAGCATGACTGTGACCGTGCCCGATGCCGAACTGTCGGCCTCGCCCTCCGTGTCCCCCCGCTTCGTGCGCCGCCTGATGCGACGGCCGCTGGCCATCGTGTGCCTGGCGTACCTGGCGATCCTCGTCGTGATCGCCGTCGCCGCCCCCATGCTGTTGCCACATGTCGGGACCGAAAGAGCCGGCGATCTCGGCACCGCCCTGCAGGGCCCGAGCGCCGCTCACCCCCTCGGCGTCGACAGCCTGGGCCGCGACGTCCTCCAGCGACTGCTGGTGGGCACCCGGGTCACATTGGTCGGCGTCGTCGAGGCGATGGCGGTCGTTCTGGCGCTGGGCATCCCCATCGGGCTCGTGGCCGGCTACCTCGGCGGCAAGACCGATCGGGCGATCATCTGGCTGGCGGATCTCGTGTTGTCGCTGCCGGCGATCATCCTGGTCATCGTCGTGCTGTCGGTCTTCCCGCAGAGCGTGACAGCCGCGATGGTGACTCTCGGTGTCCTGGCGGCCCCGGGTCTTGTGCGCGTCGTACGAGCCGCGACACTGCCGGTGCGAGAACAGCTCTACGTCGCCGCCGCCCGGGTGTCCGGCATGTCGCGGACCTACATCATCACCCGACACGTACTGCCGCGGGTCATGGGTCCCATCGTCGTGCAGGCGTCCTTGCTGGCAGCAACTGCGTTGCTGGTGCAGACCGGGCTGGCCTTCCTCGCCCTCATCGCCGCGCCTCCGGAGCCCAGTTGGGGAGGCATGGTCGCGGACGGGGTCGGCGCCCTCTTCCAGCAGCCCTGGTTGATCTGGCCGCCCGGCCTGGCGATCGCGCTGACCGTGCTGGCGTTCGGACTTCTGGGCGACGCGGTCAGAGATGCCGGCACAGAGGGCTGGTCCGCGAAGTCCGCCCTCCCGCTGGGCGACAAGCACCGAAGCGCGCCCACGCGAGCTGCCGCTGCCGTTCCCGCAAGGATCAACGACAGCCTCCTCTCGGTCCGCGACCTCACGGTGTCCTACGCCACGCCCACCGGCCCCATCCGCGCGGTCGACGGTGTGTCCTTCGACATTGCCCGTGGAGAGACCGTCGGAGTCGTCGGAGAGTCCGGTTGTGGGAAGACCACGACAGCCCTCGCCATCATCGCGCTGCTCGGCGGCGGCGGACGGATCGACTCCGGACACGTCCTTTTCGACGGCAGGGACCTCGCGGCCCTGTCTGAGTCCGAACTCCAGGCTGTCCGCGGTACCGAGATCGGGTACGTCTCCCAGGAACCGATGGTCGCGCTCGATCCCGCCTTCCGGATCGGCTGGCAACTCGCCGAAGCCGTCCGGATCAACACCGGAATGAGCCGTGCCAAGTCCAAGAGACGCGCCGTCGAGCTGCTGGAACAGGTGCAGCTCCCCGAGCCCCATCTCGTGGCTCGCCGCTACCCGCACGAGCTGTCCGGCGGCATGGCCCAGCGCGTCGTCGTCGCGCGTGCCCTTGCGGGCGAACCGAAGCTCCTGATCGCCGACGAACCGACCACCGCCCTCGACGTCACCATCCAGGTGGAGATTCTCGATCTGCTGCGCACGCTTCAGCGCGACCGGGCCATGGCGATCATGCTGGTCACCCACGACCTGGGCGTGGTCGCCGACATGTGCGACCGGGTCGTGGTGATGTACGCCGGCCAGGTCGCCGAACGCGCCGACGTGAAAGAGCTGTTCGGTACCCCACACCACCCCTACACCCGGGCACTGCTCGCCTCGAATCCGCACAACCAGCACAACTCGGCGGTGCTGCCCACCATTCCGGGTGCGGTCCCCATGCCGGGCTCGTGGCCGCAGGGCTGCCACTTCCAGCCGAGATGTGCGCGCGCCACCGATCAGTGCGGCAGCGACGAGATCCCCCTCCTCAAGATCGGTGCCTCCCACGAGGCCCGCTGCCTCTACGCCCACCAGATCGAAGGTGTGTGACGTGAACGACGAGACGAACCTCCTCGAAGTCCGCGATCTGTCGGTGCACTTCCGCCGCGGCCACGGCTCGCCCGTCCTACGAGCCGTCGACCAGGTGAGCTTCTCCGTGGCCGAGCGGGAGACGCTGGGCGTCGTGGGCGAATCCGGCTCCGGCAAGACCACCATCGGTCGGGCCGTGCTGGGCCTGGAGTCGCCGACCGACGGCCGGATCGAGTTCGCGGGCGAGGACATCACCCGAGCCGACCACAACCGGCGCCGTGCGCTGAGCCGTGACCTGCAAGTGATCTTCCAGGATCCGTACAGCTCCCTGAACCCGACCCGAACCGTCGCTCAGACGCTGGGCGAGTCGCTGCGGGCGGAGAAACTGGCCGGAGACGAGGTCCGTAGCCGGGTCATCGCCATGCTCGAGCGCGTCGGACTCCCCGCAACCGCCGCGGACCGTTACCCGTCGGGCTTCTCCGGCGGCCAGCGGCAACGCATCGCCATCGCCCGGGCTCTCGTCGCACAACCACGGCTGGTGATCTGCGACGAGCCGGTCAGCGCACTGGACCTCTCGGTCCAGGCCCAGGTGCTCAACCTGCTCCGGGAGCTGCAGGACGAGTTCGCACTTGGCTACCTGTTCGTGGCCCATGACCTGGACGTCGTCCGGCACCTCTCGCACCGCATCATGGTCCTGTATCGCGGCCAGATCATGGAGCAGGGCCCCGCCGAAGCGGTCTACAGCAGGCCCATGCACCCCTACACCAGGACCCTGCTCGAAGCAGCGCCCGTCCCGGACCCGGTGCGCCAGGCAGCACACCGCCTGCGGCGTGTGCGCGCGGGTGACAACACGGGCCCCGTCTCCGCCGCGGGGTGTCCCTTCGCCACCCGCTGTCCCCACGCGGCCCCGCTGTGCCACGCCGAACGGCCACCGCTCGAACAGACCCCGGCAGGCACGACCGTCGCCTGTCACCGGTGGCAGGAACTCGGCACCGCGCCGACGGCGGTGGGGGCCGGTCTTCCCGTGTCCGTCGCGTCCGAGACCACCCGAACCTGATGCGCTCCGGCACGACCTCCGGGGCTCGGCGGCCACGACTCGCTGTTCCTCGTTCAGCGTCTTGCTGTTCCTCTTCAGCGTCGCGACCGCCCCGGTCACCGGTGCGCCGGTCGTGGCCCTCGGCTTCCATCCGATAACCGAAAAGAGCCTTGCATGACCATGGTCACCACACCCGCCGGGGTGTCGCTCAACTACGACACCTTCGGCGATCCCGCCCGCCCTCCGCTGCTGCTGATCCAGGGCCTCGGGGCCCACATGCTCGGCTGGCACGCCGATCTGTGCCGACAGATCGCCGACGCGGGTTTCCACGTCCTGCGTTTCGACAACCGGGACGTCGGCCTGTCACAGAAGTTCCCGCAGGGCGGCTACACCCTGGCCGACATGGCGAACGACACCGCGGGCCTCCTCACCACGCTGGACATTCCCGCGGCGCACATCGTCGGACAGTCGATGGGCGGCATGGTCGCTCAGCAGCTCGCCCTCGACCACCCCGCGCACGTGCTCACCCTGGCCCTGATCTACACGGCGCCCCGCATGGACTTCATCGCCGGACGCGACCTGGTCGACGAGCGGACGCAGTGCCCACGGGCCCGCGATCGCGACGAGGCGATCGCGCTGTACCTGGACAACGAAGCAGTGTGCGCCTCACCCGGATACGCCCAGGACATCCCCTGGCTGCGCGAACTCGGCGGCCAGATGTACGACCGCGACTACGACCCCGACGGCATCCTGCGGCAGGTCGAGGCGCTCGACAACTCTCCCGACCGCACGCCGCGCCTGCACCGCATCACCGTGCCCACCACGATCCTGCACGGCGACGGCGACCGCTTGATCGACCCCGACGGGTCCAAGGTCATGCACGAACTGATCGCGGATTCGAAGCTGACCGTCTACCCCGGCATGGGTCATGAGCTTCCCCCTCCGCTCTGGCCTCAGATCATCACCCAGATCCAGGAGAACACGGCACGAGGGAGTGCGTGACATGACAGCCGTACCGGTAGAAGGCCACGTGTCGAGCGGTTTCGCGCCGATCGCCGACGCCTTCGCCGACAACTTCCGGCACCACGGCGACACGGCCGCCTCCTGCGTGGTGTACGCCCAGGGAGAGCCGGTGGTGGACATCTGGGCCGGCCAGACCGCCCGGGGCGCCTGGACGCCCGACGCCCGCACCGTCATGTTCTCGGTCAGCAAGGGCGTCACCACCGTCTGCCTGCTGATGGCCGCCGAGCGGGGCCTGATCGACCTTGACGCCCCGGTGGCGAAGTACTGGCCGGAGTTCGCCGAGAACGGCAAGGAGGCGACGACGGTACGGCAGCTCCTCGCGCACCAGGTCGGTCTGGTGGCGCCCGAGGCGGACGTGACGCTGGAGGATCTGCGTGCCTGGGAGCCGGTGGCGGACAAGCTGGCCCGGCAGGCGCCGGCTTGGGTCCCCGGGACGGCGTACGCCTACCACGCGCTCACCTTCGGCTGGCTGGCCGGCGAAGTGCTGCGCCGGGCCACGGGACTACGGCCCAGCCAGTGGCTGCGCGAGCACGTGGCCGATCCACTGAACCTGACGATGACGTACGGCGCCGACCCCGAGTCCGCCGATTTCCACCCCCTGTCGGACCCGCTGCCCATCACCGACCCCGAGTCCGCCGCGATGATGGCCACAGCTCTCGCCGCACCGATGGTCGAACGCTCCGTCAGCCTGGGTGGTCTCTTCGACGCCGCCCGGATCGCCCAGGTCGCCAACACAGAAGCGTGGCTGTCGGTCGAGATACCGGCGGGCAATCTCGTGACCGACGCCCGCAGCCTGGCCCGGCTGTACGCGGCCACGGTGGGCGAGGTCGACGGAGTCAGGCTGCTGGGCCCGGACGTCGTCCGCGATGCCCTCGTGGTGCGCTCCGAAGGCCGCCCGTTCGTGGGCCCCGACACGGGCAGCGGCTGGGGCACTGGCTTCATGACCAGCTCCACCCACCGGCCGATGATCGGCCCGGGCAGCTTCGGCCACGACGGCCTGGGCGGTTGCCTCGGCTTCGCCCACCTCGAATCAGAGACCGCCTTCGCCTACCAGACCGCCCAGCCCGGTGGCCTGCCCGACGACCGGGCCGACGCGCTCAGCCGCGCGCTGCGCGCCTGCCTGTGAAGCCCCACCCCGGCACGTCACGTCCGAACCAGTCCACCGAGGAACCGGAAACCAGGCCATGACCACGACACTTCCGCAGCACACCGCTCTGACATCCCCGAGCCTGGCCGTCCGCGCGTCGGACCGGCTCCTGACCCGCCTGATGCGGTTGCCGGGCACCCGACACGGCTACCAGGTCGAGCGGAACCTTCCGACCCCCGCGCGCGACGGCGCCGTCCTGGTGACGGACCACTACGCCCCCCGCACCGACCAGCCGAAGGGCACCGTCCTCGTGCGCACTCCGTACGGGCGCGGCTTTCCGCACGACCTGGAGGCGAGGGTCTACGCGGAACGCGGGTATCACGTCGTACTGCAGAGCTGCCGCGGCACGTTCGGCTCCACGGGAAGCTTCTACCCGATGGCGAACGAGGCCGACGACGCCCAGGACGCGGTGGCCTGGCTGCGGACCCAGCCATGGTTCGACGGGCGGCTCGCCACCTCCGGGGGGTCCTACGTGGGCTGGACCCAGTGGGCGCTGCTGATGGATCCGCCCCCCGAGCTGCGCACCTCCCTGATCGCCGTAGCCCCGCACGACATGCACACCGCCGTCCACGGTGGCGGAGCGTTCCATCTGGGTGACTTCCTGTCCTTCGCGGAGATAGTGATCGACCAGGAGAGATTCACCGGGCTGCGGGGTGTGTCCCGGCTGCTCAACGTGAACCGGCGGCTGGCCCCGGTCTTTGGCGCACTCCCGTTGGCCGACGCGGCCGACGCGGCGACCGGGCACCGTACGCCGTGGTTCCGGGAATGGTTGACCACACCGGAGCGCGACGATTCCGTGTGGGACCGGCTCAAACTCAACGACGCCCTTGAACGCGTAGACGTCCCGGTGCGGCTCACCGCCGGTTGGCAGGATCTCTTCCTCGACCAGACCCTGCACCAGTACCAGGCGCTGGGTGCGCGTGGGGTCGACGTCTCGCTCACCGTCGGCCCGTGGACCCACCAGGAACTGGGCCAAAAGGGCATGGGGCACCTCCTCCGCGGCAATCTCGAATGGCTTCAGACGCACCTCGCCGACGAAGCGCCGGCGCAGCCACGGTCCGCACCCCCCGTCGAGGTGTACGTCACCGGGCAAGGCGCATGGCGACACCTGGCTGAATGGCCACCGGCGCCGGGCGAGACCGTGCGCTACCTCCAGCCGGACGGCAAGCTCCTGGCCGACGAGCCGAGCGGCGGCGCGCCGTCCACGTACGTCTACGACCCGGCGAATCCCACGCCGACCCTCGGTGGCCCGCTGCTCACTCTTGACGCCGGAAGCAAGGACACCGCGAAACTGGAGAACCGCTCCGACGTGCTCACCTTCACCACCGACCCGCTGACCGAGCCGCTGGAGATCATGGGAACGCCCGTCGTCGAGCTGGCGCACACCAGGAGCAACCCGCACGCGGATGTCTTCGTACGGCTCTGCGACGTCGACCTCGAAGGCGTGTCCCGCAACTTCGCCGAAGGACTCCTCCGGCTGGATCCCACCTCGCCCCTCGACCAGGCGCAGCCCGTGCGCGTGCGGCTGACCGACTGCGCGCACGAGGTCAAGGCCGGACACCGGATACGTCTGCTGATCGCCGGTGGCTCCCACCCACGTTACGCACGCAATGAGGGCACCGGTGAACTGCCCGGTACCGGAAGTGAGTTGCGGCCGTGCACGCACACCGTCCACCACGACAGCGGCGCGGTGTCCCGCGTGATCCTGCCGACGCCGTCCGTGTGAGGACCAGGCGCCCGGTCGGACGATCCGGGAGGCGCACCCCTTCTTATCCGGGTGCGCCCTGCCCTGCGCTGAGCCCGTCCAGCAGAAGGTCCCCGAGCTCGGAGAAGGCATCGCCGGCGGTCAGGCCGGTGCTCTCCAGGAGGACCCCCGACTGGACCGCGTCGATGGTCACCGCCACGACCTGGGCGGCGAAATGCCCGTTGAGCGCGCGAAAGACGCCTGTCCGCACGCCTTCCTCGATCAGTTGGTGGACCCGTTGCGCGGCGGCGGCGGAGTTCTTGCGGTAGATCTGCGCCGTCGGCTCATAACCGACCATGTCGTCGTAGAAGGCGTTGGAGTGGCGGCGCATGGCCGTGCCGACACCGGTGAGGTAGACCCGGATGCGCTGTCTGGGATCGGGCTCGGCCTGGACGGCCTCCTCGATCTCGGCTGTCGCATCCCGGAAGAAGCTGCGGGTGACCGCCAGCACCAGCTGTTCCTTCGTGGAGGCGAGGCTGTACAGCGTCGCCTTGGAACACTCCAGCCGTTGGGCGAGCTCATCCATGGTCACCGCGGTGAAGCCCTCGGCCAGGATGATCGCCTCGGCCTGGCGCAGCAGTTCGTCCCGCCGACGAGTGTCGACGACCCGCCTGCGCGCCGTGCGGCGCGGGCGTCGGTCACGCGAGTCAGTTGGGGCTGTCACCGCAGCAGTCTCCCACGAGGGTTTTCGCCGGAAGCGGCGGGTCGTCGCCCTGACCGGAAGACCGGGCTTTACGAAAGGGTACCAAGGTACCGTCAAACGTACCCCGGAGAATGGCGTCGGCGGTCTCCTCGATGGCGTTCCGACCGCGCCGCCGATCCCCGTCAGAGATCGATCCCGGCCAGCCACTCGCTCGTGGTCCGGGGAGTCACGCCGAGGAGCTTCTGGGCGCAGCGCTCGGCCGTGATCGAGTGGTCCGGCTGCGTACCGAGGGCCCGGTACATGTCCGCTATGGCGGCGGTGGCCTGCTCGCCCAGCATGGGTGCGAGCGGCGCGAAGAAGGCGTGGGGGTCGCGTCCCGGTGCGAGGCCCACGAGGCGCGGAAGCCGATGGACAGCGAGTAGCGCAGTACGCCCTCCTCGCGGACGCCCGTGATCACGTTCGGCAACAGCAGGTTCTCCAGGGACAACCGGGGCTCGATCACCGCATGGGAGACCCCGCTGTCCGCCAGCCCGGCGGCAAGGGCTGAGACGGCGCTCTCGGCCGAGTCGCCCGGACCACTGTCCCCGTCGGTGCTCACGAGGCACGGCATCGTCACCCGCCCCGCCTACGCGGAGATCCCGCCGCGGGTCGAGTACCGGCTCACCCCTCTCGGTGAAGGACTGCGCGAGGTTCTCGACGCGATGGCCGCCTGGGCCATGGCTGTTCCGGACAGCGAGCCCACCGTCACCGTCTGAGCGTCGAAGCGGCTCTACCGGATGGAGGATCCGATGGAGATGCCGCCGTCCACGTCCAGGACGATGCCGGTGATGTAGCCGGCGGCTTCGCTGGCGAGGAAGGCTGCGGCTTCGGCGATGTCCTCGGGCCTGCCGGTGTGGCGCATGGGGACCTTGTTGGTGAGTTTGTCGCGTGCGGGGCCGTTCATGGAAGCGAGCATGGGGGTGTCGATGAGGCCGGGGGCGATGGCGTTGGCGGTGATGCCGTGGCGGGCGCCCTCCAGGGCGAGGGTGCGGGTCATGCCGACGATGCCGGCCTTGGCGGCGACGTAGTTGGTCTGGCCGAAGTTGCCGCGCCAGGACATGGAGGAGAAGCTGATGACGCGTCCGTAGCCCTGGCGTTTCATGGGGCCGAACGCGGCGCGCGCGCAGTGGAATCCGCCGGTGAGGCTGACACCGATGACGGCGTGCCAGTCGTCGGTTGTCGCGGATGATGCCGGCGTTGTTGACCAGCACGTCGAGGCGGCCGAGACCGGCTGTGACGCCGGCGATCCAGGCGTTGACCTGGGCGGAGTCGGTCACGTCCACCACGTCGGTGCGGAGTTTCGCGTCGTGGGCGTTGGTGATTGTCTTGGCGGCGTCGGTGAGGGCCTGTTCGTTGACGTCGGCCAGCGCGACGGTGGCGCCCTCTGCGGCGAACCGGGTCGCCATGGCGAGGCCGAGGCCTTGGGCGGCGCCGGTGATGGCGACGACGCGCCCCTGGTAGCGGTTCACTTGGTGTCTGCTTTCGTGGTCCGGGGGGTGAGGAAGGCCCGCAGGGCGTCGGCGACGGAACTGGCCGTCCAGTTGTC
>NZ_MUBA01000329.1 GCF_002154575.1 Streptomyces bobili
CCGGCCGTCTGGGTGACCGGCAGTCGGGTTGACCGGCCGATGCGCGCCTCCCCCGCAGCCGAGCCGGAGACCAGACGGGCCGGAGCCCGGCGCCGGGAGGCGCGCCCCCGCCGGCGATGTCGCCGAACCCACGCGCCGCGCGCGCCCCATGAGGCCGCCCCTCCCGTCGTCGCGGCCTCACCCGCCCGAGGAGACCGCCCGTCTCTGGGGGGCGATGCCCGCCGGGACCGCGCGGGCTCGGGCCGGGGTGCCTGTCCAGCAGGTGCCCCTGCGGGAGAGGAGACGGCGGAGCCAGAGTTCGAGGGAGATGAGGTCGGCGAGGCCGTCCAGGGGGAGGGGTTCGCCCGCGGCTGCCGCGCGGAGGGCCTTGCGGACGACGCGGGCCTCGATCAGTCCCGCGTCGGCGAGGAGGGGCGCGTCGAAGAGGGCGATGAGGGGGTCCGCGGCCAGGCGCAGGCCCGCGCGGGCCGCGGCGGTGGCGGTGGCCTGGGTGGGGGTGCCCCAGCCGGGCGGGAGGTCAGCCACGCCGGAGCTCTTGAGCACGGTGCGCAGGATCGCGGCACGCGCCCCCGGTTGCACGCGCAAGGTCTCGGGGAGGGCGCGGCAGGCCCGTACGACCTGGTTGTCGAGGAAGGGCGCGTGCAGGCGCTGGGAGCGGATCTCGGCGGCCTGCTCCAGGACGCGCAGGTCGGCCGCGTGGCGGGCGAGTGCGGCACGCGCGCGATAGTCGCCGGGGCGCTGGCCGGGTCCGCCTCCGGCGCGGTGGGCCGTGCTCTGGAGGCGAACCGATACTTCGGCCAGCGCCTCGCCGGTCAGCCACCGTGCCGCCGGGCCGGGCCCGCCCCACGCGAGGGCGGCCAGAGAGGCGCCCACCGCGCCTCCGGGGTCGTCGAAGCGGCGGTGCATGAGCCGTTCGGCGAGGCCGTCCAGTCCCGCGCGGTACGGCGTGCGGGCCAGTCGGCGGGCGGCGCCGTACACGCGCGCGGGGACGAGGACGGAGCCGTCCGCCTTGGTGAGGGCGGCGACGGGGCGTACCAGGTGGCGCCGTTTGCGGTCCATGAGGAGGTCGGCGAGGCGGGCGGGGTGGGCGTCGAGGACCTGGCGGGCGCCGTACCCGGTGAAGTGGTCGGCGCTGCCCGCGGCGAGGCGGGCGCGGTGGAGGGCCGCGGTCACCAGGCTGGGGCCGGGTTCGTCGGTCAGCGGGCCGTCCAGGTCGGCGTACGGCAGGGTCTCCTCTCCGCCGGTCACGACGACGTGGTGCAGGCGGGGGTTGGCCGCGAGGGTCCCGGCCCGTTCGAGTTCCGCCTCGCGTCCGCCGACGGCCAGGTCGTTGAAGGTGACGGCCAGCAGGCGCTCGCCCGCGCCCGTGCCGTGTCCGAGGAGGGTGCCGGGCATGCCCGG
>NZ_MUBA01000033.1 GCF_002154575.1 Streptomyces bobili
CCGACTCCGACGGCCGCTCGCGGTGGGCGAGCGGCCGTCGGAGTCGGCGGTCGGTGTGCCCCGGTAGGCCGCCCAGAGGGCGAGCACCGGTGCGGCGACGACGGTGGCCACGACCGTCGTCGTGACGGCACGCGCGCGGATGCGGTCCCGTCGGGCGGCGCGGTCCTTGGGGTCCATCGGGAAGCCGCGCCGGTCGAAGCGCGGCGCGGCGGCGCCCCGCGCGCGCGGGAGGTGCGCCAGGACGGTGTGCAGGGCCGCGCGGGGCGCTTCCAGCACGGGCAGCTCGGCGGGTGTGACCCCGGCGCCGGGCCAGCGGCCGGGGACCGCGCGCTCCGCGGCCCGGCGGCAGCGCGGGCAGTCGTCGACGTGCCGGACGAGTTCGCGGCGCAGCGTGGCGCTGAGCACGAGCTGGTGGTCGCCGGTGAGGCGGGCCACTCCCGGACAGCCGCCGGTCTCGACGACGGCCAGGGCGGCACGCGTGCGTTCCACCTCGCAGGCGGCGGAGGAGAGCAGTTCGCGGGCCGCGGCCACCTCCATGCCGAGAACGGCCGCCACCTCGTGGGCGGCGAGGCGATGCCGTACGGCGAGTTCGAGCGCCTCGCGCTGTTCCGGGCTGGTGCCCGCGGCCTCCGGCCAGGCCAGCAGGGCGAGTTCGCGGCGGCGCTGCTCCTGGAGGTCGTCGGGCAGGGGATCGGCGCCGCTCGCCTTGTGAGCGCCGTGCCGGCCGGGCGCGTGGGCGCCCTGACGCTTCTCCCTGGCCTCGCCGAGTTTGCGCAGGCAGGCCCAGCGGGCCAGGGCGTAGAACCAGGCCCTGCGGTCGCCGGCGGCGTCCGGGACGCGTTGTCCGCGCCGCTCGGCGAGCGCGAGGACGTCGCCGAGGGCAGCCGTGGCGGTGTCGTGGTCGCACAGGACGGACAGGCAGTAGGTGAACAGGCCGTCCAGGTAGGGCTCATAGCGAGCGGGTGGGCGCTGCGCCAGCGTGCGCACCGCAGCGCGGTCGCGCGCCTCCCTGTGCGCCCGGTGTGCGCCGGTCGTGCGGGTCGGGGTTTCCGAACTGCTGCTCATCACCCGTGCGACCGTAGGCGCCGCGGAACGACCTCTTCTGCCCCCTTGAGTCCTTTTAATCCGTACGGGTGAAACGATCCCTCATAAGGGGACACGAAGACGGGGTCAAGTGGCTCATTCACGACTGCCGTGGCCGATTCACAGGGGGTGAGGGCGCCAGGCCGGGGGGATGGCCGGGCGCCCTCACCAGTGACCGCCGCCCCGGGGGGCGGACGCGGCGGACACCGCCTCGGGACGCGTCTGCCCCGGCGGACCGGCTTTATGCACAGGCTTCTCGCGTTGTCACACCCTGCGGTTACGGTTTCCCCATGGCTGCCCGTACGAAGTCCACGAAGGACCGTCCGTCCTACCGCTGCACGGAGTGCGGGTGGCAGACGGCGAAGTGGCTCGGCCGCTGCCCCGAATGCCAGGCCTGGGGCACGGTCGAGGAGTACGGCGCACCCGCTGTCCGTACGACGGCACCCGGCCGCGTCACCACCTCCGCCCTGCCCATCGGCCAGGTCGACGGCCGGCAGGCCACCGCCCGCCCCACCGGCGTGCCCGAGCTGGACCGCGTCCTGGGCGGCGGCCTGGTCCCGGGCGCGGTCGTCCTCCTGGCCGGCGAGCCGGGCGTCGGCAAGTCCACGCTCCTGCTCGACGTGGCCGCCAAGGCCGCCAGTGACGAACACCGCACGCTGTACGTCACGGGTGAGGAGTCGGCCAGCCAGGTCCGGCTGCGGGCCGACCGCATCGGCGCCATCCACGACCACCTGTATCTCGCCGCGGAGACCGATCTGGCCGCCGTCCTGGGTCATTTGGACGCCGTGAAGCCGTCGCTGCTGATCGTCGACTCGGTGCAGACCGTCGCCTCCCCGGAGATCGACGGCGCTCCCGGCGGCATGGCCCAGGTCCGCGAGGTCGCCGGCGCGCTGATCCGCGCCTCGAAGGAGCGCGGCATGTCCACGCTGCTGGTGGGCCATGTCACCAAGGACGGTGCGATCGCCGGCCCGCGCCTCCTCGAACACCTCGTGGACGTCGTCCTGTCCTTCGAGGGCGACCGGCACGCACGCCTGCGACTCGTGCGGGGCGTCAAGAACCGCTACGGCGCCACCGACGAGGTCGGCTGCTTCGAACTGCACGACGAGGGCATCACGGGCCTTACCGACCCAAGCGGACTTTTCCTGACCCGCCGTGACGAACCGGTCCCCGGCACCTGCCTGACGGTCACCCTGGAGGGCCGCCGCCCCCTGGTCGCCGAAGTGCAGGCGCTCACCGTCGATTCCCAGATCCCCTCGCCCCGCCGCACGACGTCGGGCCTGGAGACCTCCCGTGTCTCGATGATGCTCGCGGTCCTGGAGCAGCGGGGCAGGATCAGCGCGCTCGGCAAGCGGGACATCTACTCGGCGACGGTCGGCGGTGTGAAGCTCTCCGAGCCCGCGGCGGACCTCGCGATCGCCCTCGCGCTGGCCTCCGCGGCGAGCGACACCCCCCTGCCCAAGAACCTCGTCGCGATCGGCGAAGTGGGCCTCGCGGGCGAGGTCAGACGGGTCACGGGCGTCCAGCGCCGACTGGCCGAGGCGCACCGCCTGGGCTTCACGCACGCGCTCGTGCCGGGTGATCCCGGCAAGATCCCGGCGGGCATGAAGGTTCTCGAAGTCGCGAACATGGGGGAGGCTCTGAGGGTGCTCCCGCGCTCCCGTCAGCGAGAGGCCCCGCGGGAGTCGGAGCAGCGCCGGTAGACTTTGCCCAGGTCTCGCCCGTCCGTACGAACCGAGTGCGCGAAACGGGAGCACCAAAGAACCTGTGACCGGAGGAGTGCAGTGGCAGCCAACGACCGGGCAGCAGCTCCCGGAAAGTCCGGCGGGAGTTCCGGTGCCGAAGGCCTGATGCGTGCCGCGCTGAGCGCGGTGGCTCCCGGCACGGCCCTGCGCGACGGCCTGGAACGGGTGCTCCGCGGCAACACCGGCGGACTCATCGTGCTCGGTTCCGACAAGACGGTCGAGACGATGTGCACGGGCGGATTCGTCCTGGACGTCGAGTTCACGGCCACGCGCCTGCGTGAGCTGTGCAAGCTCGACGGCGGCATCGTCGTTTCCTCCGACCTGTCCAAGATCCTGCGGGCCGGCGTGCAGCTCGTGCCGGACCCCACCATCCCCACCGAGGAGACCGGCACCCGCCACCGCACGGCGGACCGCGTCAGCAAGCAGGTCGGCTACCCCATCGTCTCGGTCTCCCAGTCCATGCGTCTGATCGCGCTCTACGTCGACGGCCAGCGCCGCGTCCTGGAGGACTCCGCGGCGATCCTGTCCCGCGCGAACCAGGCGCTGGCGACCCTGGAGCGCTACAAGCTCCGCCTGGACGAGGTCGCGGGAACGTTGTCAGCGCTGGAGATCGAGGACCTGGTCACGGTCCGGGACGTCTCGGCGGTGGCGCAGCGCCTGGAGATGGTGCGCCGCATCGCCACCGAAATCGCCGAGTACGTGGTCGAACTGGGCACCGACGGGCGTCTTCTCGCCCTCCAGCTCGACGAGTTGATCGCGGGCGTGGAGCCGGAGCGTGAACTGGTGGTCCGGGACTATGTTCCGGAGCCCACGGCCAAGCGTTCCCGCACGGTCGACGAGGCGCTGTACGAGCTGGACGCGCTCAGCCACGCCGAGCTTCTCGAAATGTCCACGGTGGCCCGCGGTTTGGGCTACACCGGCTCCCCCGAGGCGCTCGACTCCGCGGTCTCGCCGCGCGGTTTCCGCCTGCTGGCCAAGGTGCCCCGCCTCCCCGGCGCGATCATCGACCGGCTGGTGGAGCACTTCGGCGGGCTCCAGAAGCTTCTCGCGGCGAGCGTCGACGACCTGCAGACGGTCGACGGCGTGGGCGAGGCGCGGGCGCGCAGCGTGCGCGAAGGCCTGTCGCGCCTGGCGGAGTCGTCGATTCTCGAGCGGTACGTCTGAGACCGCCGGCACCTGTGGTGCCTGGCGAGGCAGCGGGGCGGGGCGACTCGTCCCGCGCCGGGAGCGGCGGCCGGGAGCAGCGGCCGCTCCCGCCCCGGCTCAGTCCTGGTCGAGCACGAACGAGGTCTGCGCCTTGGTGAACCCGGGCGCCTTCGCCTCCACCAGGTACGTCCCGGCCCCGGCGACCCCCGCCGGAGGCGTCGCGCACTCCGGCGCACTCGGCTTCCGGTCCCACGTCACGGTGTAGGTGAAGCTGCCCCCGGCCGGCACCCGGTACAGCAGGCTCGCGGACCCCTTGGGGCAGTCGGCGGACGACCAGTAGTCCTCGGCGCCGCCAGCCTGCGTGATCGTCAACACGGCGCTCTTGGGGCCGAGATCGACCTTGCAGTCGCTTCCGGAGGAGTTCTTCGCCGTCAGCCGGAACGTGGGCGTCTGGTCCGGCGAGTACGTGTTGCGGACGCTGCGCAGACTCAACGTGACCACGCTCGCGGTGCAGTTGGGCAGTGTCGTACCGGCAGGCAGTGTCGTACCCGGCCCGCTGCCGCCGGCACCCTCGCCGGAACCCCCGGACCCGGCTGAACCGGAACCGCCCGTGTCTCCGTCACCGGACCCGCCACCGGACCCGGTCCCGCCGCCCGACCCCGTCGCCGAGCCCGAACCGGAGCCACCAGTGTCCTCGTCGCCCGACTCGTCGCGCCCGCCCGGGTTTTGGCTGATCGCGGGCCCGGAGCCGGAAGGGCCCGGCGTGATGGAGGAGGCGGGATTCTTGCCGTTGGAGCCGTCCGCCCCGTTCTTGCCGCCACCCCCGCCCGCGGTGACCACCCACGTGATCAGCAACGCCAACAGGGCGAGCACGGACAGCAGTACGACCCTCCGTCGCCAGTAGATGGAGGAGGGAAGCGGCCCGACCGGATTGCGCATAGATCCCACGGCGCAAACTGTACGAGAGATCCTTGCCTCACCCGGCCCCACCCGCCGCCTGGACCACAACTTTTCCGGATCATCATCCCGGACGCGACTGTCCTGGCGCCGACTTGAGACCCTCGCAGGCCCGCCCCGGTCGCGGGGCGTGACATCGGCGCCGTACGCCGGACACGTTCCGTGACGGCGCCCGTGACAGTCGACGCCGCGCGCCGGACACCGTCCCCAACGGCGCACTCCTGCGCACGAGCGCCCCTCACACTCCTCCCACGCCCGTGGCCCACGCGCGCGGAGGTCGCCCGCGCCCCCACCCCACCGGCGGTGGTACGCGCGCGTGCCCCTTCGCACATGGCAGGATCGGAAGGGCCATGACTGCGCCCACGAAGCCCCCGCACCACAGCCCCGCCGACACCGTCTCCGGCCCGCCCGCCGGAGAGCAGCCGCCCGCGGCCACGACCGACCCGGCCACCACCGACCCGGTGACCGCCGGACAGGCCTCCGGCACACATCTGCACTCCCCCGTCATCGACTGGTTCGACGACCACGCCCGCGACCTGCCCTGGCGGCGCCCCGAGGCCGGCGCCTGGGGGGTGATGGTCAGCGAATTCATGCTCCAGCAGACGCCGGTCAGCCGCGTCCTGCCGGTCTACGAACAGTGGCTCGCCCGCTGGCCGCGCCCCGCCGACCTGGCCGCCGAGTCCCCCGGTGAAGCCGTACGCGCGTGGGGCCGGCTCGGCTATCCGCGACGCGCGCTGCGGCTGCACGGCGCCGCGGTGGCCATAACGGAACGGCACGCCGGCGACGTACCGGCGGACCACGCGCAGCTGCTGGCGCTGCCCGGCATCGGCGAGTACACGGCCGCCGCCGTCGCCTCCTTCGCGTACGGGCAGCGGCACGCCGTCCTGGACACCAACGTCCGCCGGGTGTTCGCGCGCGCCGTCACCGGAGTGCGCTACCCGCCGAACGCCACCACGGCCGCCGAGCGCAAGCTGGCGCGCGCCCTGCTCCCCGAGGACGAGAAGGTCGCCGCGCGGTGGGCCGCCGCCTCCATGGAGCTGGGCGCGCTCGTCTGCACAGCGCGGAACGAGACCTGTCACCGCTGCCCGATCGCCGCCCGGTGCGCCTGGCGGCTCGCGGGCAAGCCGGAACACGACGGGCCGGCGCGCCGCGGTCAGACGTACGCCGGTACGGACCGCCAGGTGCGCGGCAAGCTGCTCGCCGTCCTGAGGGAGGCCCACACGCCTGTGGCGCAGGCGGAACTCGACCGCGTGTGGCACGAGCCGGTACAACGCGCGCGTGCCCTGGACGGTCTCGTCTCGGACGGTCTGGTGGAACCGCTGGCGGGCGGCCTGTACCGACTGCCACTCACCTGACGCACAGCCAGTTCACAGCCGAACGGCGATGTCAGGGCCGTAGCCGGCCTTCTGTCACGGTCGACCGGCGGAAGAATCGGCACAAACCATCAGCATTGGGCCGTCCTCTTTACCCCTGCCCCGCCTCCGTTACACAACCGACGGACAGCCGACTGCTAGCCGCAGGCTGCCTCGGACAGCGCCGTGACAACACCTCCGTAGGTTCCTTCTTGTGCCCGGCAGCGACACGAGGGCCACAGACCACGAGCAGGAAACCGGCGGACGACAGCCAGCCGGAACGGGGATACGGAGGCGGTTGATCATGGCGCACGGAGAGGTGCTCGAGTTCGAGGAGTACGTCCGCACCCGACAGGACGCGCTGCTGCGCAGTGCCCGTCGGCTGGTCCCGGACCCGGTGGACGCTCAGGACCTCCTCCAGACCGCCCTGGCACGGACGTACGGACGCTGGGACGGCATCGCCGACAAGCGGCTGGCGGACGCCTACCTGCGCCGGGTCATGATCAACACGCGGACCGAGTGGTGGCGGGCCCGCAAGCTGGAAGAAGTCCCCACCGAGCAGCTGCCGGACGCCAGCGTGCAGGACTCCACCGAGCAGCACGCGGACCGCGCCCTGCTGATGGACGCGATGAAGGTGCTCGCTCCGAAGCAGCGCAGCGTCGTCGTCCTGCGACACTGGGAGCAGATGTCCACGGAGGAGACGGCCGCCGCCCTCGGCATGTCGGCAGGTACGGTCAAGAGCACGCTGCACCGGGCGCTCGCCCGGCTCCGCGAGGAGCTGGAAACCCGCGATCTGGACGCACGCGCGCTGGAGCGTGAGGAGCGGGAGCGTTGCACGGCGGCCTGACCGAGGCCGGGCCCTCACCGGCCCGAGGCACATTCCAGGCGGTGATCGCGGCAGTGGCCGTGCTCGCCGCCCTCGGCCTTTTCCTGTCCTCGTGCGCCACCGGCGGCACCGGTGCCCGTGACGAGGGCCCTGCACACGCCGCAGCGGTCGCCGGCGCCGCCCCGTCGGGCGCCACCACCGACGTCCCCGACCGCACCGACGCCGTCCAGCTCGTCAAGGACGACCCCGAGGTCTCGGACGAGGTCAAGCGCGAACTGAAACCGTGCGTGGGCGACGACTACCCGGTCGACGTGTCCTACGGCGACCTCACCGGAGGCGCCGAGACGGATATGGTCGTCAACGTGCTGACCTGCGGTGACTTGGTGGGAGTCGGGTCGTACGTGTACCGGGGGACGAGCGGCGGCTACAAGAACGTGTTCAAGGCCGAGGAGCCCCCCGTCTACGCCGAGATCGACCGCGGCGACCTGGTCGTGACCAAGCAGGTGTACGAGAGGGGCGACCCCGTCTCCAGCCCGTCCGGCGAGAACGTGATCACGTACCGCTGGGTGGCCGCGGGCCGCTTCGTCAAGGAGTACAGCTGGCACAACGACTACAGCAGCGTCGTCGGCGGGGAGCCGACTCCGGTGCCGGAGACCGGCTGACGGCTCGACGAAGAACTTCCGACGAGAAAATCCTCTGTCTCGTGAACCGTTCGGGCCTCCCGGACCGATGAACCAGTGAACGCACCAGGCGCTACGGGCGTCCCACCTAGGGACAACCTGACAGCGCACCGACAGACAGAGCCGACAGACAGAGCGGACACCGGGCACGGCAGGGCCCCACAGCCACAGCAGACACCGCACACCCACGACACCACCGAGGACTGAGAGCACCGGGATGGCAGACCAGACACACGTCCTGTTCGTCGAGGACGACGACGTCATCCGCGAGGCCACCCAGCTCGCCCTGGAGCGGGACGGCTTCGTGGTCACCGCGATGCCCGACGGCCTCTCCGGCCTGGAGGCGTTCCGGGCGGACCGCCCCGACATCGCCCTGCTGGACGTCATGGTCCCCGGACTGGACGGCGTGAGTCTGTGCCGGCGCATCCGGGACGAGTCCACCGTGCCGGTGATCATGCTCTCCGCGCGCGCCGACTCCATCGACGTCGTCCTCGGCCTGGAGGCCGGCGCCGACGACTATGTGACCAAGCCGTTCGACGGCGCCGTCCTGGTCGCCCGCATCCGCGCGGTGCTGCGCCGCTTCGGACACGCGGGCGGGCCCGACCGTGGGGAGGCGGACTCCTCCGCCACCGGGGGTGTGCTCGCCTTCGGCGACCTGGAGATCGACACCGAGGGCATGGAGGTACGCCGGGCCGGGCAGCCGGTCGCGCTCACGCCGACCGAGATGCGCCTGCTGCTGGAGTTCTCCTCCGCCCCGGGCACGGTGCTCTCGCGGGACAAGCTGCTCGAGCGGGTGTGGGACTACGGCTGGGGTGGTGACACCCGCGTCGTCGATGTCCATGTGCAGCGACTGCGGACGAAGATCGGCCAGGACCGGATCGAGACGGTCCGCGGCTTCGGCTACAAACTGAAGGCCTGAGCGGACAGGGGTATGCGGGGGATGTTGCGGCACCTGGTTCCGGCCCGCGTGGAGCGCGTGGGCATCCGCACCGGCCTGCGGTGGAAGCTCAGCGCGGCCATCGCGCTGGTCGGCGCACTCGTGGCGATCGTGCTCAGCCTCGTCGTCCACAACGCCGCGCGGGTGTCCATGCTGGACAACGCCCGCGACCTGGCCGACGAGCGGGTCCGGATTGCCCAGCGCAACTACGAGCTGTCCGGGCGCCCCAACTTCCCCAACATCAAGATCGACGACCACGAACTGCCCTCGGAGCTGAGGTCCAAGGTCGAGAAGGGCCGCCGGGCCACGTTCGTCTCTGACCACGGCGGCGGGGCGCCGGACATCTGGGCGGCCGTGCCCGTGAGGGACGGGCACGTTCTCTCCCTGCACACCGGCTTCACCGACCGCAGCACCGACATCCTCAACGACCTCGACCAGGCCCTGGTGATCGGCTCCATCGCGGTCGTCCTCGGCGGCAGCGCGCTGGGAGTGCTGATCGGCGGGCAGTTCTCACGCCGGCTGCGCAAAGCGGCGGCCGCGGCGAACCAGGTCGCCAGGGGCGAGACAGACGTACGGGTGCGGGACGCCATCGGCGGGGTCGTCCAGGACGAGACCGACGACCTCGCCTCGGCCGTGGACGCCATGGCGGACGCGCTCCAGCAGCGACTGGAGGCCGAGCGCCGGGTGACCGCCGACATCGCGCACGAGCTGCGCACACCCGTGACCGGGTTGCTGACGGCCGCCGAACTGCTGCCGCCGGGCCGGCCCACCGAACTGGTCATGGACCGGGCCAGGGCCATGCGCACGCTCGTCGAGGACGTCCTGGAGGTGGCCCGCCTCGACGGCGCCTCCGAGCGTGCGGAGTTGCAGGACATCCTGCTGGGCGAGTTCGTCACCCGGCGGGTGGCGGCCAAGGACCCGGAGGTCGAGGTGCGGGTGGTACACGAGTCGATGGTCACCACCGACCCACGGCGCCTGGAGCGCGTCCTGCTGAACCTGCTCACCAACGCCGGCCGGCACGGCAAGCCCCCGATCCAGGTCACCGTCGAGGGCCGGGTCATCCGGGTCCGTGACCACGGCCCCGGCTTCCCCCAGGATCTCCTCGCGGAGGGCCCGAGCCGCTTCCGCACCGGCAGCAGCGACCGGGCGGGCCGCGGCCACGGCCTCGGCCTCACCATCGCGGCAGGACAGGCCCGCGTCCTTGGCGCCCGGCTGACCTTCCGCAACGTACGGCTCGCGGGGGCGCCGGAACACATACCGGCCGAGGGCGCCGTAGCCGTCCTCTGGCTGCCGGAGCACGCCCCGACGAACACGGGAAGCTATCCGATGCTGCCGTAGGGCAAGAGTTGCCGCGGCAGGAGCGACGGGACCGGCCGTGTGGAAGGCGTGTACGGCCATGGGGCCGGCGGCTCCTGGTCCCATGCCAGAGGCCCCCCGGGGCGGACACCGGCCGGGGGGCCTCGCGTGCAGCTCGTACCACTCCTAGGGCAACAGCTCATACGCCGACGAGGGGGAACCATCGCCCTCAGCGGGCAGCGGCAGTAGCTTCCAGGGGATCAGACGGGCTCGACCACCGGCGTCTTCGGGTTGGCGGGCTCGTCCGGGGCGCCCTCCGTCTTCGGTTCCGCTCCGCGGAGGGGAACCTCCTTGACGAACACGGCCGCCACCAGCGCGACCACGGCCACGAGGGCTCCGAGGACGAAGGCCGCGTGCGTGCCGTCGGACACCGCGAACTGGTATGCCTCCCGCGCCGGGGCCGGAAGCTTGGCGAGGCTGGCGGCGTCCAGTTGCGCGGACTGCTCGGTGATCTTGGAGCCCAGCGCCCCGGCCCGTTCGGACATGGCGTCCTGGACCCGGCTGTTGAACAGCGCGCCCATGATCGCGACACCGAAGGAGGACCCGAGCGTACGGAAGAGGGTGGCCGAGGAGGACGCGACGCCCATGTCCTTCATCTCGACGCTGTTCTGCGCGACCAGCATGGTGATCTGCATCAGACAGCCCATGCCGAGGCCGACGACCGCCATGAACACACCCGAGGTGAACCGGGAGGTGCCGGTGTCCATCGTGGACAGCAGGTACAGCCCGACGATCATCAGCGCGCTGCCCACGACCGGGAAGATCTTGTAGCGGCCGCTGCTGGTCGTGATCCGGCCCGCGACCATCGAGGTCACGAGCATCGCGCCGAGCATCGGCAGGAGCAGCAGGCCGGAGTTGGTCGCCGAGGCGCCCTGCACCGACTGCTGGTACAGCGGCAGGAACAGGGTGGCGCCGAACATCACGAAGCCGGTGATGAAACCGATGACGGCCATCAGCGTGAAGTTGCGGCTGCGGAAGATGTGCAGCGGCAGGATCGGCTCGACGGCCCTGGTCTGCCAGAACACGAACCCGACGAGCGTGGCGACACCGATGCCGATCAGCTCCATGATCCGCGCGGAGGACCAGGCGTACTCCGTGCCGCCCCAGGTGGTGACCAGCACGATGGAGGTGATGCCGATGGTGAGCAGTCCGGCACCCAGATAGTCGATGCGCGCCTGGGACCGCTTCTTCGGCAGGTGCAGGACGGCGGTGATGAGGCCGAGGGCCACCACGCCGAGCGGCAGGTTGATGTAGAAGGCCCAGCGCCAGCCCCAGTGGTCGGTGATGGTGCCGCCGACCAGCGGTCCGCCGATCATGGCGATCGCCATGACGCCGGCCATCATGCCCTGGTACTTGCCGCGCTCGCGCGGCGGGACGAGGTCGCCGATGATCGCCATGACGCCGACCATCAGACCGCCGGCGCCGAGCCCCTGCACGGCACGGAAGCCGATCAGCTGCCCCATGTCCTGGGCCATGCCGCTCAGCACCGAGCCGACCAGGAAGATGACGATCGAGGTGAGGAAGGCGCCCTTGCGCCCGTACATGTCGCCGAGCTTGCCCCAGATCGGGGTGGAGGCGGCGGTGGCGAGGGTGTACGAGGTCACCACCCATGACAGGTGTTCCAGGCCGCCGAGGTCGCCGACGATCGTCGGCATCGCGGTGCCCACGATCATGTTGTCGAGCATCGCAAGCATCATCGTGATCATCAGCGCGAGGATCACGACCCGCACGCTCTGCTGTTTCTTGTCCTGTGTGCCGGTGTCCGGCTCAACGGTTCGTGTGTCCGCCATCGTTCCCCACTCCCCCAGGGCCGCCGCTTACTTGCCGCCCGGCTAGTTCACTACACTGGGAAAGTAGACCCGCAACTAGCCGGGCGTCAAGTAAGTTCCAACCGGGCAGAAGGTAAGCGTTCTTACCTTCAGCACCCGCTTTCGCGGCGACGCGAGGAGTACGAGGATGGACGTCACCATGGACGGCACCAAGCAGCGACGCCGCGGCAACACCCGCCAGCGCATCCAGGACGTAGCCCTCGACCTCTTCGCCGAGCAGGGTTACGAGAAGACCTCGCTCCGTGAGATCGCGGAGCACCTGGATGTCACCAAGGCGGCCCTGTACTACCACTTCAAGACCAAGGAAGAGATCATCGTCAGCATCTTCACGGATCTGACGAAGCCGATCGAGGACCTGATCGAGTGGGGCCGGAGCCAGCCGCCCACCCTGGACACCAAGCAGGAACTCCTGCGGCGCTACAGCCGCGCGCTCAGCGAGGCGTCCCCGTTCTTCCGGTTCATGCAGGAGAACCAGGCGACGGTCCGCGAGCTGCAGGTCGGCGAGTCCTTCAAGGACCGTATGCGCGGGCTGCGCGACATCGTCATCGACCCGGACGCCCCGCTGGCCGACCAGGTCCGCTGCGTCAGCGCCATCTTCACCCTGCACGCCGGCATGTTCTTCCTGCACGACCTCGAAGGCGACCCCGAGGACAAGCGCGAAGCTGTCCTCGAGGTCGCCATCGATCTGATCACCCAGGCCCATCAGGGCTCGCGGCCGTCGTCCTGACGGCCGGCGTGGATCACCGTCGTCAGACGGTCACACCCTTGCCACGCAGGAACTTCACCGGGTCGATCGCCGAACCGTAGTTGGCGGTGGTCCGGATCTCGAAGTGCAGGTGCGGGCCGCTGGAGTTTCCGGTGCTGCCGGAGAGGGCTATGCGCTGGCCGGTCTTGACGATCTGGCCGATCTTCACGTTGATCTTCGAGAGGTGCGCGTACTGGGAGTACACGCCGTTGGCGTGCTTGATGACGACGGCGTTGCCGTAGGCGGGGCCGTCACCGGCGCCGTTGCCGCCGGCCTTGACGACCTTGCCGCCGTGGGCGGCGAGAACCTTGGTGCCGGTCGCCACGGCGTAGTCCTGGCCGCTGTGGGTGGAGTTCCACATGTTGCCGGCCTGGGCGAAGCTGGCGGTCAGCTTGTACTTCTTCACCGGGTCCACCCAGGAGGCCGCCTTGGCCTTCTTGGCGACCGACACGGCGGTCGCGGCCGTGGGTGCCGCCGTCTGAGCCTGGGGCGCGACAGCGGACGCCACTCCGGACCCCAGCACGACCGTGGCGCCGAGAGCGGCGGCGCCGACGGCCACGCGGGTGCGGAGCTGGGACGTACGGGAAGAACGGAACGGGACGCGCTGGAACATCGAAACCTCATGGGGCCGGGGACAGAGAGAACCACCCGACGTACGGGACGTCCGCCGGATGGCCATCCCTTGGTAACCCGGCGGCCCGCATTGCCCCAAACGTGTGATGTACGACGGAACCTAGTAGTCCGTCCCAAAACGGCACACTTCTTGACAGTCCGCCCCATCGGCCGCGTTCGCCCCCGGTCCACGCGGGAGGCCTGCCGCCCGGAAGGGTTCTGACGCTTACGCCCCTTTCGCCCGAATCGCCCTCGCCACTATTCCGCCTAGTACGTGACGTAACTCCTGTGCGCCATGTCACCGGCCGCCCTGCGTAAGGCACTTCGGAATGTGACGGCGGCTACTTGCCTGACGCCGCAGACACTTGTGACCCGCGTCACGAAGCGTGCACGGGGGTGTGACCGGGCTCTCATGGCCATCTACCGTCCAGTAACCCGCTGGTTCCCCTCAGGCCATCCCCACCGATGAGCATGCCCACGACACCCGCAGCGCTTGGACGCGAGAGGACCCCCACACCATGACCAGAGGCACCTGGACGCGCCGTATAGGCATGACCGCCGTGGCGACTGCCGCCATCACCGCGATGGCCGTCCCGGCCGGCGCCGAGGCCGCGACGGCCACCGGCACCATCACCGCCGTCACCACCGCCGCCGCCGCGGAGGACGTCGACTACACCACCTGGCAGGCGGACTGCCTGACCGTGATGAACCAGGCCCTGCCCTATCTGAAGCAGCGCATCGCCGCCGTGAAGCCGGGTGAGAAGCAGGCACTGGTCCTGGACATCGACAACACCACCCTGGAGACGGACTTCGGCTTCAGCTACCCGCAGCCGGCCAACAAGCCGGTCCTCGACGTCGCCAAGTACGCCCAGGAGCGCGGCGTCTCCCTCTTCTTCGTCACGGCACGTCCCGGCATCATCTCGGGCGTGACCGACTACAACCTCAAGTACGTCGGCTACAAGGTCTCCGGCCTCTACGTGCGCGGCCTGTTCGACCTCTTCAAGGACGTCGCCGCCTACAAGACCGCCCAGCGCGTGAACATCGAGTCCAAGGGCTACACGATCATCGGGAACATCGGCAACAGCGCCACCGACCTGTCGGGCGGCCACGCCGAGAAGACCTTCAAGCTGCCGGACTACGACGGGCAGCTGTCCTGACGAGCGCAGCAGAAAGGGCCGCCCCGGGACTCATGTCCCGGGGCGGCCCCTTTGTGCTTCTGCTCAGCCCCCGAAGGGTCAGGCGTCCTTGCTCAGGTTCGGACCGGCACCGCCGGCCGCCTGCTCGATCGGCGGGACGTCCGGCAGGGCCGCCTTCTCCTCACCCCGGAAGGTGAAGGTCTTGGCCTCGCCCTCGCCCTCGGTGTCCACGACCACGATGTGACCGGGGCGCAGCTCGCCGAAGAGGATCTTCTCCGAGAGCGTGTCCTCGATCTCGCGCTGGATGGTGCGACGCAGCGGACGCGCACCCAGCACCGGGTCGTAACCCTTCTTGGACAGCAGCTCCTTCGCGGTCTGCGAGAGCTCGATGCCCATGTCCCGGTCCTTGAGGCGCTCGTCCACCTTGCCGACCATCAGGTCGACGATCTGGAGGATGTCCGCCTGGGTCAGCTGCGGGAAGACGACGACGTCGTCGACACGGTTGAGGAACTCGGGCCGGAAGTGCTGCTTCAGCTCGTCCGAGACCTTGTTCTTCATGCGCTCGTAGTTGGACTTCGTGTCACCCGCGGCGGCGAAGCCGAGGTTGAAGCCCTTCGAGATGTCCCGCGTGCCGAGGTTGGTCGTCATGATGATGACCGTGTTCTTGAAGTCCACGACCCGGCCCTGGGAGTCGGTCAGGCGACCGTCCTCCAGGATCTGCAGCAGCGAGTTGAAGATGTCCGGGTGGGCCTTCTCCACCTCGTCGAAGAGGACGACGGAGAACGGCTTGCGGCGGACCTTCTCGGTGAGCTGGCCACCCTCTTCGTAACCCACGTATCCGGGCGGGGAACCGAAGAGACGCGACACCGTGTGCTTCTCGCTGAACTCCGACATGTCGAGGGAGATCAGCGCGTCCTCGTCACCGAAGAGGAACTCGGCGAGCGCCTTGGACAGCTCGGTCTTACCGACACCGGACGGGCCGGCGAAGATGAACGAGCCACCGGGACGCTTCGGGTCCTTGAGGCCGGCACGCGTACGACGGATCGCCTTCGAGAGCGCCTTGACGGCGTCCTTCTGGCCGATGACCCGCTTGTGGAGCTCGTCCTCCATGCGCAGCAGACGCGAGGACTCCTCCTCGGTCAGCTTGAAGACCGGGATGCCGGTGGCCGTCGCGAGGACCTCGGCGATCAGCTCGCCGTCGACCTCGGCGACGACGTCCATGTCGCCGGCCTTCCACTCCTTCTCCCGCTTGGCCTTGGCAGCCAGGAGCTGCTTCTCCTTGTCGCGGAGGGAGGCGGCCTTCTCGAAGTCCTGCGAGTCGATCGCGGACTCCTTGTCGCGGCGGACGCCGGCGATCTTCTCGTCGAACTCACGCAGGTCCGGCGGCGCGGTCATCCGGCGGATGCGCATCCGGGAACCGGCCTCGTCGATCAGGTCGATCGCCTTGTCGGGCAGGAAGCGGTCCGAGATGTACCGGTCGGCCAGGGTGGCGGCCTGGACCAGCGCCTCGTCCGTGATGGAGACACGGTGGTGCGCCTCGTACCGGTCGCGCAGACCCTTGAGGATCTCGATGGTGTGCGGCAGCGACGGCTCCGCGACCTGGATGGGCTGGAAGCGGCGCTCCAGGGCCGCGTCCTTCTCCAGGTGCTTGCGGTACTCGTCCAGCGTGGTCGCACCGATGGTCTGCAGCTCACCGCGGGCCAGCATCGGCTTCAGGATGGAGGCGGCGTCGATGGCGCCCTCGGCGGCACCCGCACCGACGAGCGTGTGCAGCTCGTCGATGAACAGGATGATGTCGCCGCGGGTGCGGATCTCCTTGAGGACCTTCTTCAGGCGCTCCTCGAAGTCACCGCGGTAGCGGGAGCCGGCGACCAGCGCGCCGAGGTCCAGGGTGTAGAGGTGCTTGTCCTTGAGGGTCTCGGGCACCTCGCCCTTGACGATGGCCTGGGCGAGGCCCTCGACGACGGCGGTCTTGCCGACGCCGGGCTCACCGATCAGGACCGGGTTGTTCTTGGTACGGCGGGACAGCACCTGCATGACCCGCTCGATCTCCTTCTCGCGCCCGATGACCGGGTCGAGCTTGGACTCACGAGCGGCCTGGGTGAGGTTCCGGCCGAACTGGTCGAGGACCAGGGACGTCGAGGGGGTGCCCTCGGCAGGACCGCCACTGGCGCCGGCGGTCTCCTTGCCCTGGTAACCGGAGAGCAGCTGGATCACCTGCTGCCGCACACGGTTGAGATCTGCGCCCAGCTTGACCAGGACCTGGGCGGCGACGCCCTCGCCCTCGCGGATCAGGCCGAGCAGGATGTGCTCCGTGCCGATGTAGTTGTGGCCGAGCTGAAGGGCCTCGCGGAGCGACAGCTCCAGGACCTTCTTGGCACGGGGGGTGAAGGGGATGTGCCCGGACGGGGCCTGCTGCCCCTGCCCGATGATCTCCTCCACCTGCTGGCGGACCGCCTCGAGCGAAATCCCGAGGCTCTCAAGGGCCTTGGCGGCGACACCCTCACCCTCGTGGATCAGGCCCAGGAGGATGTGCTCGGTGCCGATGTAGTTGTGGTTGAGCATCCGGGCTTCTTCCTGAGCCAGGACGACAACCCGCCGCGCGCGGTCGGTGAACCTCTCGAACATCGTTAATCGCTCCTCAGAGCGGTCAGGCAGTGGGGGGAACTTCCCCTCCCTGTCCTTCCGCAGCTTAGTCCCGCAAGCGGGGACCGCTCATTCCAACTGCCGACACCGTCGATGGCCTCCTGACCCCGAACGCCGACATCTGCTCCAACCCGATGGTGCGAGACGATGTTCCCGCAGGCCAGACAGTTACCCCTGTCGCCAGTACGCCGATGGCGAACGTGAGACCGCCGTTTCCTGCGTGTCGCCCCCTCCCACTAGGGATGTCTTACCCGCTGGGACTGACACTCCATGCCGTGAGCACCCGATCCCTCCGCTACGGGCGAACAACCTTGCGCCTCCCGGCACCCCCGCACGCCCCCCTTTCCGCCACCGTGTGCACTCGGTGACGCACTCAGCGTAACTCGGGGGCCTTCCGGACTGTTGCACTCGGCATGGTTGGCTCCGTGCCCTCGGCCGCGTTCCCGGTCGTCCCCCCGGCCGTCCCTGAGGCCGCCTCCGCGACATCCCCGGTCCCCTTTCCCCGCAGGCCGCTCGATCCGGACCGTCCGGCCGAGAGCCTCCGCGGCTGGTACGAGAACGAACTGGGGTGGCCGACGGTGCCCGGAGATCCCCTGCGGCTTCGGGTGGGTGTGCGCTTCGACGTGCTGGACGTGCCGGCCGAGGCGGGTCGCGCGGCGCTGCGGCATCTGGCGCCGGGCTCTCCGGTGGCCGTGCGGGGCGACCGGATGCGGCTGCTGGTGGCGGCGGGGAGCGCGGAGGAGCTGCCGGGGATCCTGCGGTGGCTGGAGTGGGACGCGCTGGCGCTGGATCTGGCCGCGACCGGCGTGGGCGGGGCCGTCGAGGCGCCTCTGCCGCCGGGCGGCCGGGTACGTGCCGGGACAGCGGTGCAGGGGGCCGCCGTGTGGGTGCGGCCCCCCGTGGGAGGGTGCGAGATCGAGGCCTCGCTGCCGACGATGTCGGCCCTGGGGGGCGTTGGGGGCGCCCCCGACCTGGTGCGGCTGGTGGACACGCTGGCGACGCACTGTCACCGTGTCCGGCTGTGGCGTGCCTGCGCTCAGCCGTTGGCCTTCTCATAGGCCTCGCGAATGGTCGCGGGAACACGGCCACGGTCGTTGACCTCGTAACCGTTCTCCTTGGCCCAGGCGCGGATCTGCGCGGTGTCCTGGCTGCCACCGACAGCGGCGCGGGCCTTTCCGCGTCCGCCCGAAGCGCGGCCTCCGGTACGCCGGCCACCCTTCACATAGGGGTCGAGAAGGCTGCGCAGCTTGTCCGCATTGGCAGTCGTGAGATCGATCTCGTATGTCTTGCCGTCAAGCGCGAACGTGACGGTCTCGTCGGCCTCGCCGCCGTCGAGGTCGTCGACAAGAAGGACCTGAACCTTCTGTGCCACCGGATTTCCTTTCATCGATAACCTGAGGGCCGGGGGTCTACGGCGTTCCGCCGTTTCGCCGTCCCCTGTTATATGCAGTACTGCAGTACGTCGGAAAGCAAACCGCTTTTGCTGAGAAAACACAAACCCTCGGGAGAGACCGGCTTCCCGTACACCGCACGGAAACGTGCGCGTTTCGGACATAGGGCACCTGGGCAAGGCGACTCGACCGTAATGGGACTCGACGATCACAGATGCAGAAGCATCCGGCTGTTGCCCAAGGTGTTCGGTTTCACTCGTTCGAGACCGAGGAACTCCGCGACGCCCTCGTCATAGGAACGGAGCAGCTCTGCGTAGACATCGGTGTCCACGGGTGTCTCGCCGATCTCCACGAAGCCGTGCTTGCCGAAGAAGTCGACTTCGAAGGTCAGACAGAAAACCCGTCGAACCCCGAGCCAGCGGGCAGTCTGCACCAACTTCTCCAACAACTGGTGACCGACGCCGGCGCCCTTCAGACCGGGCTTCACCGCGAGCGTACGGACTTCCGCGAGGTCCTCCCACATCACGTGGAGGGCACCGCAGCCGACGACCTCGGCGTTGTCGTCGCGTTCGGCGACCCAGAACTCCTGGATGTCCTCGTAAAGAGTCACCGTCGCTTTGTCGAGCAGGATGCCGCCACGGACGTACGCGTCAAGGAGACGGCGTACGGCGGGAACATCGCTGGTCCGGGCCCGGCGGACGGTGATGGCTTTAGCGCTGACTTCAGGGCTCTGTGCTGACATGAGCGGACGCTATCGCCCGTCGGTCTCCGTCGCCGACCCGGGGTTCTCCCGTGGACTCTCCGCTTCCGGACGTTCGGAAGTTTCGGGTCCCTGGACGATGCGTACCGCATCGCGCAGGGCATGGCGCTGTTCGTCGCTCATCATCCCGAAGAAGGCGACGAGAGCAGCGGCGGGGTTGTCGCTCTGCGTCCAGGCCTCGTTCATCAGGGCGGCGGCGTAGGCGGCGCGTGTGGAGACCGCCTCATATCGATAGGCCCGGCCTTCCGCCTCACGGCGCACCCAGCCCTTCTGATGAAGATTGTCCAAAACGGTCATCACCGTGGTGTAGGCGATGGACCGTTCCTGCTGAAGGTCTTCCAGGACTTCTCGAACGGTGACCGGGCGGTTCCACTTCCACACCCGCGTCATGACCGCGTCTTCGAGTTCTCCCAATGGGCGAGGCACAACTCAGAACAATAGTGGGAGATCACGCTGATCGCGTGCCGGACGTGCAGATTCTCCCGCAAATACGAACAAAAGGGGCGTACAGCGCCCGGGAGCGGGAGCCGTACGCCCCGAGGGACGCGCGTGGGACCTGAGGGGTCAGGCCTCGGTGTTCGCTGCGCGGGTGCCGTCCGCGCGCGCGAGGGCGGCGTCGACGGCCGTGTCCTCCTTGGCCTTGTTGCTGCCGCCCTGGGTCTTCACGATCACCCTGATCAGGCCGATGAAGAAGACGGCCATGACGACGGGGGGCAGCAGCGCGGAGACATAGTCCATGGATCCAGGGTAGTCAGCAACGGGCGGGACATCGGGGC
>NZ_MUBA01000330.1 GCF_002154575.1 Streptomyces bobili
CCACACCGGCCAGCTGTTCTTCGACGAGAAGGTCACGGACGCGGTCGCCCGGGTCACCCCGTACTCGACGAACTCGGTCACCCGCACCACCCTCGCCCAGGACTCCATCTACGACGAGGGCGGCGCCACCTCGGGCCTCCTCACCCTCAGCGGCACGGCGTCCACGGGCTACACGGGAACCCTCACCCTGGGCGTCGATCGCTGACCTCCGCACCGGGCGCCGGGGGGCCGGAGGGCCCTCGGCGGACGCTGATCCGCGAATACAGGCCGGCGATCCGCCGGGGCGACGGCGCGTCTCCGGCCGGGATCTGCACAGGGCCCGGCTTGTCGGGGGCTCGGCGGCAGCAACCGCTCCGGCGGAACGGCGGGACCGCTGATCCTCGTCGCCGGCCGTGGTCCGCCGACGTGAAGGTTGCCGCACATTCTGTGGGTAACCCGGACCGGTCAAGATCGTTGAGCCCCGCGTGGCCACGACGATGCGGTACACGCCCGTCGTCGGCGTGCGGCGTGGCAGACGTGAGACCGCCGAACCCTCCTCGTTCCCTAAGGAAACCTCCATGGCAATTCCCCATGCGTCGTCGCTCGTTGATTCCCCCGCTCCTCCTCCTGACGGTGAAGCTCTCTTCGACGTCGGGCTGCGGCTGGTGGAGCGGCACGACGGCGGGCGGGAGGCGCGGGAGTTCGACATGCTGGGGTTGCGGTGGGATCTCGTTCCGCGGGTCTTCGCTCCGGTCCACACCGATTCCACCGAACTGTTCACCGGGTGGCTGCCCTTCCCCGTGAGCGGAAGCTTTCTGGAGGTGGGTTGCGGCGCGGGGGTCACGGCGGTGATGGCTGCGCTGGCCGGGTGCGCGCGGGTCACCGCGCTGGACATCAATCCCGAGGCCGTGCGCAACACGGCACTGAACGCGGTGCGCCACGGCGTGGCCGACCGGGTGCGGGTGCTGCACAGCGACCTGTACGACGCCCTCGCGCCCGGGGAGCGGTTCGACGTCGTGTTCTGGAACTCCAACGTCATCCACGCGCCCGAGGAGTTCGTCTACACGCGTCCCATGCAGTACGCCATCTTCGACCGGAGTTACGCGACGCACGACCGGTATCTGCGCGACGGGCTGACGCGGCTGACCCCGTCCGGCCGGCTGTTCCTGGGGTTCAACAGTCTCGGTGACGCCGAGCGGCTGCACTCGCTGGCCGCCGAGTCCGGTGCCCGGATCACCGAACGGGAACGGACGATCCGCCGGGCCGGCGATGTCCCGGTCACGTTCCAGCTGCTCGAGGTCGCCGCGTGACCGTCACTCAGGCACCGGCACCGGCTGACGCCCCGCCCAGGCCGCGGCCGAAAGCCGTCAGTTACCTCAGGCTCGGCAAGGCCCGGATGTACCACTACGTCTACGGCTGGGCGCTGGGCGTGCTGCTCCTGCGGGCGGACGGTCTCGTGAGCGGCGGCCGTACGTCGCTCACCCTGGTCCTCATGCTGGCCGGGACGCTGGCCATCCAGTGGAGCGCGTCGGCCGCCGACGACGTCAGCGGTTTCCTGAACGGCAGTGACGTCCAGAACTACGCGGGCCGGCCACCGGTGACGAGGGTGCGGAAGCCTCTGCTGACCGGTGCGCTGACCGTTTCGGAGGCGGTTCGGTTCGCCGTTGTCACGTGGGTCGCCGGAATGCTCGCGATCGCGCTTTCTGCCGGCTTTCTGGAGTGGCGGGTGCCTGGGCCGGCCCTGGTCGTCGCGCTCGGTGTGCCGGTCCTCGCCGTCCAGTACTCGTGCGGCCTCAAGCTGAGTTACCGCCCGCTGGGGCTGGAGACGACGATCTTCTTCACCGGCGCCTACACCGTGGTCGCGCCCTACTGGTTCGTCGCCGGACGGGTCAGTCGCGAGGCGCTCCTCGTGGGTGCGCTGGTCGGGCTGTGGCTGCTGCTCGTCGTGTCGTACGGAAACGCCTCCGACCGGGCGGGAGACGCCGCCGTCCTTCGCCGCACCCTGGCCGTCATCCTGCGGCCCCCGTGGTTCTCCGTGGTCGTCCATCTGCTGGTCGCGGCCCATGCGGTGCTCCTCGTGCTGCTGTTCACCACCACACGGCTGAGCCAGGCTCTCCTGGTGGTCGGTGCGCCGGTGGCCGCGCTGCAACTCGCCCAGCTGTACTACGGGATGCACCGGGGCGAGTTGCGCAAGGCACGCTTCCTGGTGTTGATCTCCATCGATCTCGGGTTCGCCGGCCTCGCTACCGCGCTTCTCGCGGGATCCCCTGGGAGCGCTGGGCTCGCGGAGATCACGCCATGACACGCCAACCCCTCGGTGACCGGGCCGTGGTGCTCGGAGGGAGCATCGCCGGGACGTTCGCGGCCAGGGTGCTCTCGGAGGTCTACCGGGAAGTCGTCGTCGTGGACCGCGATCAGGTGATCAACGTGAGCGATCCGCGGCGCGGCACTCCGCAGGGCGGTCATGCCCACGGGCTGCACGCCCGCGGCTGCCAGATCCTGGAGGAACTGTTTCCCACTCTGCTCGACGACATGCGGCTCGCGGAACTTCCGGTGGGTGACCTGGGCGAGCAGCGCTGGTACTTCAACGCCCGGCGGTTCCGGCCCAAGCGGACCGGCCTGTCGTCCGTGACGGCACGGCGCCCCGTGCTCGAGGAGTACTTCCGCGCCAAGGTGGCCGCACTGCCCAACGTCACCTTCCTCGAACGGACCGAACTGCTCGGCCTCCTGTCCACACCGGACGGCGGACGGGTGACCGGGGTCCGGCTGCGTCCGACGGCGGCGGCAGGCGACGCCGAGGACGCGTTCGAGCTGTACGCCGATCTACTCGTCGACGCCACCGGCCGCGGATCGCGCACGCCGGTGTGGCTGGAGGAGTTGGGGTACGAGCGGCCCGCCGAGCAGCGGATGACGATCGGCCTGGCCTACACGACGCGGCTCTACCGCAGCCGCCCGGAGATGCTCGACGGCACGCAGTTCATCAACTCGATCGCCTCGCGCGAGTCTCCGAGGGGCGGGTTCTTCGGCCAGGTCGACCGCGACACGTGCATCCTGTCGCTGACCGGTATGCACGGGGACCACGCGCCGACCGATCCCGACGGATTCCTCGCCTTCGCCAGGTCCCTGCCCATCACCGACATCTACGACCGGATCCGCGACGCCGAGCCGCTCACGGAACCGGTTTCCATCCGTTTCCCGGCGAGCGTGCGCCGGTACTACGAACGTCTCTCCCGCCTCCCCGAGCGACTGCTCGTGCTCGGCGACGCGGTGTGCAGTCTCAACCCGAACTACAGCCAGGGCATGACCGTCGCGGCCATGGAGGTGATGGCGCTGCGCGCACATCTGGCACGGGGCACCCCGAGCAGCGTGCCCTTCATGCGGGATGTCGGGCGGATCGTCGACAGGCCGTGGTTCCTCTCCACGACAAGCGATCTCAAATACGCCGGGGCGAAGGGTCCTCGCCCACTCACCGCCCGCGTGGGAAACGCGTACGTGACCCGGCTGCACCGCGCGGCCGCCCGGGACCCCGCCGTCACGGACGCGCTGATGCGCGTCGCCGGGCTCGTCGACGGACCGGCCGCGCTCACCCACCCACGCGTTGTCCTCGGCGCGCTCCGGCGTCAGGGGGCCCGCGTCAGCACCCGGTGAGCCACCGAGGGGCCGCCGGCCAGGCGCCGGCTCTCCGTGCGCCCCTACCCTTGCGGGATCTCCGCCGGTGTCACTTCGAGGCCCTCGCGACGCAAGCGGTCATTTCCCCAGGCGCCGAGCGGGCCGAGCGCCTCGTTGAGCGTGTGTCCGTGCTCGGTCAGGGAGTACTCCACCCGTGGGGGCACCTCGGCGTAGACCTTCCGGTGCACCAGTCCGTCCGCCTCCATCTCACGCAGATGCTGGGTCAGCATCTTCTCGCTCACTCCGGACAGAGCCCGGCGCAACTCCGCGAAACGACGCACGGAATGGGTGTCGAGCTCCCACAGGATCAGCCCCTTCCACTTGCCGCTGACCACATCGAGCCCCGCGTCGATGCCGCAGATGTAGGGCCCGCTTCTCGGCGACTTCGCCCTCACCGATCCCCCTTACGAAAAGGTAAGTACCGCAGAAAATAGTAGGTACTTCCGAGGTTAGCGGCCTTGATCGAGCATGAACGGGTGAACGAACGACAGAACCACACCACCAGGCAGAACAGCCCCGTCACCGTGATCGGTCTCGGCCCGATGGGCCAGGCGATGACCCGCACCCTCCTCACCGCCGGCCACCCGGTCACCGTCTGGAACCGCACCGCGGGCCGGGCCGACGGCCTCGTCGCCGACGGAGCGACGCTCGCGGCGACTCCCGCCGAGGCGGTCGAAGCGAGTGATCTCGTGATCCTCAGCCTCACCGACTACCGGGCGATGTACGACATCCTCGACGGCGCCACCGCCTCACTCGCCGGCCGGACGCTGGTCAACCTCAGCTCCGACACCCCCGAACGCACCCGTGAGGCGGCGACCTGGGCGGCCGGCCACGACGCCGCCTTCCTCACCGGCGGTGTCATGGCCCCCGCCCCGATGGTCGGCACCGAGGCGGCCCACATCTACTACAGCGGTCCCCACGAGGTGATGGAGAGGCACCGGGCGACGCTGGCGCCGCTCGGCACCCCCAGGCACCTGGGCCAGGATCCCGGCCTCGCCCAGCTGATGTACCAGGCCCAGCTCACGGTGTTCCTCACCACCCTGTCCGCGCTCATGCACGCCACCGCGATGCTCGGCACCACAGGGATGAAGGCCGCGGAAGCGCTGCCGGAGCTGCTCTCCTCCGCCGACTCGATCGGCGCCATGCTGAGGGCGGGCGAAGAGACCCCCGGCGCCGCGCTGGACGCCGGAGAGCACCCCGGCGACCTCAGCACGGTCGCCATGATGGGTGCGACCGCCGACCACATCGTCGAGACCAGCACGGCGATCGGTCTCGACCTCGCGCTCCCCCTCGCCGTGCAGGCCCACTACCGGCGCGCGATCGAGAACGGACACGGCCGGGACAACTGGACCCGCATCATCGACAGCATCCGGGAAGCTGCCCGCTGACGGTCAGGCACCAACTCTTCGCGCGATCCCTGGCCAGCCGGGTACGTCCACCTCCGCGCGCACCGTCTTTCCCGGCGGCGGGTCACGGTCCAGCACCTCCCGGCCGCCTGGGCCCAGTTCGTCGCGCGCGCGGGGGCGTGACCGCGGGGCCGCCCGCGAGGTGCGCGGGCGGCCCCTGCCTTCTACTTGCCCGGACACTCCTTCCAGGCCATGTGGTACACCGTGCTGATGTCGCCGTCGGTCGAGTCCATGGTCATGAAGCTGACCCGGCCCGGTGCGGAGCTGCCCGCGTTGACCCGTAGCTCGGTGTTGATGTTGAAGTTGCGCTGGACTCCGCAGGGCGCCCACACGAGCTGCGCCCAGTCGGTGTTGTCGGTGGCCTGCCAGTTGTCGTTGTAGGCGCCGGAGATCGGGTGGTTCTTGTACACCGTGCTCGACGAGCCCTGGAAGTAGTACGAGGCCCGCTGTACGGCGCTGGCGCCCGGCTGGAGCAGGGCGAAGCCCCGGTAGTCGGCGCTGGCGATGGCGTACGTGAAGCCTTGCGGGACGTGGACGACCAGGTTGAGCTGGCAGTTCTTGCGGAACGCCGTGGGGTCGGAGTTGCCGCCCGCCTGGGCGAGGTAGTCGCTGTAGGTGACGGTGAAGGCGGTGTTGTCCTCGGAGACGGCGATGGCGGCGGTGCCGGCCGGGCAGCCGGAGCCGTTCACCGTGGCGATGTTGATGACGATCTTGTCCGGGGGCGGGTCGACGAACCCCGAGGACGGGTTGTGCGCGGGTATGGCCGAGGTGATGAGAGCGGCGACAGCACCGCTCAGAAGGAGCCCACCTGTCATGGTCTCTCCCTGGGTCGGGGGGTGGCTGCGCCCGAGGGGTCGGCACACCAACTCTGTGAAGAATCAATGGAGTTGATGTGAAGCCTCGGGGGCGTTCGCATCGTAGGGAGGCCATCCGGGCCCGGCCAGGCCGGACTTCGGCCATTCACCCCGCCCTGATCACTCCGGCACTCCGGTATCCCTGAGTAACCCTTTTCTCCCCTCGCCCCAACTGCCCTCTGTAATCAATCCTGTTCGACCCGTTGACACTCTTCACACTCCCTCCTAAGGTCACGCCATCATTCCGACCATGTGACGAGATTTCGAACAACGGAGGGCAAGCGCTTACCGGGGCACCGGAAGCAGCGCTCACGTGGCCGGAACACCGTGGCCCGGCCCGACGTACCCACAGGTCCACGGGCCGGCACAGGCATCACGAGCGTCGACGAGACCCGGATGCCAGGCCGCACCGCCGCACCTGTCCCCACTTCGTTCAGTCCGACACGCCCGGTATCCCCCTGGTACGACACCGGCGCGTCGGGACCCCCCTCAACGACGAGAAGAACAAGGAACGATCACCATGCGCACTCGAAGAGCCGCCCTGGGCACCATCGCCGGAGCCGTCTCCCTCGCCCTCACCCTCTCCGCCTGCGGCGAGACCAGCGAGAGCGGCTCCGGCTCAACGGACGGCACCATCGGGATCGCCATGCCGACCCGCGCATCCGAGCGCTGGCTCACCGACGGCAAGAGCGTCGTCAAGGACCTGGAGACCAAGGGGTACAAGACCAAGCTGGTCTACGGCGACGACGACCCGAAAGCGCAGGTCGCTCAGGTCGGAGACCTGATCGAGCAGGGCGTGGACGCGCTGATCATCGCGGCCATCGACAACAAGTCGCTGAACGGCGTGCTCCAGAAGGCCGCCGACGCGGACATCCCGGTGATCTCCTACGACCGGCTCATCCTCGGCTCCGCGAACGTGGACTACTACGTCTCCTTCGACAACGAGCAGGTCGGCCGCCAGCAGGCCCGCTTCATCATCGAGAAGCTCGGCCTGGAGGACGGCAAGGGCCCGTTCAACATCGAGCTGTTCGCCGGGTCTCCCGACGACAACAACACCAGGTACTTCTACGACGGTTCGATGCACCTGCTCCAGCCGTACCTGGACAGCAAGCAGCTGGTCGTGCGGTCCGGCGAGACCTCGCTCGACAAGGTCACCACGCTGCGCTGGGACGGGGCGACCGCGCAGAAGCGTATGAGCCGCATCCTGTCCAAGTCGTACAACGGCAAGACGGTCGACGCGATCCTCTCGCCGTACGACGGCATCTCCCTGGGTGTCCTGGCCGCGGTCAAGGAATACGGTTACGGCCCGGACGGCAAGGACCTCCCGATCGTCACAGGCCAGGACGCCGAACTGGCCTCGGTGAAGTCGATCATCGCGGGAGAGCAGTCGCAGACCGTCTACAAGGACCTCCGCGAACTCGCCACGGTCGCCGCCAACATGGCCGACGACCTGCTCAAGGGCAGGACGCCGAGGATCAACAACAGAAGGGGCTACAAGAACGGCGTCAAGGACGTGCCCGCCTACCTGCTCCAGCCGGCGAGCGTCGACAAGTCCAACTACAGCTACGTTCTGGCCGGTTACTACACCCCCGAGCAGCTCAAGCAGTAGCGCCCGGAGGCCTCAGGGGTTCTCCCAGGCCGCCGGTTCCGCCGCCAGGTCGCGGACCGGGGCCGGGAGGGCGTCCGCGGCGATGTCGGCCACCGTGACGCCCTCAAGGATCTTGCGGACGTTGGCGCGCAGCGCGATCCACAGCGGCAGCAGGGGCTGCGCCGTGCCCGTGTACGTCAGTCCGGTCGGGCGTTCGCCGCGCACGGAGACGATCGGGCCGTCGACCGCGCGGATCACGTCGGCGACGGTGATCCGCGCGGGGTCGCGGGCGAGCCGGTAGCCGCCGCCTCCGCCGCGACGGCTCTCGACGATGCCGCCGCGCCGGAGGTCACCCAGGATCCCTTCCAGGAACTTGTGCGGGATGCCCTGAGCGGCGGAGATCGTCTCCGCCTTCACCGGGTCGCCGCCGCCCTGCCGTACGGCCAGTTCCAGTACCGCCCGCACCGCGTAGTCCGCCCGTGCCGAGATCCTCATACGGACATTGTGGGGGCAGGCGGCACCCTCCGGTTCAGGCCAGCCTGATCACGTTCCAGGACAGCGGTTCCAGCGTCGCCGTCAGTGTCCCGTCCGTGACCGCCGTACCGTCCACCGCGTGCGGGGCGACCCGCTCGGGGTCCTCCAGCGTGTTGCGGGCGTCCGGGTCGGCGTCGGCGAGCGCGCTGTGCTCGACCAGCCGCGTGACCCCGAGCCCGGCCACGGCCACCTCCAGGGGCAGCGCCTCGCCGCGGCTCCGGTTGACCGCGAAGACCGTCACCGAACCGTCCTGCGCGCGGACGGCGGTGGCGTGCAGCAGGTCCGCCTCGCCGTACTTCTGCGTCGGGTACGTCGGTGAGTCCACCCGGACGTCGAGCACCTCGCCCCGCCCGTACCGGGACGCCTGAGCGAACGGGAAGAACGTCGTCTGCCGCCACGCCGCGCCGCCCGGCTCGGTCATGATCGGCGCGATGACGTTGACCAGCTGGGCCAGACAGGCGACGGCGACGCGGTCGGCGTGCCGCAGCAGGGCGATGAGGAGCGAGCCGAAGACGACCGCGTCCATGACGCTGTAGCTGTCCTCCAGCAGGCGCGGGGCCTCAGGCCAGTCGTCCTGCGCGAACGTCGTCGCCTGCTCCTGCCAGCGGGACATGTACCAGACGTTCCACTCGTCGAAGGAGAGGTTGATCTTCTTCTTCGACTTCAGGCGGGCGCCGACGTGGTCGCAGGTGGCGACCACGTTCTCGATGAAGGACTCCATGTCGACGGCGGAGGCGAGGAAGGAGTCCACATCGCCGTCGAGTGGCTCGTAGTAGGCGTGCAGGGAGATGTGGTCGACCAGGTCGTACGTCTCCTGCAGAACCGTCGCCTCCCACTCGGCGAACGTCTCCATCGACTGGCCCGAGCTGCCGCAGGCGACGAGTTCCACGCCGGGGTCCTGCTGGCGCATCGCGCGGGCGGTCTCGGCGGCGATCCGGCCGTACTCCTGCGCCGTCTTGTGGCCGGTCTGCCAGGGGCCGTCCATCTCGTTGCCGAGGCACCACAGCCGGATGCCGAAGGGATCCTTGTCGCCGTGGGAGGCGCGCAGGTCCGAAAGCGCCGTGCCGGAGGGGTGGTTGGCGTACTCCAGGAGTTCGAGGGCCTCGGCCACACCGCGGGTGCCGAGGTTGACCGCCATCATCGGCTCGGCCTGCGGGCCGACCTTCTTCAGGAAGGCGATGTACTCGGAGAGGCCGAACCGGTTGGTCTCCGTCGAGTGCCAGGCCAGGTCGAGCCGGCGCGGGCGGCTCTCCGCCGGGCCGACGGAGTCCTCCCACTTGTAGCCCGAGACGAAGTTGCCGCCGGGGTATCGGATGGCCGTCACGCCGAGTTCGCGGACCAGGTCGAGGACGTCCTGCCGCAGGCCCGCCTCGTCGGCGGTGGCGTGGCCGGGCTCGTGGATACCGGTGTAGACACAGCGGCCGAGGTGCTCCACGAAGGAGCCGAACAGGCGGGGGTCGACCTGGCCGACGGTGAAGGCGGGGTCGAGGGTGAAGCGGGCGGTGCGCATCTTTTCCTTCCGAGGGGGTGCGGTGCGTCTGCGAGGGGTTCGGGGACCCGCGGGCCGGTCCCGTGGGCTCCGCGTTCTCAGGACACCCGGGGCCAGCCGTTCTTCGTCCAGACCAGCCGGTTGAGCCCGAGCTTGGGCGTGCCCTCGTCCTGGGCGTCGTAGTAGTGGTACGCCAGCCAGTCCTGGCCCCGGTCGCGGAAGACCGACTGGCCACCCGTGCCGACGTACCTGCCGTGGCCCTCCAGGAGCAGGTCGCCGCCGCCCTCCAGCATCGGCGTGCCCGTGCTGTCCACGTACGGGCCGGTGATCGTCGTGGACCTGCCGACCTTGATCTTGTACGTGGAGTTCACGCCGGCGCAGCACGCGTCGTACGAGGCGAAGAGGTAGTAGTGGCGGCCGTGCCGGACGATGTACGGGCCCTCCACCGCGTACGGCAGGTCGGGGCGGGTGGCCAGGTGGCGGACGGTGATGTCCGGCGCGCTCGGCTTGCCGGTCCGCCGGTCCAGTTCGATCAGGCGGATGCCGGACCAGTACGAGCCGAAGGACATCCACAGCCTGCCGTCGGCCTCGACGAGGGCCGGGTCGATGGCGTTCCAGGTGTCGGTGGTCTCGGAGGTGAAGACCTTGCCCTGGTCGGTCCAGGTGCCGGGCAGGCCGGACGGGGAGGTGGCCACGCCGATCGCGGAGTGGTTGGTGCCCCAGGAGGAGACGGCGTAGTAGAGCCAGTAGCGGCCGGCTCGGTAGGAGATGTCGGGCGCCCAGGGGTCGCCGGTGTCGTTGTACTCGTACCACCAGCTCGGGGGCTCGGCGAAGGCGTTGCCGGCGTCGTCCCACTGCCTGCCGTCCTTCGAGAGGCGGGCGCCGATGACGCCGCCGGTCGAATAGGCCGCGTAGCCGCCCGAGTCGAGGCGGATGACGGTGGGGTCGTGGATGATCCGCTGGCCGGTCACGGGGCGCGGGTCGGGGTAGCTGTCCGCGGCCTGGGCGGCGTGGGGCAGCAGGGCCATGAGGGCCGCCGTGGCCACGGCGGTGA
>NZ_MUBA01000331.1 GCF_002154575.1 Streptomyces bobili
GAGTGGCGGCCGGGCGGGCCCGGCCGCCACTCCGGCGAGCCAGTTGGCGGCCAGGTGGGCGGCCAGCTCGCGCAGGGTCGGCTGCTCGAAGAAGTCGCCGAGCGGTACGGCGACCCCGAACTCCTCGTCCACGGCGGCGACGATCTTCATGCCGCTGAGTGAGTCGAAGCCGTAGTCGGCCAGCGGACGGCCGGGGTCGATGTGCTCGTCCAGCTTGAGCACCCGCTCGACGAGGTCGCGCAGACGCTCGGTGAGGGTGTCGGTGGAGGTGGTCGCGCCCGAGGACACGGGGGCGGAGGCGGCGGCCGTGGCGGAGGCGGCGGCCGGGCCTGCCGTGGGTGCGGATGTGTTCAGCAGGACACCGTCGCTCTCCGCCACCAGGACGGTCTGGCCGAGCGCCGGGTCACCGGCGCCCAGCGCGTGGACCGTGGTGTACCCCTCCTCGTGCAGCAGCCGGGTCCAGCCCTTCGGGGAGGCGAGCGGGGAGTCGGGCATGCGCAGGTGGCCGTCCTCGAAGGCCCACCAGCCCTCCAGGACACCGCCGCCGATGGTCAGCAGCGGCCGTACGGAGGTCAGTTCGTTGAGGATCAGCCAGCCGCCGGGCCGCAGCAGCGCCTTGGCCTTGCGCAGGGTGGCCCGCAAATCGCTGGTGGCGTGCACGACGTTGGTGGCGACGACGAGGTCGGCGCAGGCCGGCTCGAACCCCTGCTCCGCCAGGCCGCGTTCGAGGTTGAGCACCTGGAAGCGGGCGAAGTCGTAGCGTTCGGCGAAGCGTTCCCGGCCGTGTTCCAGGAAGCGGGGCGAGATGTCCGTGAAGGTGTATCCGACGCGTCCCGCGTGCTCGGCCAGCGCGGGCAGCACCCGTTCGCTGGTGGCGCCGGTGCCGGCGCCGAGTTCCACGACCTCGACCGTGCGGCCCGTCGGCAGCTGCGGCAGGCGCAGGTCCAGGAAGTGGCGGACCGTGTCGCGGACCAGGAGGTTGAAGGAGTCGGTGAGGGGGTTGCCCCGGTAGAAGTTCTGCACCAGCTTCATCGAGGAGCCGGGAAACATGATCTCGGTGGCGCCCACCTCGCCGCGCAGGATGCGCGGGTACGCCTGGAGGAACAGGCGGTTGAGGGTGACCGTCGGCTCGATGTCCGGGTAGGCCGCCGCGATGCGGTCGAACTCCGCCTGCCAGCGGCCCGAGTGCTCGTCCGCGTCGACGCCGTCGACCGCCGGGGTGGTGCTGACCAGGTCGCCGTCGCGGGTCAGGAGACCGGCGTCGGCCAGGATGTTGAGCAGTGCCTCGTGCAGCCGCCGGAAGCGGTCCAGGATGCCGAGGCGGCCACGCAGTTCCTCGGCGCCGTGCCGTTCGCCGGAGCGCCGGAACGCTCCCATGCGCTGGTAGACGCCGAGCAGCATGGGTGCGGAGACCGCCTCCAGCTCCTCGTATCCGGTGAGGACGCGGCGGGCGGCCGGGGCGGCGGCGGTTCCGGTGCCGAGGTGTCCGGCCGCGGCGGGCAGGGCGGCCGGGTGGCCGTCGCCGAGGACTTCGCCGTCCAGGGCCGGGTCGTGGCCCATGGCCTCCAGGGCCCGGCGCCCGGCGCGGATCGGCATGACCTGCGCCAGCCCGCTGCCGAGGATGCGGTGGACGGCGGCGATGCCCGCTGCGGGACTGAAGCTCTGGATACCGAGCCCGGCGAAGATGTCGGCGAGTCCCGGCTGAGCGCCGGAGCCGACCATGCCCCAGTAGCCCTGGTTGACGACGGTCACCGGAAACGGCAGCCGGTCGCGCAGGAACAGCGCGTAGGCGTCCTCCGTGGCGGAGGCGCAGATGTAGGCGCCGTTGCCGGCGAAGCTGCCGAAGGAGCCGGCGGAGGAGAAATAGACCAGGAAGTCGAGGTCCTGTCCGTCGAGGGCGGCGGCGAGCGCGGCGGCGCCCTCGGTCTTGACGCGGGTCGCGGCGGTGAAGGTCTCCTCGTCGAGATCGGCGAGGACGTGGTCGTCGAACACCATCGCGGCGTGTACGACCCCGTGCAGGGCGCCGAAGCGGCGGTGTGCCTCGGCGACGGCGGAGGCGAGGTCGGCGGTGGCGCAGGCGTCGCCGCGGACGTGGGCGACGTCGCCGCCGAGGGCGCGGATCTCCTCGGCGGCGGCGCGCTGTCCGGGGCCGAGGCCGGCCCGGCTGAACCACACCAGCCGGGCCCTGTGGCGCTCGGCGAGGTGGCGGCTGAGTTCCTGGGCGATGCCGCCGGTGCCGCCGACGAGCAGATAGACGCCGTCGTCCCGGAAGACGGGGCCGGGCGCGGGCAGGGTGACGCGGCCCAGGCGGCGGACGTAGCGGGCCCCGCCTCGCAGGGCGACGGTGCGGCCGGTGGTATCGGCGGGCGCGGCCAGGATCGCGTCGGCCAGGGCGGTGGCGGCGTCCTCGCCCGTGAGATCGGCCGAGGCGAAGTCGAGGGCCCCGACGCGGAGTTCGGGGCGCTCCTTGGCCACCACCTGGAGCAGGCCGTGCATGCCCGCGGCGAAGGGGTTGGCGGCGGTGCCGCCCGCCACCGGGTGGACGTCGCTGGTGACCACGACGACGCGGGCGGCTCCGGTCGAGCGGACCAGGCGGAACAGGGAGAGGGAGCCGGTGCGCAGCTGCTCGGCGGCCCGGTCGGCGCCCAGTCCCTCGGCGATGCCGGTGCCTACGCCGCCGAGGTGGAGTACCAGGTCGGCGCCGTCGGCCCGCTCCAGCCAGGCGGACGGGGGAAGTTCGTCGATGCGGACCGGCTCCAGACGGCCGGCGGGGAGGCGGGCCGAGATCGTCTCGGCGAGCCAGGCGGAACCCTCGGTCACCAGGGCGACGACGCGGCCCACGTGCGGGGCCGGTCCGGGACCGGGTGTCTCCTCGCGTACCCACAGGGGCCGGTAGAAGTCCGGGAGCCGTTCCGCGGCGGCGTCGTCGGACCCGGCCGGCCGCGCGGGGGCGGTACGGGCCGACGGCTCGGGGATCCAGTAGCGCCTGCGGGCGAAGGGGTAGGTCGGCAGCCCGGTGCGGCGGGCTGCGGCGGGGGTGACACGGGACCAGTCGACGTCGGCGCCGGCCAGCCAGTGCTCGGCCACCGCCTCGAGGTCCCGCCGGGCCAGGGCCGTCTCCAGGGCGTCGGCCTGGGTGCCGGTGGGAACGACGCGGGCCCGGGTGGCCCGGCCGGTGCGGATCCGGGCGTCGGCCGTGCCCTCGGCGTAGGTCTCCAGCAGCGCGGTGGCCCCGGCCACCGAGTCGACGGCCAGGGCCAGCCGGAACTCGTGGGGGGTACGTCCGGACTGGAGCGTGTGGGCGATGTCGGCGAGGCGGAGGGGCGGTTCGGCCGGGCGGGTGACTCCCCGGGCACCGGAACCGGCGCCGGACCGTGTGCCGGCCGCGCCGAACGCAGCCGGGGCTCCCGAGGCGGTGCCGGCCGGTTCGTCGGCGCCCGCGGTCCCGGTGATCGCCTGCGCCATCGCGCCCAGCGTCCGTGCCGTGGTCACCGCCTTGGGGAGGGTGCCGTCGAGCTCCGCCGTCAGCGACGCCTCGAAGCGGGCGCGTTCGGGAACGCCGAAGCCGCAGTCGGCGAGGTCGGTGCCGAGGTCGAGGTGCTCGGGGGCCACGCCGACGGTCTCGGCGGCCAGGCGCAGGCACAGCCGCTGGGCGTCGCCCAGGGCGTCCGGGCCGGGGCCCGCCGGATCCGCACCGGTGGTGCCGCGCAGGAACGCGGCGAGGTCGGCGGCGTACGCGCGCAGCCGGTCCTCGCTCTTGGCGGACAGGACGAGGAGCTGGTCGGTGTCCGGCGCGACGGGCTCGGCCGGTGGTGTGCGGTACTCCTCCACCACCAGGCAGGCGTTGGCGCCGCCCCCGCCGAAGGAGCTCACGACCGCGCGCAGCGGCAGGTCGGCGTCGTCCCCCGCTGGCACCCAGGGCCGCAGGGTCTGCTGCACCTCGAAGGGCGTGGTGGGGAAGTCGATGCCGGGGTTGCGCAGGGCGGAGTGCAGGGAGGGCACCAGCGTGCGGTGGCGCAGCTGGAGCAGCACCTTGGTCAGTCCCGCGACACCGGCCGCCGACTCCAGGTGGCCGATGTTGGACTTCACCGACCCGACGGCGACCGTCGGCCGCCCGGCCTGTTCCGCCGGTTCGACGCGCCCGCCGAAGGCCTCCACGAGGCCGGCGATCTCGATGGGGTCGCCGAGCGGGGTGCCGGTGCCGTGGGCCTCCACGTAGCCGACGGTGGCCGGATCGGTCTGGGCCCGGTGCAGTGCGGCGCGGATCACGTCGGCCTGCGCGGCCGCACTCGGCACGGTGTAACCGCCGGTCTTGCCGCCCGCGTTGATGGCGGAGCCGCGGATCACGCCGAGAATGCGGTCGCCGTCGGCGACCGCGTCCTTGAGCGGCCTCAGCAGGACGGCGCCCACGCCCTCGCCGTCGACGAACCCGTCGGCGTCCGCACCGAAGCTCCTGAGCCGGTCACCGCGCGAGATCATCCCGCGGTCGGCCAGCATGCGCAGGTGCATGGGGTGCAGGATCAGGTTGACGCCGCCGGCGATCGCGGTGTGGCACTCCCCCGACCTGATGCTCTCGCAGGCCAGGTGGATCGCGGTGAGCGAGGCCGAGCAGGCGGTGTCGACGGCGAGGCTCGGGCCGGTGAAGTCGAAGGTGTACGAGACCCGATTGGCGATCGACCAGTGGTTGGAGTGCGCGTCGGTGCGGACGCCGAGGGCGTTGGCCTCGCCGCCCATCCACTCGTAGTTGTTGTTCATGACGCCGGCGAAGACGCCGACCGGGCCCCGGGCGGCCAGCTCGGCGGCCGGGTGGCCGGCATCGTCCAGGACGGCTGCGGCGGTCTGAAGGAAGAGCCGCTCCTGCGGGTCCATCGCCTCGGCGTCGGCCGGCGATATCTGGAAGAAGAGCGGGTCGAACTTGTCGACGTCGTCGATGAATCCGGCCCACTTGCTGTAGCTGCCGCGCACGCCCGCCGGGTCGTGGTGGGCGTCGGCGTCCCAGCGGTCGGCGGGCACCTCGCGGATGCAGTGCCGGCCCGCGGCCAGGTTGTCCCACAGCTCGGCGGGCGTCTCGGCCAGCGGGTAGCGGCCGGCGACACCCACGATCGCCACGCCGTCGCTCGCCGGGGCCGGGGCGGAGGCCCGTGCCAGCAGGCTCAGCAGCAGCTTTCGCTTGTCGTCCACAGTTGCTCTCTCTCGCAGGTCTTCGGTCGGCCACCGTGGCCGGGGCGTCGCCGCCGGGAGGGTTCAGGCCTGGCCGGTGTGACGGGCGGCCGCACGCTGGGCTCGCCGGGAGGTGCGCGGCGCCGGGTCGGTGCCGTCGCCGCCCGGGGCCGTGCCGGGGGCGAGGCCCATCAGCTCGGCGAGGTTGTCCACGAAGGACCTGATGGTGGGGAACTCGACGAAGGAGGCGGCCGGGACCTCGAAGCCCAGTTGCTCGCCGAGCCTGGCGACGACCTCGATGAGGACCAGGGAGTCCAGGCCGAGGTCGAAGAGGTTGGTGTCGAGGGCGGCGAGGTGCCGGCCGCCGAGGACCCTGCCGATCGACTCGGTGACGTGGTCCCGGATCAGTTCGACGTTGTGCTGCGGGTCGTCCGGGTCGAAGCGGGCGATCAGCCGGTCCCCGTCCGGTGCCGTCCCGGTCCGGGCGCCGTGGTCGCCGGACTCCACCCAGTGCCGCCGTCGCTCGAAGCGGTGGGTGGGCAGGGGAACCCGGCGGATGTCCCGGCCGGTGTGCACGGCCGCGAAGTCGAGGTCGGCGCCGAGCACCCACTGGTCGGCGGCGAGGGTGAGCAGGTGGGCGAGGCCGCCGGGTTCGCCGTCCGGTCGGGTGAGGCGGACCGCGTGCCGGCCGGTGCCGTCCAGCAGCGCGTCCAGGGGAGCCGTCGCGTCGGCCGGGCCGGTCCATACGGCGGGGTCACGGCCCTCGTCCTCGGTCATCCAGCGGCCGGTGCTCGGAGATACGACGGGCAGCCGGGGCGGGGCGACGCGGTGGGGAGCGGTGCCGCCGGCCAGGGCCAGGGCGTCGGCGAGCGGCAGGGCCCCGGCGAGGGCGGCGGCCGTGGCGAGGCCGCTGCCGGTGGCGGCCAGGCCGGCCGGTGCGACGCCCCAGGCCGTGAGGGCGGTGGCGAGGGCGTACTCGTGGCAGCAGGCGGCGACGGCGCCGTCCTCGGCGAGGAGGACCTCGGCCTCGCCGGGGCGCCCGAGGGCGGCGGCGCAGGCGTCCGCGGCGTCCCGGTACGCGGGCGCCGCCGCGTACAGCTCGGCCGCGTCTGCCGGGTCTGCGCCGGTGCCGGCCAGGACGAGCACGGGGGCGCTCGGTTCACGTCCGCTCGGGCCACGGCGGATGCGCTCCCCGTCACCGATGGCGAGCGCCATGGCCGCGGAGCGGGTGCCGTCGGCGACCAGGGCCAGCCGGTGGGCGTGGGCGCGGCGGCCGAGGCCGAGGGTCTGGGCCACGGCGGCCGGGGCGAGGCCGGGGTGGGCTCGCAGATGGCGGGCCAGGGCGGCGGCGGCCTGGTCGAGGGCGTCCTCGGAGCGGGCGGAGAGGACCAGCAGCTCCGGCCGGCTCTCGTGCGGGGCCTGACCGCGGGCCGGTCCCTCCTGGAGGATCACGTGGGCGTTCGTGCCGCCGATGCCGAAGGAGCTGACGCCGGCGCGCAGCGGGCCCGTCTCGCTCTTCCACTCGGTCTTCTCGGTGTTGACGAAGAACGGGCCGGCGGCGAAGTCGATGTCGGGGTTCGGCTCGGTGAAGTGCAGGCTGGGGACCAGGGTGCGGTGCTCCAGCATCAGCGCGGTCTTGATCAGGCCCGCCACGCCGGCGGCCGTGTCCAGGTGTCCGATGTTGGTCTTCACCGAGCCGAGCGCGCAGTACCCGGTACGGTCGGTGCCTTCGCGGAAGGCCTCGGTGAGCGCGGCTACTTCGATGGGGTCGCCCAGCGGGGTGCCGGTGCCGTGCGCCTCGACGTAGCCGATGGTCTCGGGGTCGACGTCGGCGACGTCCTGGGCGTCGGCGATGACCGCGGCCTGCCCGGAGATGCTGGGCGCGGTGTAGCCGGTCTTGGCGGAGCCGTCGTTGTTGACGGCGGAGCCCTTGACGACGGCGTGGATCCAGTCGCCGTCGGAGAGGGCCTCCTTCAGCCGCTTGAGGACGACCGCTCCGGCGCCGCTGCCGATCACGGTGCCGCGGGCCTCGGCGTCGAAGGCGCGACAGTGGCCGTCGGGCGAGAAGATCATGCCTTCCTGGTACTGGTAGCCCTGGCCCGGCGGGTTGAGGTGGACGGCGCCGACCAGGGCCATGTCGCACTCGCCGCCGAGCAGGGCGAGGCAGGCGGTGTGCACGGCGACCAGCGAGGTGGAGCAGGCGGTGTTGATGTTGATGCTGGGGCCGGTCAGGTTGAGCTTGTACGACACGCGGGTGGCGAGGAAGTCCTTGTCGTTGGCGAGCATCAACCGGTAGTGGTCCACGGAGGACGCGGCCCGGTAGCGCTCGCCCAGGTTGTGCAGCAGGTAGGTGTTCATGCCGGCGCCGGCGTAGACGCCGATGTGGGCGTCGGTGCGCTCGGGGTCGTAGCCGGCCCGCTCCAGGGCCTCCAGGGCGCACTCCAGGAAGACCCGGTGCTGCGGGTCGAGGATCTCGGCCTCGTCCGGGGTGAACTGGAACAGCCCGGAGTCGAACAGGTCGGTGCCGGGGATGGTCTGCGCGGCCTTCACATAGCGCGGGTCGGCCAGCCGGGCGGCGGGTACGCCGGCGGCGACGAGTTCCGCGTCGGTGTAGCGGGTCAGCGTCTCGCGGCCTTCGCTGAGGACGTCCCAGAAGCGGTCGACGGAGTCGGCGCCCGGGAAGCGGCAGGCCATGCCGATGATGGCGACGTCGGAGTCGGAAAGCGTCATGGTGCTGGTTCTCCTGCTCGGGTGTCAGCTCAGCCGTATGCCGAGGTCGGCGGCGACGGATCGCATGTCGAGGAAGCTGCGGGCGACGAAGCGGGCGGCGTCCTCGGAGGCGTCCATGCGCTGGAAGATGTCGACGAGGCTGCGCTCGTGCTCGTCGCGGTCGCCCTCCCCCGCCGCGATCTCCTTGACGACCTTGCCGAGCCGGTCCTCCACGTCGGCGAGATCGAGCGAGCGCGGGAACTTGATGCTGAACGTGTTGCGGTCGTAGGAGGCGTTGCGCTTGACGGACCGCACGTGGCTTGCCGCGTTGAGCTTGTAGAACATGCAGTCGAAGTTCGAGAACGAGTAGTAGTTCAGGAGCGGGAAGAGCGTGCAGTGGGTCTCCAGCGGCGAGGACTCGTACAGACCCTTGGCGCGCAGTTCCTCGACGATGCGGTCGGGGTCGTACTCGTGCCGCATGGCGATGAACGGAAAGACGATCTTCGGCAGGTTCTCGTCGTCGTCGAAGAGGAGCTCCTCCAGCTGCCCGGCGAAGAGGGTGTCGGTGAGCCGCTCGCCGAACGTCTTGTAGAAGCCGCGCACGATCTCCCGGACGTTGGACTCCATGGTGAGGATCTGCTGCGGGTCGGCGCACAGCGCGATGTAGGGGATCTTCTGCCGGTAGGCCATGACGATCGCGCGCAGCACGAAGAAGGTGCGGCAGGAGACGCAGGGCAGCTTCTCGTCGAGGTACGCGCCGGGCTTCTTCGGCGCGGGCCGGTTGAACACCTCGCGCATCATCAGCTTGATGTTGTCGTCGTCGGCGTCGAGGACGAACGTCGCCGGGATCTTCTCCCGGGCGAGCGCGATGTTCTTGGCGGCGTGCACACTCTCGAAGGGCACGTCGAAGGTGAAGGCCAGTACCCGCTTGCCGTACTCGTTGACGAACTTGTCCAGCATGTACGTGCTGTCCTTGCCGCCGCTGTACATGAACAGGCAGTCGTACTCGCCGGCGGCGGGCGGCGCCTGCTGGAACTCGGTGAACACCTCGCTGGTGTAGCGGTAGTTGACGAGCAGGTCATCGGCGAAGTCGAGGTTGCACAGATTGCACACCCCTTGGTCGTCGAGCACCACTCCCGGATGGCCGGCCTTGAGTGAGCAGACCTGGCAGCTGGACACGGAACCCCCTGGCGGAACGGACGGATCGGGCTGTGCGGTGGGTGTGGCGACGTCTTGTCGGCCGGTCATGGGCGCCGCCCCCTGCGGTCACGGCGGCGGGCGAGCGCCGCCGTGTCCCGGGAGCGCCGCGGGCGGGACGCCGCGGGCTCGGCGGGGCGGCCGGCGTCGGCGACATGGGCGGCCATGGCCCGTACGGTCGGATGGCCGAACATGTCGAGGCGGGTGACCTGGAGGCCGAGCCGTTCACGCAGGGTCGCCACCACGGACGTCAGGCGCAGCGAATCGCCGCCGGCGTCGAAGAAGTTGTCCTCGGCACCGACCCGCTCCAGGCCGAGCGCCTCGCACCAGACCTCGGCGATGCGCCGCTCCAGGTCGGTGCGGACGGCCGCCGCGCCGCCGGCGACGCGGACGACGTCCGGCCTGGGCAGGGCCTTGCGGTCCACCTTGCCGTTCGGGGTGAGCGGCAGCCGGGGCAGGGGGACGAGGGCGGAGGGGACCATGTAGGCGGGCAGACGTTCGCCCAGGGCGGCGCGCAGCCCGGCGGTGTCCAGTGGGCCGGCCCGGCCGGCCAGATAGCCGGTCAGGCGGCGTTCGCCGGGCCGGTCCTCGCGGACGACGGCGACGGCGGCGGTGACACCGGGCAGTCGGCGCAGGGCGGACTCCACCTCACCGAGTTCGATCCGGTAGCCGTTGAGCTTGATCTGGCCGTCGATCCGTTCCAGGTACTCCAGGCGGCCGTCGGGCAGGTGGCGTACCAGGTCGCCGGTGCGGTAGGCGCGGCCGGTGCCGCCGCCGGGGGCGGTGACGAAGCGTTCGGCGGTCAGCTCGGGCCGGCCGAGGTAGCCGTCGGCGACACCGTCGCCGGACAGGTACAGCTCGCCGGGGATGCCGGGCGGGACCGGGACGCCGCGCTCGTCGAGGACGTGGCAGCGGGTGTTGCCGACGGGCCGGCCGATGGTGGCCGCCTCGCCGGGCAGCACCCGGTCCACGGTGGACCAGATGGTGGTCTCGGTCGGGCCGTACATGTTGTACAACGCACCGACCCTGGACGTGAGTTGCCCGGCCAGCTCGGGGGGCATCGGTTCGCCGCCGCACAGCGCCCGCAGCGCCGGATCGCCGCTCCAGCCGGCGGCGAGCAGCATCTGCCACGTGGTCGGGGTGGCCTGAAGGACGGTGGGCGCGGAGCGTTCCACGCGCTCGCGCAGGGCGACGCCGTCGGCGGCCTCGACGGCGGAGACGATCTCCACGGTGCCGCCCCGCACCAGCGGCAGATACAGCTCCAGGCCCGCGATGTCGAAGCACACCGTGGTCAGCGCGAGCAGTGAGTCCCGGCAGTCGAAGCCGGGCCTGCGGGCCATCGTCCACAGGAAGTTGACCAGTGCCCGGTGGCCGACCTGGACGCCCTTGGGCAGGCCGGTGGAGCCCGAGGTGTAGATCACGTAGGCGGGAGCGTCCGGGTCGGAGCGGTCGAGGGGGGCCGCCGGCGGCCCGGTCCTGAGCGCGGTGGACACCGGTACCGGGGTGACCGGGAACTCGGCCAGCGTGCCGCCGAGCGTCTCGTCGGTCACGACCAGCCGGGCGCCGGAGTCCTGGAGCATGTGGCCGATCCGGGCGGGCGGGTAGATCGGGTCGATCGGCACGTAGGCGGCGCCGGTGCGCAGGACGGCGAGCAGGCTGACCAGCAGTTCGGGCGAGCGCTCCAGCTGGACGCCGACGACCGTGCCGGGGCCCGCGCCGAGGCCGGCGAGGTGCCGGGCCAGCCGGTCGGCGGCCTCGTCGAGTTCGCCGTAGCTGAGGGCTCGGTCCTGGAAGCGGACGGCGGTGGCGTCCGGTGCGGCGCAGGCGATGTCGGTGACCAGCCGGGTCACGGTCTCCTGTCGCGGATACTCCTCGTCGGTGTCGTTCCACCGGCCGAGCAGCAGCTCCCGCTCCTCGGGAGCGAGCAGGTCGGCGGTGCCGAGCGGGCTCCGGGGGTCGGCGGCGAGGGCGTCGAGGAAGGCGGCGAAGTGCCCGGCGAGCCAGCGCTCGTGGTCCGCGGTCAGTCCGGCGCCCGCGTGGAAGCCGACGGCTCCTTCGGCGCCGATGCGGACGGTCAGCGGCCGGTCGCCCGGTTCGGCGCCGCCGGGCAGTACGACGGCGACGGGCAGCCCGGTGCGGGCGGCGCCGGTCAGGTCCGGGTGGCGCAGGGGCAGGTCACGCCGGTACGGCGTCCGGTCACGGAGTCCGTCCAGTGCGGTGCCGACCAGCTCGGTGAGGCCGGACAGGGGCAGGTCGAGCAGTCCTTCCGGGGCCTGCAGCGGCACGTCGGGCGCCAGGATGCGGGAGACGGCCGGGGAGGCCGCCCGCGGGACGGACACGGCGACGTGCCGCTCGTCGCCCCGGGTGAGCCGGGCAAGGAAGGCCAGGACGGCGGCAAGGGCCGGCCGCTCGGGCTCCGTTCCCCGCTCGCGCAGGGCCTCGGGCAGCGGGACCGGGCCCGCCGGGCGGGCCACCGGGTTCAGCGGGCCGAACCTCGGCGGGAACACCGGCCGCAGCGACCGCAGGGCGCGCAGCCAGCGGCGCTCCTGGCGGTGGCCGGCGCGGGCGGCCTCCGTGAGTTCGGCGACAGCCGCGTCGGGCAGGTGCGGGAAACGGCCCCCGAGTTCCCGGGCCAGGGCGAGGGGGGCGAGGCGTTCCCCGGACAGGGCGGCGAGGTCGGTGAGGCGGACGTCCCGGTCGCCGGTGGCCACGGTGAGGGCGTCGGGGCCGGCATCGACGACGGTACCGGGCTCGGCGGTGGAGGGCCGGTCGGTGACCTCCACGGCGCGGACGGCCAGCACATCGTCGCCGCGTGCGAGCAGCGCCGTACCGAAGTCGTTTCGGCGGCGCCCGAACGCGGTGGCCCGCACCAGTGCGTCCAGTTCGGCGGCGGGCTGGCGCCAGTCGAACACGCCGCCCCGGGGCAGGGCGTCGTAGCGGCCGTGGTACGTACGCAGGCCCAGGTCCTGCGGCGTCCGGGTGGCCGTGCCGCCGGCCAGTTCGTCGACGAGTTCGGCGAAGGACTCGACGCCCGCCTCGAAGCAGGCGACGTCGAGGTCGTGCACCGTGGCCGCCGGGTCGACGGGCACCGCGCGCCGCTTGAGCACGTCGCCCGTGTCGGCCTCCAGGTTCATCACGTGCCAGGTGACGCCGTGCTGCTTGTCGCCGTCGAGGATGGCCCAGCTGGTGGCGAACAGACCCGCGTGCCTGGGCAGCGGACCGTCGTGGAAGTTGACGGGCAGCCGGGTGGGCAGGGCGAGCACCTCCTCCGGGAGCATCCGGAGGTTGGCGATGCTGAACAGGTAGTCGAAGCGCAGCGGGGTCAGCCGCTCGGCGAGGTCCGCGCCGAACGGTACGGCGGGCAGCCCCTCCCCCTCGGCCCAGTCGAGCAGCTCGGCGGAGGGGGACACCACGGCGGCCACGGTGTGTCCGCGGGCCACGAGCAGCCTGGTGCACTCGACGAGGAGGGTCTCCTCGCCGATCACGACACAGCTGAACGGCTCGGCAGTCATCGTCCGTCTCCTTCGGACTCCCCGCGCTGGGAGAGCAGTTCGGCCAGCAGTTCGTCGACGGCGGCGTCGGACAGGCCCGCGACCAGGCGCTCGGCGCCGTCGGCCGTGGCGGGTTCGGGCGCCGCGGGGGTGGTGGGCCGGGCGGTGGTGACGGGAGCACCGGGGGTTTCGGGGCTGTGCGCCCGGGTGCCGAAGTGCCCGGCCAGCTGCCGGATGGTGATCCGCTCGAACAGCAGGGTCGCCGGCTGGGGGCCGTAGACCCCTTCCAGGGCGCGGGTCACCTCCAGGACGACCAGCGAGTCCACGCCGTAGTTCTCGAAGGTGAGGTCGGGGTCGAGCTGGTCGGGGGTCATCTCCAGGACGCGGGCGAAGACGTCCGTCACCTGGCGCAGGGTGTCGTCGGGGGAGGCCGGGGAGACGGAGGCGGCCGGAGCCACGGCGGTAGTCGGCTCAGGGGCCGCGACCGGGGTCCGCCGCGGCTCGCGCCGGGCCGCCGGAGCGTGCACCTCGCTGGGCACCACGCCGTCGCTGACGGCGGCGATGACGCTCTGGAAGGCCGGTCCGGCTTCCGTCGTCGGGGCGGCCGCGCTGATGTCGGTGAAGCCGCACGCGGCCAGCGCGTCGCGCCACTGACGCTCGCTCGCCAGCGGGGAGCGGAGCATGCGCTGGTCCGGGTCGGAGAACAGCCACCAGCCGGCCGTCAGGCCGAAGACGAGCGCCAGCTGGTGCCGCGCCCGGGTGCCTTCCACGAGCAGCAGGGCGCCGCCCCGCCGCAGCAGCCGCTTGGCCCGGGTCAGGGTGTCGGACAGCCGCCGGGTGGCGTGCAGGACGTTGGTGGCGAGCACCACGTCGAGGGCGCCGGGGGTCAGGCCCTGCCCGGCCGGGTCGGCCTCGATGTCCAGCACCTCGAAGCGGGCGAAGGGGTACTGCGCGCCGAAGCGGTTCCTGGCCTTGCGGACGAAGGCCGCGGAGACGTCGGTGAAGACGTACTCGATGCCGTCGCCGTAGGGGGCGAGGGCATCGAGCACCGCCGCCGTGGTGCCGCCCGTGCCGGCCCCGATCTCCAGGATCCGCACCGGTGCGG
>NZ_MUBA01000332.1 GCF_002154575.1 Streptomyces bobili
GTAGGAGAACATCCCGCTCGCGACCGGGCCGCCGCGGAGGAGGTTCGCGCCGCCGTTCCGGACGCCTCGACCAGCGCGCCCCCGGCGTCGCCGTCGGCGAGCCGCTCCGCGTCCCCGTCGGCGTCGAGCGCCCCGCCGTCGCCCTCCGAGAGCGCGAGCGCGTCGCCGTCCGCCACGGAGTCCAGCGCCGCCCCTTCCCCCTCCCGGTCGGCCGAGCCGAGCCCGAGCGCGCCGACCACCCAGACCACGGCGTCGCTGGCGCCGGGGAACGGGGCGGAGGGCGGCAGCGGCGAGGAGACCGTCCTGCGCCGCGGGGACCAGGGGCCCGAGGTGACCGAACTCCAGCTTCGGCTACGGCAGTTGTACCTCTTCAACGACGAGGCGAACGGGATGTTCGGCAACCGGGTCGAGGAAGCTCTCCGCAACTACCAGTGGTCGCGGGGTATCCAGGGCGACGAGCTGGGCGAGTACGGGCCTGCCAGCCGGACGAGCCTCGAGTCGGAGACCAAGGAACCCTAGGAGCGGCATGGGGTCCGTAGGCCGTGCGGCCCGGTTCTCAGGAGGTCACGTGGATCCGGACGACGTCCCCCGCGACCTCCACCCGCACCGCCGTCAGATCCCCCACGACCACGTCCGGCCGGTGTGCCGCCGCTCGCGGCCCGACCCCCACCACCCGCATCCCCGCGGCGCGCCCGGCCGCGATTCCCGCCCCCGAGTCCTCGAAGACGACGCAGTCCGCCGGGGCCACCCCCAGCTCGGCCGCGCCCTTGAGGAAGCCCTCGGGGTCCGGCTTGCTCGCGCCGACCGATTCAGCGGTGACGCGGATCTCGGGGAGGGCCAGGCCCGCGGCGGCCATGCGGGCCGTCGAGAGGGGGGCGTCCGCCGAGGTGACCAGGGCGTGCGGGACGTCACGCAGGGAGGCGAGGAACGCCGGCGCGCCGGGGACCGGCACGACGCCGTCCAGGTCGGCGGTCTCCTCCGCGAGCATCCGCGCGTTGTCGGCGAGGTTCTGTTCCATGGGGCGGTGCGGCAGCAGGACGGCCATCGAGGCGTATCCCTGACGGCCGTGGACGACCTTCATGACGTCGTCGCCGTCAAGACCGTGCCGGTCGGCCCAGCGCCGCCAGACGCGCTCCACGACGGCGTCGGAGTTCACGAGGGTGCCGTCCATGTCGAGGAGGAGGGCACGGGCGGTCAGGACGGTGGTGGAAACGGCGGCCGGCATCGGCGACTCCCAGCGCGGACGGGGCGCGTGCGCGAGCACGCCGGAAACAAGGCGGCCCCGCCCGCCGGTCAGGGAAAACGGACGGGAGCCACTTTGTTCCCCCACGGTACAAAACAAGGGGGCCCTCACGCCACCCGCCCCGGCAGGGTTCACCTTCCGTTCAGCTCACGCGCGGCTCGGCGCGCTGCTCCCGCGCCGGGCTCAGCCGGCGATCGCCTCCCACAGGCTCCACACGCCGAGGCCCAGCATCAGCACCGCCGCGATCTGGGTGATCAGCTTCAGCGGCACCCGCTTCATCAGGGCCTTTCCGCCGACGATGCCCAGTCCGGCCACCGACCACAGGGCCAGCACCGCGCCGAGACCGACGGAGAGCGGGTCGTCGTAGCGGGCGGCGAGGTTGGCCGTCATGATCTGGGTCAGATCGCCGAACTCGGCGACGAGGATGAGCATGAAGCCCGCCCCGGAGACCTTCCAGAAGGACTGGTCCTCGGGCTTGCGGATCTCCTCGTCGCCCTCGTCCTTCTTCATCAGCAGCACGGCCGCGCCGCCGAGGAACAGCACGCCGGTGAGCGCGTGCACGAGCTGCTGCGGGAGCAGGGTCAGCACACTGCCGGCCGCGACGGCGAGCGTGACGTGCAGCGCGAAGGCGGCGGCGACGCCGGCGAAGACGTACGAGGCGCGGTAGCGGGTGCCGAGGACGAGGCCGGCGAGGGCGGTCTTGTCGGGCAGTTCGGCGAGGAAGACGACGCCGAAGACGAGCGCCGTCACGGTCAGGCTGATCAAGGGTCCTCAATCGGTCGGGGCCGCCCCACCGAGAGTGCTGCTTCCTTCGCACAGGACGCCTCGGCACGGCAGCACACGTGTGCTCCGCGCCACATGGCACGGAGGTGCACTGCTTGCCGAAGGTCTCGCTGGCCGACCCTGTGAAGGCCTGCCTCCGGGCGCCGGCTCAGACGAGCTGAGCAGTATGTCGACGGTCCGGCGAAGAGCTACTCCCCTTCTGCGCCGTCCATAGTACGTGACCCCCGCACCGACCTCCGGGGCCGACCGCGGAAGCGCTGGGGAGGCCGGCCGCCGTCCAGACCTGGCGCCGACCGCGAAAGCACCCTGGGCAGACCGCGGAAGCACCCTGGGGCCGACCGCGGTCCGGACCCGGCGCCGACCGCGGGAGCACCCTGGGCCGACCCCAGGAACGGCCCAGCCAGGACCGCGGAAACCCCCTGGTCGCGGCCCCCGGAGCCGCCGCGGGACCGAAAGTCCCGCCACACCCCTTGTTGTGTCATGCGCACGTCACTAGCTTCTTACCGCGCGCACACCTCCCCGCAATGCGGCCCCGCGAGCATTCCCTCGCTCGCACCGCAACGCCCCACCCCCTCAAGGGAGTTCGCATGTCGAAGTTCTACGCGCGTCGACGGGTCAGCATACTCGCGGCGCTCACCGGACTGATAGCCTCCGCCGCCCTCTTCAACTCCCCGAGCGCCTCCGCGGCCCTCCCCACCCCGGTCAGCGCCACCACCGCCCGCACCTACCTCGCCTCCCTCACCGTGGCGACGGAGGACCGCACCGGCTACAACCGCGACCTCTTCCCGCACTGGATCACCCAGTCCGGCACCTGCAACACCCGCGAGGTCGTCCTCAAGCGCGACGGCACGAACGTCGTCCAGGACTCCGCCTGCGCCGCCACCAGCGGCAGCTGGTACTCGGTCTACGAGGGCGCGACCTGGACCGCCGCCTCCGACCTCGACATCGACCACCTGGTGCCGCTCGCCGAGGCCTGGGACTCCGGCGCCGACAGCTGGACCACCGCCCGCCGCCAGTCCTTCGCCAACGACCTGACCCGCCCGCAGCTCATCGCCGTCACGGACAACGTCAACCAGTCCAAGGGCGACCAGGACCCCGCCACCTGGATGCCCTCGCGCACGGCCTACCGCTGCACCTACGTCCGCGCCTGGGTCCAGGTGAAGTACTACTACGGCCTCTCCGTGGACTCCGCCGAGAAGAGCGCGCTCACCAGCTACCTCGCGAGCTGCTGATCGAAGATCCCGGCGAGGAACCTCCCCGTTCTCCTCCGTCGTTCCGTACCGTACGGGGCGACGGAGGAGGCGATCACGTGGCCGGACTGCGGCTGGGACCCCTGCTGAGATACGCCGACGGCTCGTCCGCGACGGTCTGGATCGAGGCGGGCCGTCCGTGCGCCGCCGAGGTGCGCTGCGCGGACGGCTCAGGCGGCACGACCCGCACCTTCCAGGTGGCGGGCCACCACTACGCCCTGATCCCGGTCACCGGGCTCACTCCGGGCACGGCCACGCCGTACGAGGTGTTCCTCGACGGCACCCGGGCGTGGCCGCCCGACGACTCCCCCTTCCCGCCCTCCGCCATCCGCACCCCGGCCGGCGACGACGACGTACGGGTGGCCTTCGGGTCCTGCCGGTGGGCGGCGCCGCCGGCGGGCGAGCACGACCCGGTGGGCCCCGACGCCCTGGACAGCCTGGCCGCGCGGATCGCCGCCGACCCCGACGGTGAGCGGCCCGACGTCCTGCTGCTGCTCGGCGACCAGGTGTACGCCGACGAGACCTCGGACGCGACCAGGCGGCGCATCGCCGGCCGCCGCGACCTGACGGAACCGCCGGGCAGCGAGGTCGCCGACTACGAGGAGTACACCTGGCTCTACGACGAGTCCTGGCGCGATCCCGAGGTCCGCTGGCTGCTGTCCACCGTGCCGAGCTGCATGATCTTCGACGACCACGACGTCATAGACGACTGGAACACCTCCGCCTCCTGGGTGGCCGACATGCGGGCCACCGACTGGTGGCGCGAGCGGGTGCTGAGCGGCCTGATGTCGTACTGGGTGTACCAGCACCTCGGGAACCTCTCCCCCGCCGCCCTGGCCGCCGACCCGCTCTACGCGGCCGTCCGGGACACTCCCGACGGCACCGACCTCGTGCGGGACTTCGCCTGCCGCGCCGACACCGAACCGGCGGGCGTGCGCTGGAGCTACCGCCGCGACTTCGGGCGGGTCCGGCTGCTGATGGTGGACACCCGCGCCGCGCGGGTCCTCGCCGAGGACGGCCGCGCGATGCTCGACGCCGGGCAGGCGCGCTGGCTGCGCGAACAGGCCCTGGACACACCGGGGTCGTACGACCATCTCCTCGTCGGCACCTCCCTGCCCTGGCTGCTGCCGCACCTGGTGCACGACGCGGAGGGGTGGAACGCGGCGCTGTGCCGGGGCGAACGCGGGGCGCGGTCGGCGCGGTTCGGGGAGAAGGTGCGGCGGGCGGCGGACCTGGAGCACTGGGCGGCGTTCCCCGACTCCTTCGCCGCGCTGACCCGGCTGCTGGCCGAGGTGGGGACGGGACCGCAGGCGCCGGCGAGCGTGCTCGTGCTGTCGGGGGACGTGCACCACGCCTATGTGGCCGAGCCGCGCTGGCCGGGCGACGTTCCCGACGCGCGGGTGCTGCAGCTCACCTGCTCGCCGGTGCACAACTCCATCCCGCTGTCGATACGCGCGGGCTTCCGCTTCGGGTGGAGCGCCCTCGCCCGCGCTCTGGGGCGCGGTTTCCGAAGGCACGGGCGCTCGCCGCGGCCACCGGTGGGCTGGCGCAAGACGGGCGGCCCCTGGTTCGGCAACCAGCTCATGACCCTGACGCTGCGCGGGCGTTCGGCCTGGCTGCGGCTGCACCAGGCGCGCGCGGACGGTGCGCTCGTCCTCGTGGAGGAGTCCGAACTGACCTCTGGATAGCGGGATTCGAGGGGGCAACCCAGGCTGAGCCGGGCCAACCGGGGCCGATGGGGGCCGCGTTGGCTTCGCCAGGGTGCGGGGGCATGATGAGGCGGACCGTCCGCTTCCAGTGAGCCGTGTGAGCCGCACGGGTCCGGTGCGTCCCGTGGGCGGTCCGCTCCAATGCGCCCCACACGCCCGGGAGTTCCCCCTTTGTCCTCAGCGAACACGGAACCGGCGCCCCTCCGCCCGGCGCCGGCCGCCGCCGTGGCCTCCTCCGTCTCCTCCGTCGCCGCCTCCTCCGCCGCCGTCGCCCTCGTCGGTGCCGGACCGCGCGGCACCAGCGTCCTGGAACGCCTCTGCGCCTCCGCGCCCGGCCTGCTCCCGCCCGGCGCACGGCTGACGGTCCATGTCGTCGACCCCGCGCCGCCGGGGCCCGGCCGGGTCTGGCGCACGGCGCAGTCGCCGGAGCTGCTGATGAACACGGTGGCCTCGCAGGTGACCCTGTTCACCGATGACAGCGTGGACTGCGCGGGCCCCGTCCGGCCCGGCCCGAGCCTGCACGAGTGGGCGGACGGGGGGCTGGGCCCGGACGAGTATCCGACCCGTGCGCGCTACGGCCGCTACCTGGAGTGGGTGTTCGCGCGGACCGTACGGACGGCGCCGGACTCCGTGCGGGTGCGGACGCACGCGGCCCGCGCGGTCCGGCTCGACGACGGGGCCGACGGCCGCCAGGTGCTCACCCTGGACGACGGCCGGGTGCTGCCCGGCCTGTCCGCCGTGGTCCTCGCCCAGGGCCACCTCCCGGTGGCCGCCGACGCCGCCCACCGCCGTCACGCCGCCCACGCCGAACGGCACGGCCTGCGCCATGTCCCGCCCGCCAACCCGGCCGACGTCGACCTCTCGGCCGTCCGCCCCGGCGAACCGGTGCTGCTGCGCGGCCTGGGTCTGAACTTCTTCGACCACACGGCCCTGCTGACGACCGGCCGCGGCGGCCGTTTCCTGCCCGCCGCGGGCGGCCTGCGATACCTGCCCTCCGGCCGCGAGCCGCGCCTGTACGCCGGCTCCCGGCGCGGCGTGCCGTACCAGGCGCGCGGCGACAACGCCAAGGGCCCGTACGGCCGTCACACCCCGCGCGTCCTCACCCCCGAGGTGATCTCGGGCTTGCGCAAGCGGGCCGACTCCGGGGAGGCGCCCGACTTCCTCGCGGAGATATGGCCGCTGGTGGCGAAGGAGGTGGAAACGGTCTACTACACGGCCCTCGTCCCTCTCGTGCGGCGCCCGGAGTTCACCGCGAGCTTCCTCGCCGCGCCGCACCGGTCCGCCCAAGAGGCGGCCGTACTCGACGAGTTCGGCCTGCCGGGGGCCGGCCGCTGGGACTGGGACCGGATCGCCCGGCCGTATAAGGGAAGGGAGTTCGCGGGTCCGGGGCAGTGGCGGGAGTGGCTGTCGGCGTATCTGCGCCGGGACGCCGCCGAGGCCGCGCTGGGCAACGTACGGGGTCCGTCGAAGGCGGCCCTGGACGTGCTGCGCGATCTGCGCAACGAGCTGCGGCTGGTCGTCGACCACGGCGGACTGACGGGCGCCTCCCGCCGGGATCACCTCGACCGCTGGTACACCCCGCTCAATGCCTTCCTGTCCATCGGGCCGCCCCGCCGCCGCGTCGAGGAACTGGCCGCGCTGGTCGAGGCGGGGATCGTGACGGTGCTCGGCCCCCGGCTTGAGGTACGGGAGGCGGCGGGGGCCTGGCACGCGCACTCCCCGGAGGTGCCCGGGTCGGACGTCCGCGTGACCACCCTCGTCGAGGCCCGGCTTCCGGAGCCGGACCTGCGGCGCACCGGCGACGCCCTCCTCGCCCACCTGCTGAGGACCGGGCGGTGCCGGCCGCACACGGTGGACGGTTACGAGACGGGAGGGCTGGACGTAACACAACGGCCCTATCATCTGATCGACCGTCAAGGACGGTGCCACGCACGGCGGTTCGCCTTCGGTGTGCCCACGGAGGGCGTGCACTGGGTGACGGCCGCGGGGGCCCGCCCAGGGGTGGATTCGGTCACGCTTTCGGACGCGGACGCGGTGGCCAGAGCCGTCCTACGTGCGACGGAGCCCGAAACGGGAGCCCGGACAACATCCCGGCCATGGCCAAATGTTGAACTTGCAAGTATTGATTAGCTGCGCCTAACGTTGGTCGCTCATTCGGTACCGCCGCCCCACGCGACCCGCTCACCCCAGGGCAGGCCGTACGACCGACACCGAAGGAGCACCCCCCATGTCCGCTCGTCTCGACAGCGCACAGCCCTACGCGATCGGCCTCTTCCGCATCGTCGTCGGACTGCTCTTCGCCTGCCACGGCGCCGCCTCGCTCTTCGGCGTCCTCGGCGGAGCGGCGGGCAGCGACGGCGGCACCATCGACGCCGGCACCTGGCCCGGCTGGTACGCCGCCGTGATCCAGCTCGTCTGCGGCAGCCTGGTGATGCTCGGCCTCGGCACCCGCGCCGCCGCCTTCCTCGCCTCCGGCTCCATGGCCTACGCGTACTTCGACGTCCACCAGTCGATGGCGCTGTGGCCGATCCAGAACGGCGGCGAGGCCTCCGCGATGTTCTGCTGGGCCTTCCTGCTGCTGATCTTCACCGGCTCCGGCGCACTCGGCGCGGACCGGCTCTTCGCCCGCCTGGCCGCCCGGCGTACGACGCCGGAGCGCGAGCCCGCCGCGGAGCAGTCCCCCGTCGCAGCCTGACACCACGCGTCCCCGGCGCGGCCTGATGCATCGCGTCCCCGGCGCCCTTCCCGCGACCTCGGGGAGGGCGCCTCGCGCGTGAACGGCGCGTCCCCGTGTGAACACGCCGTGTTGAACACACGAGCCCCCCGTGAACCTCCTGTCACACCCCGGGCGTACGCTGTATGGCTGTCATGGCCGCACCTGCCGCTCCCCCGCGACACAGCGGCACGGTTCGGCCGCACGGGGGAGACGACGGGGAGATTTCGCGGTGTTCGAAAGTGTGGGGGCGTTGATCGGCGCCCCATGGATCTACGCGTTGGTGGCCCTGTCGGTGCTCCTCGACGTGTTCCTCCCGGTGCTGCCCAGCGGCGTCCTCGTCATCACGGCGGCGACGGCCGCTGCCGCCGGATCGGGCGCGGCGACCGGGCGGCTGCCCCATGAGGTGCCCGACATCCTCGCCCTGATCCTCTCCGCGGCGACGGCCTCCGTCCTCGGCGACCTGGCGGCCTACCGGCTCGCCCGGCGCGGCGGGGCGCGGCTGGACCGTGCGATCTCCCGTTCCCGGCGGCTGACCACCGCGCAGGAACGTCTCGGCGGGGCTCTCGCGGAGGGCGGCGGCGCGCTCGTCGTCCTGGCCCGGTTCGCCCCGGCCGGCCGGTCGGTCGTCTCCCTCATCGCGGGCGCCGCACACCGGCGGGTCCGCGACTTCCTCCCCTGGTCGGCCCTCGCCGGCCTCTCCTGGGCCGCGTACAGCGTCGCCCTCGGCTACTACGGCGCGACGTGGCTCGGCGCGACGTGGCTGGCGACCGGGGTCTCCTTCCTGGCCCTCTTCGCGGCAGGCGCCGGAGCGGCGTACCTGATGCGCCGCCGGCCGGCGTGACCCGCTGAGGGTTCCTTCGACTCCGGTTTCTTCGACGCCCGTCCTTCGACGCCGGGCGCGCCGCCGACCCGCGTGACGCGCGGGGGGTGCGCGCGGACCTCCGATCAGCCCTGAAAGGGGCTCCTCCTCACGGTCGGCGCACCCCGCACCGCAGCCGACCCGCACGTCGGCGCACGCCGCCACGCCCGGCCCTCATCCTCCGCCCGGCGCGGCCGACCTCGCGGACCCCCGTACCTCCAACTCGGCCAGCAGCGACGCCGTGGCCTCCGCCACCGCGTCCACCGCCCGCTCGAAGACCTCCCGGTTGTGGGCGGCCGGCACCCGGAACCCGGACACCTTCCGCACGTACTGGAGGGCGGCAGCCCGAATCTCGTCCTCGGTGGCCTCCTCGGCCAGCACAGGGGGACGAAGCGTCTTGATACTCCGGCACATGCCTCCAGTCTCACCCCGTGGACCCCGATCCGTCGCCCCTTTCCTCAACCCCCGCCCCCTGCCATGATCACTTCCGAGGCGGCCACCACACCCGGGGCCGACCGACGAGAGGAACAGCGACACCATGGCGAACAAGCTCACTCTGGCGATCCTCGGCCCCGGCGGCATCGGCGGCCTCCTCGCCGGGCTCCTGTCCCGCGCGGGCCACCAGGTGATCTGCCTGTCCGGCGAGGACACGGCCACCCACCTGCGCACCCAGGGCGTGCGCGTCCGCAGCCCGCGGCTCGGCGACTTCACCGCCCCCGTGACGGCCGACACCGAACTCCGGGTCCCCGTCGACGCCGTGCTGATCACCGTCAAGCACACCGCCCTCGACGCGGCCCTGACCCGCGTCCCCTCCGCCGCTCTCGGCGACGCCCTCCTCGTGCCCTTCCTCAACGGCGTCGAGCACCCGGCGGCCCTGCGTGCCCGGTACGGCCCGCAGGCCGTGGCCCCGGCCGTCATCCGGGTGGAGTCGACGCGGATCGCCGCGGGCGTGATCGAGCACGCGAGCCCGTTCGCGGAGATCGACCTCACCGGCGACCAGGTCCCCCGACCTCGCCTCGACGCCCTCTCGCGGGCACTGACGGAGGCCGGCCCGACGACCCGGATCCTGCCGGACGAGACGGCCGCGCTGTGGGCGAAGATGGCGTTCCTCGCCCCCTTCGCCCTCCTCACGACGCGGCACGCGCTGCCGCTGGGTGAGGTCAGGACACGCCACCGCGCAGACCTGACCGCCCTGGTCGAGGAGACGGCCGCGGTGAGCCGCGCCTGTGGCGCCCCCACCGACCCGGCGGCGGCACTGGCCCGCTACGACGCCTTCCCGCCGGCCACCAGGTCGTCCATGCAGCGCGACGCCGAGGCCGGCCGCCCGCTCGAACTGGACGCCATCGGCGGGGCGTTGCTCCGCGCGGCCGACCGGCACGGGGTGCCGGTCCCGGTGGCGACGCGCCTGGTAGGAGAGTTGCGGGAAGCGGGTTACTGAGTCAGGTCGACGTACCAGTCGTTCGACGTGATCCAGTGCCCCTTCGGGTACTCGAAGTCGAACGGGCCGAGCAGGGTGAACCCCGCTCTGCGGCACACGCCGTTGGACGCGGGGTGATCCACGCTCGGGAAGGCGTGCAGGGTCCGGTGGCCGCCGGTCTCCCGCACGGCCTTCCTGACGGCGTCGGTGACCGCGCGGGC
>NZ_MUBA01000333.1 GCF_002154575.1 Streptomyces bobili
TCGCCGTCGACGGCGACGAGACGCTGTGGGGCGGCGTGGCCGGCGAGATCGGCCCCGACGCGGTGGACCTGACCGGACCGCGCGCCCTCCTCGCGCGCCGCCTCCTGCAGTGGCGCGAGGCCGGAGCCCTGCTGGCGCTCGTCAGCAACAACGACGAGGACACCGTCCGGACCGTCCTCGACCGGCCCGACAGCCTCCTGAAGGCCGAGCACTTCAGCGTCCTGTCCGCCGCCTGGGGCCCGAAGCCGACCCGCGTCGCGGAGGCGGCCCGCACCCTCAACCTGGGCGTGGACAGCTTCCTGTTCCTCGACGACAACCCCGCCGAGATCGGCAAGATGCGTGCCGCGCTGCCCCAGGTGCTGTCCGTGACCTGCCCCCCCGCCGCCGGACTGGAGGAGTTCCTGGCCCGGTTGTGGCCGCTGGTCCCCGCCCCGGCCACCGCCGAGGACACCCTGCGGGCCCGCTTCTACGACCAGGAACGCGAACGGGACGCCGTCCGCGAACAGGCGGGCTTCGAGGAGTTCCTCGCCCAGCTGCACCTGGAGGTCGACGTCCGTGCCCTCGGCGAGGAGGACGTGCAGCGGGCCGAGCAACTCGTCCGCCGCACCAACCAGTTCACACTCCGCGCCCGCTCCGCCGACGGAGGCGACCTCGACCGGTGGCTCGGCCGCGGTGAGGTGTGGACGGCCTCGGCCCGCGACCGGTTCGGCGACTACGGCCAGATCGGCCTGCTCGCCGTCCGCGCCGACGGCGACCAACTCGACGTCCTGGCCTGGCTGATGAGCTGCCGCGCGCTGGGCCGGGGCGTGGAGGAGAGGCTCCTCGCCCGGCTCGCCGACCGGGCCGACGAACTGGGCTGCACCAAGGTCCGGTTGACGGCCGAGCGCACCCCGCGCAACGCGCCGGCCCGCCGGATCGTGGCCGCGCTCGGCGGCGGAGACCCGGACGACGAACTCCTGGAGACCGTCACCACGCCTGACCATCTGCGGGCGTTCCGCTCCTGGGAACAGTGACAGCAACGCTTTCGCAGCAGCAGGGAAAGGACCGTGCACATCGTGAAGGGCTCTCATGCGTGACATGAACGAGGAAGCGGCGGCGGACGCCGGACAGCGGGCGGACGCCGGGCTGACCACCGCCGAGGCGATCGAGCAGGGCGGGAGCGGCCTGGGCGTGAGCGAACTGCTGGCGCTGGTCATGACGGCCGACCCGGCCGGTCCTGAGCCCGCCCCAGCAGACTCCGGCACCGCGCCGATAACCGGCCCCGACGCCCCCGTGCCCGACCTCGACCTCGACGGCCTGGCCGACGCCATCGCCGTAGCGGCCGGGCGCTATCTGCCCCAGGGGCACCTGGACGCCGACGCCGACTTCTTCGACGCCGGAGGCAGCTCCGTGCACGCCGTGGAGCTGGCGGCGGAG
>NZ_MUBA01000334.1 GCF_002154575.1 Streptomyces bobili
GGTTGAGGGCGATGGGGACGGGGAGGGTGGTCGTCGCGTTCTGTTCGGCGAAGGTGTCCAGTTCGCGGGTGAGGCGGCGGGTCCACTCCGGCATGCGGGCGGCGCGGTGGCGGGCGGCGGGCCAGCCGGCGGCGTCGCCTGCGGCGAGGCCCAGCAGGAGGCCCTCGGTGCGGTGTGCCTGCCGGCGGCGGCGCGGGGTCGTTCCGGCCTCGGCTTCGCCTTCGGCAGGGGAGTGATTCCCGTCCGCACCGCCCGTGCGGGTATCGATGTCGGGTGCGGGTGGCCCCTGTGGGGCGTACTCGCCGTCGGCGGGCGCGGGTGCAGTAACCACCGGTCCACCGGACGCCCCCTCGTCCCACGGCCCCGGCGGCCTCATGACGCCGCCCCCGTCACCAGCAGGTCGGCCACGTCCAGGATGTGGTGGCCGGAGATCGACGGGAGGCAGCTGCCGCGGGCCGGGCCGATGGCCGCCGCCCAGTCCGGGGGGATCGCCGAGATGCCCTGGGTCGCGCCGGCCAGGGCACCCGCCACCGCGGCCGTGGTGTCGGCGTCGCGGCCCATGTTGACGGCCGTGAGGACGGACCGGGCGAAGTCGCCGTCGGCCGCCGCGTACGCGCCGAAGGCGAGGGCGACCGCCTCGGGGGCCAGGTCGGTCCACGGGTAGCCGCCGATGACGACGGCGGAGCGGACCGCGCGTTCGCCGCGGTGGGCGACCGCGACCGCGCGGCGCAGGGAGCGGGCGGTCCAGGAGTCGTCGGGGATCACCGCGAGCGCGGCGGCGACCACGGCGACGGTCGGTGCTCCGGCCATCGCGGCGGCGACGCCCGCCGCGACCGCCTGGCCGCCGTAGATGCCCTCGCCGTCGTGGCTGACCGAGCCGTCGATCGCGACCAGGCGGGCCGCCTCGGCCGGGCGGCCCGCGGCGAAGACGCCGAAGGGGGCGGCGCGCATCGCGAGGCCGTCGCTCCAGGCGTGCCGGTGCTGGGCGGAGATGGGTGCGGCCAGGCCCCGGCGGAGGTTCTCCAGGGTGCCGCGTTCGCTGAAGCCGGCCCCGCGGAAGGGGCCCTCGTCGCGGTCGGCGATCCAGGTGTGCCAGGCCGCCTCCACGTCGGCGGGGGTCAGCGCGGAGCCGTGCCGGGCCAGCAGCAGGCCCGAGAAGATCGCGTACTCGGTGTCGTCGGTGCCGGCCGGCCGGTCGGTGACATAGCCGGTGATCCGGCCCCAGCGGGCGCGGATCTCGGAGGGCTTGAGGTTCTCGGCCGGTGCCCCGAGGGCGTCTCCGACGGCCAGGCCGAGCAGGGCGCCGCGGGCCCGTTCGCGCGGGGCGGTGGTGTCACCCGGCGCCGGGGCCGGGGGCACGCAGACGATCGATGCCATACGGGGCCTCTCGTCGGGGGCCGCGCACGGGTGCGGAGCCCTTTGCGGATGTGTCCCACCGTCGGCGGTTGACCTGAGCCTCCGGAGCCGTCATGTCACCCGGTCGACATCTGTGCGGACTCCCGATCGAATGAGCGAACGAAGGTAAAACCGCAGGTTAGCGGAGCCTTTCCTCGCTGGCGGGCAGGGCTGACCCGACGTAGTCTGGGTGTCGTCAAAAAGTGGAATGAGTCCAAAGAGGCTTGTCCGGGGCGACGTCCGGACGGCACGCAGACGCTTTTTATGGAGATCGGCATGGCTCTCATCGAGACCGAGGCGGCGCTGCACGAGGCGCACCGGGACAATCACACCCACCGGGACGTGAGCGGCGGCTGGCTGCGGCCCGCCGTCTTCGGCGCGATGGACGGACTGGTCTCCAACCTCGCCCTGATGACCGGTGTCGCCGGCGGGGCGGTCGAGCGGCAGACCATCGTGCTGACCGGCCTCGCGGGCCTCGCGGCCGGCGCCTTCTCGATGGCCGCCGGTGAGTACACCTCCGTCGCCTCGCAGCGCGAACTCGTCGAGGCGGAACTCGACGTCGAGCGGCGTGAGCTGAGAAAGCACCCGAAGGACGAGGAGGCCGAGCTGGCCGCGCTGTACGAGTCCCGTGGCGTCGATCCCGCCCTCGCCCGCCAGGTCGCCTCCCAGCTGTCGCGCGACCCCGAACAGGCACTGGAGATACACGCCCGCGAGGAACTGGGCATCGACCCCGGCGACCTGCCCTCGCCGCTGGTCGCCGCCGGGTCCAGCTTCGGTGCCTTCGCGCTGGGCGCCCTGCTGCCGGTGCTGCCGTATCTGCTCGGCGCGACCGTGCTGTGGCCGGCCGTCCTGCTGGCGCTGCTCGGTCTGTTCCTGTGCGGTGCGGTGGTGGCCAGGGTGACCGCGCGGACCTGGTGGTACAGCGGGCTGCGGCAGCTCGTCCTCGGCGGGGCGGCGGCCGGTGTGACGTACGCCCTGGGCAGTTTCTTCGGAACGGCCGTAGGATAGATCGGCTGCTACTTATGCGATGGGCCGCATAAATAGCCGTTACTCGCTGGTTTCGAACGCTTAACCACCGGGCATGAGCCGTAAGCGCTGTGGGCAATGAGGCTCGCGGCGCACTCGCGGGGTGGGCTACGACGCCCCCTCCGCCCCGCGGACCGACAGACACCGATCTGACCGATGGTGTCCGGTTCGGTCCCCCCATACTTTTCAGCCGCTCCGCGGCACCCCGCCGGCACCCCACGGCGTCCGCATGTTGGAACGGAGTATCCGGTTCCCGAGAACCGCTCCATCATGTAACCTGCACGAAATTTTGCACTTACGCAGAGGGCCAACGTCGTCCCTTCGCTCGCAGACAGCCACTTGAGACGACGACGGGAGAGCCGATGCGTACGCCGCGCCAGCCGTCCCAGCATTCCGCGAATGGCCAGAACTGGTCTTTCATGGATGCTCGCCCTGCTGCGCAGGGTATGTACGACCCCCGCAACGAGCACGACGCCTGTGGCGTCGGCTTCGTGGCCAACCTCACCGGCGAGGCGAACCACACGCTGGTCGAGCAGGCGCTGACCGTTCTGCGCAACCTCGAGCACCGTGGAGCCACCGGCTCCGAGCCGGACTCCGGCGACGGCGCGGGCATCCTCACCCAGGTTCCCGACGCGTTCCTGCGCGAGGTCGCCGGGTTCGAGCTGCCCGAGGCCGGCGGTTACGCCGTCGGTATCGCCTTCCTGCCCGAGGACGGCCTCCAGGACGCCGTCTCGCATATCGAGACGATCGCCGCCGAGGAAGGCCTCACGGTCCTCGGCTGGCGCGACGTCCCGGTCGCCCCCGAACTCCTCGGCGCCACCGCCCGCTCGACGATGCCCGCCTTCCGCCAGGTCTTCGTGACCGACGGCGTCTCCCAGGGCATCGACCTCGACCGCGGCGCGTTCGTGCTGCGCAAGCGCGCCGAGCGCGAGGCCGGGGTCTACTTCCCCTCGCTGTCCGCGCGCACGATCGTCTACAAGGGCATGCTGACCACCGGCCAGCTCGAACCCTTCTTCCCGGACCTGTCCGACCGCCGCTTCGCGTCGGCCGTGTCGCTCGTCCACTCGCGCTTCTCGACGAACACCTTCCCGTCGTGGCCGCTCGCCCACCCGTACCGCTTCGTCGCGCACAACGGTGAGATCAACACCGTCAAGGGCAACCGCAACTGGATGGCGGCCCGCGAGTCGCAGCTCGTCTCCGACCTCTTCGGGGACCAGGAGCGCATCGACCGCGTCTTCCCCATCTGTACGCCGGACGCCTCCGACTCGGCGTCCTTCGACGAGGTGCTCGAACTGCTCCACCTCGGTGGCCGTTCGCTCCCGCACTCCGTGCTGATGATGATCCCGGAGGCGTGGGAGAACCACGACTCCATGGACCCCGCCCGCCGCGCCTTCTACCAGTTCCACTCCAACCTGATGGAGCCCTGGGACGGCCCGGCCTGCGTCACCTTCACCGACGGCGTCCAGGTCGGCGCCGTCCTCGACCGCAACGGTCTGCGTCCCGGCCGCTACTGGGTCACCGACGACGGCCTCGTCGTCCTCGGCTCCGAGGTCGGCGTCCTCGACATCGACCCGGCGAAGGTCGTCCGCAAGGGCCGCCTCCAGCCCGGCCGGATGTTCCTCGTCGACACCGCCGAGCACCGCATCATCGAGGACGACGAGATCAAGGCCCAGCTCGCCGTCGAGAAGCCGTACGCCGAGTGGCTCGAAGCCGGCGAGATCGAGCTGAGCGACCTGCCCGAGCGCGAGCACATCGTGCACACGCACGCCTCGGTCACCCGCCGCCAGCAGACCTTCGGCTACACCGAGGAAGAGCTGCGCGTCATCCTCGCGCCGATGGCCAAGACCGCCGGCGAGCCGCTCGGTTCCATGGGCACCGACTCGCCCATCGCCGCGCTGTCCTCCCGCCCGCGGCTCCTCTTCGACTACTTCACCCAGCTGTTCGCGCAGGTCACAAACCCGCCGCTGGACGCCATCCGCGAGGAACTGGTCACCTCCCTGCGCTCCGCGCTCGGCCCGCAGGGCAACCTGCTCGACCCGAGCGCCGCGTCCTGCCGCTCCGTCGTGCTGCCCTTCCCGGTGATCGACAACGACGAGCTGGCCAAGCTCATCCACATCAACGCCGACGGCGACATGCCGGGCTTCAAGGCCGCGACCCTCTCCGGCCTGTACCGGGTGCACGGCGGCGGCGACGCGCTGGCCGCGCGGATCGAGGAGATCTGCGACGAGGCCGACGAGGCCATCGAGAACGGCGCCCGGCTCATCGTCCTGTCGGACCGCCACTCCGACGCCGAGCACGCGCCGATCCCGTCGCTGCTGCTCACCGCGGCCGTCCACCACCACCTCATCCGCACCAAGCAGCGCACCCAGGTGGGCCTGCTGGTCGAGGCCGGTGACGTCCGCGAGGTCCACCACGTGGCCCTGCTGATCGGTTTCGGCGCCGCCGCCGTCAACCCGTACCTGGCGATGGAGTCCGTCGAGGACCTGCTGCGCGCGGGCACCTTCCTGAACGGCATGGAGCCCGAGCAGGCGATCCGCAACCTGATCTACGCCCTCGGCAAGGGCGTCCTGAAGGTCATGTCCAAGATGGGCATCTCGACCGTCGCCTCCTACCGCGGCGCCCAGGTGTTCGAGGCCGTCGGTCTCGACGACGCCTTCGTCGCGAAGTACTTCAACGGCACGGCCACCAAGATCGGCGGCGTCGGCATCGACGTCATCGCCAAGGAGGTCGCCGCCCGCCACGCCAAGGGCTACCCGGCCAGCGGCATCGCGCCGGCCCACCGCGCGCTGGACATAGGCGGCGAGTACCAGTGGCGCCGCGAGGGCGAGCCGCACCTGTTCGACCCGGAGACGGTCTTCCGCCTCCAGCACTCGACGCGCGCCAACCGCTACGACATCTTCAAGATGTACACGGACCGGGTGAACGAGCAGTCCGAGCGCCTCATGACGCTGCGCGGCCTGTTCGGCTTCAGCTCCGGCCGGGAGCCGATCTCCGTCGACGAGGTCGAGCCGATCAGCGAGATCGTCAAGCGCTTCTCCACCGGCGCCATGTCGTACGGCTCCATCTCCAAGGAGGCGCACGAGACCCTCGCCATCGCCATGAACCAGCTGGGCGGCAAGTCCAACACCGGTGAGGGCGGCGAGGACGCGGACCGGCTGTACGACCCGGCACGGCGTTCGTCGATCAAGCAGGTCGCCTCCGGCCGCTTCGGCGTGACCTCCGAGTACCTGGTCAACGCGGACGACATCCAGATCAAGATGGCGCAGGGCGCCAAGCCCGGCGAGGGCGGCCAGCTGCCCGGCCACAAGGTCTACCCGTGGGTCGCCAAGACGCGTCACTCGACGCCGGGCGTCGGCCTGATCTCGCCGCCGCCGCACCACGACATCTACTCCATCGAGGACCTGGCTCAGCTGATCCACGACCTCAAGAACGCCAACCCGGCGGCCCGCATCCACGTGAAGCTGGTCTCCGAGGTCGGCGTCGGCACGGTCGCGGCCGGTGTGTCCAAGGCGCACGCGGACGTCGTGCTCATCTCGGGTCACGACGGCGGCACCGGCGCCTCCCCGCTGACCTCGCTGAAGCACGCGGGCGGCCCCTGGGAGCTGGGCCTCGCCGAGACCCAGCAGACGCTGCTGCTCAACGGCCTGCGCGACCGCATCGTCGTGCAGACCGACGGCCAGCTCAAGACCGGCCGCGACGTCATCATCGCCGCGCTGCTCGGCGCCGAGGAGTTCGGTTTCGCGACCGCGCCGCTCGTCGTCTCCGGCTGCGTCATGATGCGCGTCTGCCACCTGGACACCTGCCCGGTCGGCATCGCCACCCAGAACCCGGTGCTGCGCGACCGGTTCAACGGCAAGGCCGAGTACGTGGTGAACTTCTTCCAGTTCATCGCGCAGGAGGTCCGCGAGCTGCTCGCCGAGCTGGGCTTCCGCTCGATCGAGGAGGCCGTCGGCCACGCCGAGGTCCTCGACGTCGAGCGGGCCGTCGACCACTGGAAGGCCCAGGGCCTGAACCTGGAGCCGCTGTTCCACGTGCCGGCGCTGCCCGAGGGTGCCTCCCTCCACCAGGTCATCGAGCAGGACCACGGACTGGAGAAGGCGCTCGACAACGAGCTGATCAGGCTCGCCGCCGACGCACTGGCCGCGGACTCCGCGACCGACGCCCAGCCGGTGCGCGCCCAGGTCGCCATCCGCAACATCAACCGCACGGTCGGCACCATGCTCGGCCACGAGGTGACCAAGAAGTTCGGTGGCGCGGGCCTGCCCGAGGACACCATCGACATCACCTTCACCGGCTCGGCCGGCCAGTCCTTCGGCGCCTTCCTCCCGCGCGGCGTCACGCTGCGCCTGGAGGGCGACGCCAACGACTACGTCGGCAAGGGCCTCTCCGGCGGCCGGGTCATCGTCCGCCCGGACCGGGGCGCCGACCACCTCGCCGAGTACTCGGTGATCGCCGGCAACACCATCGCGTACGGCGCGACCGGCGGTGAGCTGTTCCTGCGCGGTAGGACGGGCGAGCGGTTCTGCGTCCGCAACTCCGGTGCGACGGTCGTCTCCGAGGGCGTGGGCGACCACGGCTGCGAGTACATGACCGGCGGTCACGCGGTGGTCCTCGGCGAGACGGGCCGCAACTTCGCGGCCGGCATGTCCGGTGGCGTCGCCTACGTGATCGACCTGAACCGCGACCACGTCAACTCCGGCAACCTCGGCGCGGTCGAGGAGCTGGACGACACCGACAAGGCATGGCTGCACGACGTGGTGCGCCGCCACGCCGAGGAGACCGGCTCGACCGTCGCGGAGAAGCTGGTCGCCGACTGGGACGCCTCCGTGGAGCGCTTCAGCAAGATCATCCCCAGCACGTACAAGGCAGTGCTCGCCGCCAAGGACGCCGCCGAGCGAGCCGGTCTCTCCGAGACCGAGATCACCGAGAAGATGATGGAGGCGGCGACCAATGGCTGATCCCAAGGGCTTTCTCAACCACGGCCGCGAGGTCGCCAAGTCCCGCCCGGTCGAGGTCCGCCTCAAGGACTGGAACGAGGTCTACGTCCCGGGCTCGCTGCTGCCGATCATCGGCAAGCAGGCCGGCCGGTGCATGGACTGCGGCATCCCCTTCTGCCACAACGGCTGTCCGCTGGGGAACCTGATCCCCGAGTGGAACGACTTCGCGTACCGCGAGGACTGGTCGGCGGCGTCCGAGCGTCTGCACGCCACGAACAACTTCCCGGAGTTCACGGGCCGGCTGTGCCCCGCTCCGTGCGAGTCGGCGTGTGTGCTCGGCATCAACCAGCCGGCCGTCACCATCAAGAACGTCGAGGTCTCGATCATCGACAAGGCGTGGGAGACCGGTGACGTCGCCCCGCAGATCCCGGAGCGGCTGTCCGGCAAGACGGTCGCGGTCATCGGCTCGGGCCCGGCGGGACTCGCCGCCGCCCAGCAGCTGACCCGGGCGGGCCACACCGTCGCCGTCTACGAGCGCGCGGACCGCGTCGGAGGCCTCCTGCGGTACGGCATCCCCGAGTTCAAGATGGAGAAGCGGCACATCAACCGCCGTATCGAACAGATGCGCGCGGAGGGCACCCGCTTCCGTACGGGCATCGAGATCGGCCGCGACCTCAAGGGCACCGACCTGAAGAAGCGGTACGACGCGATCGTCATCGCCGCCGGCGCCACGACCGCCCGTGACCTCCCGGTCCCCGGCCGTGAGCTGAAGGGCGTCCACCAGGCCATGGAGTACCTGCCGCTGGCCAACAAGGTGCAGGAGGGCGACTTCGTGGCGCCCCCCATCACCGCCGAGGGCAAGCACGTCGTGGTCATCGGCGGTGGCGACACCGGCGCCGACTGCGTGGGCACCGCCCACCGCCAGGGCGCGGCCTCGGTCACGCAGCTGGAGATCATGCCCCGGCCGGGCGAGGAGCGGAACCCGGGCCAGCCCTGGCCGACGTTCCCGATGCTCTACAAGGTCACCTCCGCGCACGAGGAGGGCGGCGAGCGGGTCTACTCCGTCTCCACCACCCACTTCGAGGGCGACGAGGACGGCAACGTCCAGTGGCTGCACCTCACCGAGGTGGAGTTCGTCGAGGGCAAGCTGACCCAGAAGCCGGGCACGGAGCGCAAGATCCCCGCCCAGCTGGTGACGCTGGCGATGGGCTTCACCGGTACGGACCGCGAGAACGGTCTCGTGGACCAGTTCGGCCTGGAGCTGGACGAGCGCGGCAACATCGCCCGCGACCGCGACTTCCGGACCAACGTGCCGGGCGTGTACGTCGCCGGTGACGCCGGCCGCGGCCAGTCCCTCATCGTGTGGGCGATCGCGGAGGGCCGCTCGGCCGCCCGTGGCGTCGACCGCTTCCTGACCGGAGCCAGCGACCTGCCGGCCCCGATCCGGCCGACCGACCGTTCCCTGACGGTCTGACGGCCGGTCACCGAGCGTCCCGTACAAAGGCGTACGGGCGGGAGGTCCGGGGGCCCAGCCCCCGGACACCCCCCGAGACGGCGTCTGCCCCACTGTCCCCGACCGGACGACCGGGCAGGCGCCGCCGCATGTCCCGGTGTGGGAGGGTGTCGCCCATGGTCGCGATCAGTCTCAGCAAGGTCCAGGAGACGGCACCCGCGCTGGTCAGCCTGTACAAGAGCGCCGGGGTGTCCCTCACGAAGCACGGCCTGGACGGGCAGCGGGCCGCCGTCTACCTGGTGGTGGACTACTCGGGGTCGATGAAGCCGTACTACAAGGACGGCAGTGTGCAGGCGCTCGCCGACCGGGTGCTGGGGCTGTCGGCGCATCTCGACGACGACGGCCGGGTGCCGGTGGTGTTCTTCTCCACCGATGTGGACGCCGTCACCGACATCGCGCTCGCCGACCACCAGGGGCGGGTGGACCGGATCGTGGTCGGCCTCGGGCACATGGGGAAGACCAGCTACCACCTGGCGATGGACGCCGTCATCGACCACCATCTCGACAGCGGTTCGCGCGAGCCCGCGCTCGTCGTCTTCCAGACCGACGGCGGGCCGATCAACAAGCTCGCCGCCGAGCGCTATCTGTGCAAGGCGTCGACGCTGCCGCTGTTCTGGCAGTTCGTCGGCTTCGGCGACAAGGACAGCAAGCAGTTCGACTTCCTGCGCAAGCTGGACGAACTGCCCGTGCCGCAGAAGCGGGCCGTCGACAACGCCGGCTTCTTCCACGCGGGCGCCGATCCGAGCCGCGTCCCGGACGCGGAGCTGTACGACCGCCTCGTGGGTGAGTTCCCCAAGTGGCTGGTGGCGGCACGGGCGCAGGGGATCGTGGGCCCCGGCCGCTGAGTGGGGGTTGGGCCGGAGGCTGGGTCGGGCGGTTGCCCCGCTGAGCCGAGCGGCTGGGTCGGGCCGGTGGGTCAGGCGGCGCCCAGGACGTCGTCACGGCACTCCCGCGGCGTGCCCCAGGCGGTCAGCAGGGCGCGCGCCTTGGTGAGCCACAGCGACAGGTCGTACTCCGCGGTGTAGCCGATCGCGCCGTGCAACTGCAGCGCGGTCCGGGCGGTGGTGTACGCCGCCTCGCAGGCGGTGACCTTCGCGGCGGCGACGTCGGCCGGGGCCATGGTGAGGGCGGCGCCGAGGACGAGGGGGCGGGCGAACTCCAGCGCGAGCTTCGCATCGGCCAGCCGGTGCTTCACGGCCTGGAACGACCCGACGGGCACCCCGAACTGGGTGCGCCGGCCGACGTAGGTGACCGTGCGGTCGAGGAGGGCGAGGCCGACGCCGAGGGCCTGCGCCGCGGTGGTGAGACGGGCCAGGGTGAGGGCGCCCGGCGGCGTGGGCGGGCCGAGGAGTTCACCACCGGGCAGAAGGGCGGTGAGGCGGCGGGCGGGGTCGAGGGAGCCGCGCACCGGACCGTGGCCGGGGGCCAGCCGAAGACCGTCGGGGGAGAGGGAGAAGCGATGCGTGGCCGCGTCGCCGTCCAGCGCGGGTGAGCCCTCGCGGGCGAGGGTGGCCGTGCTCTCCCCGGCTGCGATGCCGGGCAGGAACCGCTTCGCCTGCCCGGTGCCGGCCAGCAGCGAGGCCACGGTGACCGTCTCCACCAGCGGTCCCGGCACCGCGTGGCGTCCCAACTCGATGAAGGCGACCGCCAGTTCCACGGGCCGCACACCCAGCCCCTCGTACTCCTCGGGGACCGCCAGCGCGAACACGCCGGCCTCGGCGACACGGCTCCACAGCGCACGACCGCGCCCGTGCTCGCCGCGGCTCCAGTCCCGGATCACGGCGGGCGTGTCGGCGGCGGTGAGCATCGCGTCCAGGGAGCGGGCGAAGTCCCGCTGCTCGGGGTCGAGGAGGAAGCGCATCAGCGGCGTCCCTTCGGCAGGCCCAGCAGGCGTTCGGCGATGATGTCGCGCTGGATCTCGTTCGTGCCCGCGTAGATCGGGCCGGCCAGCGCGAAGACGTACCGCTCGGCCCAGTCCGTGTCGGCCGACTCGCCTTCGCCGTCCAGGAGATCGAGGGCGTTCTCGTGCAGCGCGAGGTCGTACTCGGACCAGAAGACCTTGTTCAGGCTGGACTCCGGGCCCAGCGGCTCGCCGCTCAGATACCGCGAGGCCGCCGCGAACGTGAACAACTGGTAGGCGCGGGCGCCGATCAGGGCGTCGGCGACCTTCTCCCGAGCCCGGTCGGGGCTGCCCCGCTCCCGCCAGAGGGCGCGCAGCCGCTCGGCGCTCGCCAGGAAGCGGCCGGGGGAGCGGAGCGTGAGCCCGCGCTCGTCGGCCGCCGTCGCCATCGCGATCCGCCAGCCCTGGCCGGGCTCGCCGATCACATCCTCGTCGGGCACGAACACCTCGTCCAGGAAGATTTCGGCGAACGCGGGCCTGCCGTCCAGCCGGCCGACCGGGCGGACCGTGACACCGGGGGAACGCAGGCCGAACATGACGTAGGTGAGCCCCTGGTGGGGTCTCGGGGCGTCCGGGTGGCTGCGGAACAGGCCGAAGGCGCGGTCGGCGAAAGCGGCCCGTGAGGACCAGGTCTTCTGGCCGCTCAGGAGCCAGCCGCCGTCCGCGCGCACCGCCCTGGAGCGCAGGGACGCCAGATCCGAACCGGCCTCCGGCTCCGACCATGCCTGCGCCCAGACCACCTCGCCGGTCGCCATCGACGGCAGGACCCGGGCGCGCTGCTCCTCGGTGCCGTGGGCGATGAGGGTCGGGGCGAGCAGGCTCACGCCGTTCTGCCCGACCCGGCCGGGGGCACCCGCCGCGTAGTACTCCTCCTCGAACAGCAGCCGGCCGATCAGACCGGCGTCCCGGCCGCCGTACCGCTGCGGCCAGTCGACCACCGACCAGCGGTCCGCGGCGAGTTCGGCCTCCCACGCGCGGTGCGCGGCGAAACCCTCCCCGGTCTCCAGGGAGGGCAGCGGTGCGGCCGGCACATGGGCCGCGAGCCAGGCACGGGCCTCGGCCCGCAGGGCCTCCTCGGCCCGCGTGAACCCGAGATCCATGACCCCACCCACCTTCCGTCTTCCACCGTCGACCTTCTCTAACAAGTGTTTGGTAGGTTAGCGTGCTGCCATGACAGACGTCGAGAGTCCGTCGTACGTGCCGGGGCACGGTCTGCTGCGCGGCCGTACCGCCGTGCTCACCGCCGCGGCCGGTGCGGGCATCGGCGGCGCGACGGCGAGGCGCTTCCTGGAGGAGGGCGCGCGAGTTCTGATCAGTGACGCGCACGCCCGGCGGCTCAAGGAGCACGAGGGCGCGCTGGCCGCCGAGTTCGGTTCGGCGGCGGTCGCGGCGATGCCCTGCGACGTCACGGACGAGGACCAGGTGCGCCGGCTGTTCGACACGGCCGTGGAGGCCCACGGCCGACTCGACGTCGTCGTCAACAACGCGGGGCTCGGCGGGACTTCGGCACTGGCCGACATGAGCGACGAACAGTGGTCGCGGGTGCTGGACGTGACCCTGACGGGGACCTTCCGGTGCGTGCGGGCCGCCCTGCGGCACTTCCGCGACCAGGACGGCGGCGGCGTGATCGTCAACAACGCCTCCGTCCTCGGCTGGCGCGCCCAGGCCGGGCAGGCGCACTACGCCGCCGCCAAGGCGGGCGTCATGGCGCTGACCCGGTGCGCGGCGGTCGAGGCGGTGGCGTACGGGGCACGTGTCAACGCCGTCGCGCCGAGCCTCGCCATGCATCCCCACCTCGCGAAGGTGACCTCCCCGGAGCTGCTGGAGGAACTCACCGCGCGCGAGGCCTTCGGGCGGCACGCCGAGCCCTGGGAGGTCGCCAACGTCATCGTGTTCCTCGCCTCCGGCTACTCCTCGTACCTGACCGGCGAGGTCGTGTCCGTCAGCGGACAGCGGGCCTGAGGCGGGGAGCGACAATGTGCGCGTGCCTACGAAGAAGAAGTCCCAGGTGACCGCGGCCGAGCCCACCGCGGGCGCCGCCGCGCGCGACCGCCGCGGCGAACTCCTCGACACCGCCGCCCAGGTCTTCGCCGAGCAGGGCTACAACGCCACCACGGTCCGCAAGATCGCGGACCACGCGGGCATGCTCGCCGGCAGCCTCTACTACCACTTCGACTCCAAGGAATCGATGCTGGAGGAGATCCTGCGTACCTTCCTCGACGAGCTGTGGGACGGCTACGACACCGTCCTGGCCGCCGGTCTCGGCCCGCGCGAGACCCTCGAAGCGTTGGTCACCGAGTCGTTCCGGGAGATCGACCGGCATCGAGCCGCCGTCGCGATCTACCAGAAGGAGAGCAGGCAACTTCTCGCGCAGGAACGGTTCGCGTTCCTCGCCGAGTCGCAGCGCAGATTCGAGAAGGCGTGGCTGTCCACGCTGGAGGAGGGCGTCGCGGGCCGGGTCTTCCGGGCCGACCTCGACGTCCGTCTCACCTACCGGTTCGTCCGGGACACCGTGTGGGTCGCCGCCTCCTGGTACCGGCCCGGCGGACAGCACAGCCCGGAGGAGATCGCCCGGCAGTACCTGTCGATGGTGCTGGACGGGATCGCCGTACGCACGTAAGCCGCACGCACGTAACTCAATGGGGAGTCTGGGGAGTCGCCATGGCCGAGGCCTATATCGTCGAAGCGGTCCGTACGCCCGTCGGGCGGCGCGGGGGAGGGCTCGCCGGGGTCCACCCGGCCGACCTCGGCGCCCATGTGCTCAAGGAACTCGTGGCGCGGTCCGGCATCGACCCGGCCGCCGTCGAGGACGTCGTCTTCGGCTGCCTGGACGCCGTCGGACCGCAGGCCGGGGACATCGCCCGGACCTGCTGGCTGGCCGCCGGACTGCCCGAGGAGGTGCCGGGCGTGACCGTGGACCGGCAGTGCGGGTCCTCGCAGCAGGCCGTGCACTTCGCCGCCCAGGCCGTGCTGTCCGGCACCCAGGACCTGGTCGTCGCCGGCGGCGTGCAGAACATGTCGCAGATCCCCATCGCCTTCGCCACCCGGCAGGCCGCCGAGCCGCTCGGCCTCACCCAGGGCCCCTTCGCGGGCAGCGAGGGCTGGCGGGCCCGCTACGGTGACCGGCCCGTCAACCAGTTCGCCGGCGCCGAGATGATCGCCGCGAAGTGGGGCATCACGCGGCAGGAACAGGAGGAGTTCGCGCTGCGCTCCCACCGGCGGGCCCTGCGGGCCATCGACGAGGGCCGCTTCACGCGCGAGACGGTGCCCCTGGGGAGGACCGTAGTCGACGAGGGGCCGCGCCGGGACACCTCCCTGGAGAAGATGGCCGCGCTGAGGCCCGTCCTCGACGGCGGCACCGTCACCGCCGCCTGCTCCTCGCAGGTCTCCGACGGGGCCGCCGCCCTGCTGCTCGCCTCCGCGCACGCCGTCCGCGAACACGGGCTGCGGCCCCGCGCCCGCGTCCACCATCTCTCGGTGCGCGGCGAGGACCCCATCCGCATGCTGACCGCGCCGATCCCGGCCACCGCGCACGCCCTGAAGAAGACCGGCCTGACGATGGACGACCTCGACCTCGTGGAGATCAACGAGGCCTTCGCCCCGGTCGTCCTGGCCTGGCTGAAGGAGACCGGCGCGGATCCCGCGCGGGTCAACGTCAACGGCGGCGCGATCTCCCTCGGCCACCCCCTGGGCGCGACCGGCGCCCGGCTGATGACCACGCTGCTGCACGAACTGGAGCGCACGGGCGGCCGGTTCGGCCTGCAGACGATGTGCGAGGGCGGCGGTCAGGCGAACGTGACGATCATCGAACGGGTGTGAGGGGCGGTTCGTGGCAGTGCAGTGCGGCCCGCCGTCAGACAGCGCTCAGGGGCGTCCGAAGACCGAGTGGGTGCCGATCCGGCGCCAGACGACATGCGGCTCACCCTCCTGCACGGGTTCGCCGTAGTGGAACGTGGCTCTGCCGTCCGGCGCCCAGGACATCTCCCACACGTCTTCGTGTCCTTGCATCTTCTTGACTCGGAGGCCACGCCGGAAGCCGTGGCCGACCTTGAGGTCGGCCACGAACTGTGCGACGGCGACGAGGAAGGCGGTTTTCTGGTCGGTGGTGAGGTTCTTCCAGTCCCGGAGGAAGTGGCTCAGCGTTTCATACGGCGGCACGCTTCTTGATCCCCTCAAGATCGATGCCGGCTTCGTCAGCGAGAGCCTGCAGGAACGGCTCCCCGCCTTCATGGACCTCGCCCCGCTCGCCGGTGGCCAGCGCATCGTCCACTTCACGCTCCTTGGCCTGCCATTCGGCGCTCCAGAACCACGCCTGGTCGTCGGGGACCACTGAGGCGGGGGTCAGCACGATCCGGCCGTCCTCGACAGCAACCACGAGGAGATCCCCTTCTTCGAGGTCCAGCTGATCCCTTATGTCCTGCGGAATGGTGATGATGCCCTTCTTCCGCAGCGGAGTAGAGGCGAGGTGCGGCCGACGGCGGTGCTTCGTGGTAGCCATGCAGCAAGTCTACCTGGACGAAATTCGTCCTGTCGTCCTGTCGTCCTCTCGTCCTGTCGTCCCGTGTCCTAGGCGTCCAGGAGGCGAAGGACCTGCCCGGCCTCTTGCATCACGCGTTCCACCAGTTCCGTGCACGACGGCAGGTCCTCGATCACGCCGGCCACCTGTCCCGAGGCCATCACGCCCAGGTCCGTACGTCCCTCGACCATGGACGCGCGCAGCAGCATCGGCGTGTTCGCGGCGAGCAGGACCTGGCTCCACGACAGCTCCTTGCCGTGCTTCAGGGCGAGGCCCTCGCGGATCATCGAGGGCCAGGTGAGGCCGGAGAGCCTTCGCAGGCCGGCGGCTCGGCGGACCGCGCGGGCCAGGGATCTCGTACGGCCCGCTCCCTCCAGGGCGTCGACCAGGTCCGTGCGCAGCATGCGGTGCGGCAGACCGTCCACCGCGCGGGTCACGGTGACGTCCCGCACCGTCGCCGCGAGGTAGCGGGCCTTCACCGCGTCCGGCACCGTCGAGTCCGACGTCAGCAGGAACCGGGTGCCCATCGCGATGCCCGCCGCGCCGTAAGCCAGCGCCGCGACCAGGCCCCGCCCGTCGAAGAAGCCCCCGGCCGCCACGACGGGAATGTCCACGGCGTCCACGACCTGCGGCAGCAGCACCGTCGTCGCGACCTCGCCGGTGTGCCCGCCGCCCTCGCCGCCCTGCACGAGGACCGCGTCCGCCCCCCAGGCCGCGACCTTCTCGGCGTGCCGGCGGGCCCCCACGGACGGGATGACGACGACTCCGGCCTCCTTCAGCTCGGCGATGAGCCCGGCGGAGGGCGCGAGCGCGAAGGACGCCACCCGTACGCCCTCCTCGATCATGATCCGCACCCGCTCGCCGGCGTCCGCCGCGTCGGCGCGGAGGTTGACGCCGAAGGGCGCGTCCGTGCGGGACCTCACCTCGCGCACCGCCTCGCGCAGCTGGTCGAGGGTCATGGTCGCGGACGCCAGGATGCCGAGGGCGCCCGCGTTCGCCGTCGCCGAGACCAGGCGCGGCCCGGCCACCCATCCCATCCCGGTCTGCACGATGGGGTACCGGACCCCGGCCAGCCGGGTCAGCGCCGTCTCCATCAGTGCCCGACCTCGCGCGCCCGCGTGTCCGCCGGGTCGATGACGTCCCGGATCAACTCCAGTTCCCGCGCGCTCGGTCCACGGGTGTACGGCACCTCGTCCGGGACCGTGAGCGCGAACCCGGTCGCCTCCCGCACCTGCTCGACGCTCACGCCGGGATGCAGCGAGGCCAGCCGCATCGAGTGGTCCGGGGTGGCGAAGTCGAAGACGCCCAGATCGGAGACGACCCGCGGGATGCGGTGGTGGGGGGCGTCGGCCGCACGGTCGTAGCCGACCCCGCACACCATGTCGACCTGCTCGACGAAGACCCGCCGGGAGTGCCGCGGGACCCAGTAACTGGTCGGATTGTTGAGGGTGTTGACCGGTGCGCCGCGCACCCCGAGCAACTGCCGTGCCGGCCTCGCCCAGTCGCCGATGCACGAGATGTTCTGGTTGCCGTACCGGTCGATCTGGCTCGCGCCCATCATCACGTGCCGCCGGCCGCCGGTGACGAGCGCCAGGTGCTGCCGGTACGGCAGCCAGCCCTCGACGGCGCCGTCCGGGCCGATCAGGAGGGCCTCGCCGTCGGTGAGCAGCAGGTCCGGCGCGAAGGTGCGGCGGGCGAGGCGGGCCCCGACGGAGGGGATCACGCCCATCGGGGAGGCGAGGATCTCGCCGGCGTCCCGCCAGGCCTCGGCGCAGGCGATCACGCAGTACTCGGCGCGGCTCACCTGGGTCATGCCCCCTCCCCGGCGGCCGTCCGGTAGGTCTGTTCGTCGCCGCCGAGGTACCGTTGCGCGAACTCGGGCCAGGGCGTGGTCGCGTACGTCTTCTGGAAGGCCTCGTCCCGCCCGTAGTCGGGCGCGCAGGACGTGAAGTGCGCCCCGTTCGGGGCCTCCACGACACCGGTCACCGTGTGCCGCTTGACCAGGAGCGTCTGCGGCGCCGCGTCCTTGGTCAGCTCGGCCGTCTCCACGATCCGTTCGCAGGAGACGTAGGCCGTGTCCGCCGCCTCGCAGAAGAGGTCGTCGAAGTACGGGTCGGGGCCCAGGTACTGGCCGTTGCCCAGCCGGTCGGCACGGTTGACGTGGACCAGCGCGGCGTCCACACGCAGCGCCGGCACGGCCACGAACGTCTCCCCGTCGTCGTACGGCGACGTCACCGTCCGCAGGCCGGGGTTGACCCGCATCACGTCCGAGCCGATCCCGGCGCGCACCGGCAGGAAGGGCAGCCGGTTCGCGGCGGCGTGCAGTCCCCACATGAACATCGCCTCGTCGATCTCCGTCAGCTCCACCGCGCCGCGCTCGCGGGCCGCCCGGTAGTGCGGTTCGAGCGGGATCGAGTCGAGGGTGACGAACGGGACGACCAGCCTGCGGACCCGCCCGGCCGCGACCAGCATGCCGACGTCAGGACCGCCGTACGAGACGACCGTGAGGTCCCTGACCCCGGACCGCAGCACCGCTCTGACCAGGGCCATCGGTTTGCGGCGCGAGCCCCAGCCGCCGATGCCGAGGGTCATCCCGTCGGCCAGCCGGCCGGCCACCTCGTCGGCGGACATCGTCTTGTCGGCCATCTACGTCCCCTCCTTCCCGAACCTGTCCCGGACCCGGTCGGCCACCCCGAGGGCGCTCGCCTCGAAGGTGAAGCCCTGCTCGAAGCGGTAGCTGCGGCGCACGTCGACCGGGTCGATGCCGTTGATGGCGGCCTTGGCGAGGCGGATCAGCTCACCGTCCTTGGCGGCGATCTCGCCCGCCAGCTCCATCGCGGCCGACCGCAGTCCACCGCGCGGTACGACCCGCCACACCGAGCCGTGCGCGTGCAGCTCGGCCGCGCTCACCGTGCGCGAGGTGAAGTACAGGGCGCGCATGAGGTGCTGGGGGACGAGCCGGGCGAGATGCGTGGCCGCGCCCAGGGCTCCCCGGTCGAGTTCGGGCAGCCCGAAGACGGCGTCCTCGGCCGCCACGATCGCGTCCGCGTTGCCCACCAGGCCGATGCCGCCGCCCAGGCAGAACCCCTGCACGGCGGCGACGACGGGCACCTCGCACTCGTACACCGCCGCGAACGCCGCGAAGCAGCCGCGGTTGGCGCCCACGAGGGCGTCCGCCCCGCCCGCCTGGAGTTCCTTGATGTCCACGCCCGCGTTGAAGCCGCGCCCCTCGGCGGCCAGCACCACGCACCGCACCCGCGGGTCCCGGCCGGCCCCGCGCACCGCGTCGGCCAGCGCGAACCAGCCGTCCACCGGGAGGGCGTTCACCGGAGGGACGTCGACGGTGACCAACGAAATCCCCGTTTCCGGGGACGAGGTGGAGACACTCATGGAAGCATCAGCTACCTTTCCACCAAACGTTTGTTAGGCGGAAGGTAGCGTGGATGGAGCTGGACGGGAAGGTCGCCGTCGTCACGGGCGGCACCCGGGGAGTCGGCGCCGGGATCGCGCGCTCCCTCGTGGCCGCGGGTGCGAAGGTCCTCCTCTGCGCCCGTCGGCCACCCGAAGTCGCCGTACCCGGCACGGAGTTCATACAGCTGGACGTGCGCGACGGCGACGCCGTCCGCCGCGTCCTCACCGCGCTGCCCCGGCTGGACATCCTGGTCAACAACGCGGGCGG
>NZ_MUBA01000335.1 GCF_002154575.1 Streptomyces bobili
GCCGTACGGGAGAACGGGTTCGCCCAGGCGCTCGCCGTCGGCAACGCGCTGGCCCGGCGCGCGCAGGGGCCGTACGCCCTGCGGCGGGTGACCGTGCGGCGCGGCACCGGTGTGGGGGAGTTCGAGCGGCTGCTCGACGGTCGCTCGGTCGCCCGCACCTTCGCGCGCGACCGCGCCCTCACCAAGGGGTACGCGGTGGTCCGCAGGACCCGGCGGATCCACCGCAGGGCGGTCGGGGCCCCGGCCTGAAGCGCAGGGCGCCGCCGGGGCGCGCGGGCGGGGCGAGCCCCGGCCGCGTCCCCCGGCGTACCGCGCGGGCGGACAGATCCGACACACCGGCGCGCACTGCGGAAACCGGGTGCAGACGGGCCGCCGGTGCCGGATCATGGCGGGCATGTCCGCGCACCCACACGACGCCCTGCCGATGCGGCTCAACGTCGACGACTCCGACTCCCCGGCCGATGTCGTCGACGCGCTGTTCCTCGGCCGCTTCGCGACGGGCGAGCAACCGTACTCCCACGCGGTGAACATCGACCGCGTCCGCTCCGGCGTCACCCTGGTCCCGCCCCACGCGCGCGTGCTGCGCGTCGCCCGCGACGACGACCGCAGCGCCACGCTCGCCGAGGGCGACGGCTGGACGCTGCTGGTCTCCCGCTGGAACCGCGGCGCGGACGTCACCGTCACCGCGACCACCGCCGAACTCGCCGCGAAGATCCTCGACGAGGCGACCGACGGCGCCACCGACGAGCCCGAACCCCAGCCGGAGAACGTGACCATGGGCTTCTGGTACGTCTCCCCGCGGCGCGGCCCGCACCGCACCACCCGCCAGATCTCCGCGGGCACCTGGGACGAGATCCGCCCCAACTACACGGCCCCCGTCGCCGAGGCGATGGACCACCTGATGGGGACGACCCCCGACAACATCGCCGGCCGGCTGCTCCTGCTGCACGGCCCGCCCGGCACCGGCAAGACCTCCGCGTTGCGCACCCTGGCCCGCTCCTGGCGGGACTGGTGCCAGGTCGACTGCGTCCTGGACCCCGAGCGCCTGTTCTCCGACGTCGGCTATCTGATGGACATCGCGATCGGCGAGGAGGACGGCCCCGGCAAGGGCCGCTGGCGGCTGCTCCTGCTGGAGGACTGTGACGAGCTGATCCGCGGCGAGGCCAAGCACACCGCCGGCCAGGCCCTCTCCCGGCTGCTCAACCTCACCGACGGCCTGCTCGGCCAGGGACGCAACGTGCTGGTCGGGGTGACCACCAACGAGGACCTGGAGCGGCTGCACCCCGCGGTCGTGCGGCCCGGCCGCTGTCTGGCCCGGATCGAGGTCGGCCCGCTGACCCGCCGCGAGTCGGTGGACTGGCTGGGCACCGAGGAGGGCGTCGGCCGCGAGGGCGCGACCCTGGCCGAGCTGTACGCACTGCGCCGGGGCACCTCCCCGACCTCGCTGCCGGAGCCCCGCGGCGGAGTCGACGCGGGGCTCTACCTGTAGTGCTTTGATGGATGCATGACCCTGTTCGTCGGCACGTCGGCCGGGTACAGGACGCCCTTCCAGTCCTTGTACTGCCACCCCGACGTGCCGACGAACAGGG
>NZ_MUBA01000336.1 GCF_002154575.1 Streptomyces bobili
GCCGGGGGTTCCGCGGGGCGGAGGAGTTCCGTGTGCAGGGCGCGCAGTCCTGGCCCCGGGTCGGAGCCGAGGCGGTCCGCGAGCAGGCGTCGTACGGACTCGTAGGCGGCCAGGGCCTCGGCGGTGCGGCCGGCGTCGCGCAGGCGCAGGGCCTGGAGGGGCTCGTCCAGGGGGTGCGCGTCGCACAGTGCGGTCAGTTCGGGCAGAGACCGCTCGGCGTGGCCGAGGGCGAGGGCCGCGGTGTGGCGGGCGCGTACGGCGTCCAGGTGGCGGGCTTCCCGGCGGGCCGCCTCGGCGGTGCGGTCGGGCAGGTCGGCGAGGGCCGGGCCCTGCCACAGGGTGAGGGCGTCGTCGAGGAGGACGGCCGCCTCGGCGGCGTCGCCGTCGGTGAGCGCGCGCAGGCCGTCGGCGGTCAGCCGCTCGAAACGGTGCAGGTCGACGGCGTCGGGCGGGGCGGTGAGCCGGTAGCCGCCGTCGGCCGAGGCGATGGCGTCGGCGCCGACGGCCCGGCGCAGCCTGCCGACCAGCGCCTGGAGCGCGGCGGGTGCGTCGGCGGGCGGGTCACCGGCCCACACCTCTTCCACGAGCAGATCCACGGGCACGGCCCGCCCGGCCCGCAGCGCCAGCACGGTCAGCAACGCACGCAGCCGCGCCCCGCCGACCGCGACGGGGGTCCCGTCGGTCCGGAGTGCCTGGGTGGTGCCGAGGATGCGATAGCGCACAAGGTCCATTCTCTCCGGTGGGTGCGGGAAGGGTCACAGGGGTTCCGGC
>NZ_MUBA01000337.1:0-324 GCF_002154575.1 Streptomyces bobili
GCGGTCAGCGCCTCGGGTGTGTCGTAGGCCAGGGCGTAGATGGCCCGGCTCTCCTCGCTGATCCGCTCCGGGTGGAGCGCGAGGTGTTCGGCCGACCAGTCGATCACGTGCCGAAACCGCCCGGCGAGAAGTTTGGCGGGCAGTCCCTCGACCTGGCTCAACGGGTATATCCACAGGTTCGGATCACCGGGCCTGGGGAACGGCTTGGCGAAGTCCTGGAATATCTGCGAGAAGGGTGCGCCTTCCCACAGGGCGAGCTTCTTGGTGGCCTGCGGATAGTTGGCGGCGAAGCTGTAGGCGACCATCGCACCGATGTCACCACCG
>NZ_MUBA01000337.1:342-783 GCF_002154575.1 Streptomyces bobili
TGCGTCAACACGCCCTCCCGCCTGTGCAAGGCTTGGCGTACTGGGGGCATGGCCTGGCCAGGTTCGTCTATCGATGGCGTGTCCGGCGGCGGGACTGTGCCATGGACCGGTGTGGGACACCTGAAGTCCGGCGCGGACTGGAGGACTTCGCGGTGATGTGTTCGAGCCGTTCGCACGGGCGGGGACGGGGTGCACCTGCGGGGCTGCTGGACGGGCCGGCCATAGGTGGAGCACCCGCTCGCGGGGTGGCTGACCGGCGGAACCCGCGGGCGACGTCACTCAGTTGCTGCCGCTGCGGCTGCCGGACAAGGTCCCGGCCGGGGCCGTCGGCCGCCCCAGAATCACCCACCGCCGCGTCCAACACCCAGCCCGTGAGATGACTTTGCTAGGACCTTTTGAGCCAGCGTTGCAGTGCCTCGGGCACGTTCGTCGGATGCGAGC
>NZ_MUBA01000338.1 GCF_002154575.1 Streptomyces bobili
GGGCACCGGCGGCGCCGCCGGGAAGACCGCCGACGACCCCGACGAGCCGCTGGCCACCCTCTCCCTCTCCAACGACCGTGAGCCGCAGTGGGCCATGCGTCCCCTCAACCAGGAGGGCATCGCCACCAACTGGGGCCAGCAGACGCCCCTGGAGACCTGGTGGCACCTCGCCGTCGTCAACGACGGCCGGCACACCACGCTCTACGTCGAGGGCTGCCCGGTCGTGCGCAACCCGAAGGCACGGGCGGTCGGCATCACGTCCGTGGGGCTGCCGTGGCTGCTCGGCGGCTACGCCTACGGCGGACGGATCGACCAGATCCTGCACGGCCGGCTCGGCGACGTCCGGATCGTCGAACGGGCGCTGCCCGTCACCGCCTTCATGAACCACTGAGCCCGCCCCGATCCCCCGAGCACCGAGAGAGAGTCATGACCGAGCAGCAGTTGCCCTCCTGGGCGGACCCGTCCGTCTCCCCCGCCGATCTCGACGCCCAGGGCGCGTCCCGGCGTCAACTCCTGCGGGCGTCCGGGCTGTTCGGCGCCGCGTTCGCGCTCGGGTCGGCGACGGCCGGCGCGGCTGCCGCCGCCGGACGGGAGGGGGTGGGCCGGAGCGCCGCCGCCGGCCTCGGCCGTCTCGGTGGTGAGGACCCTCGACTGGGCTACCTCGTCGGCGACCATCACATCCACACCGTCTACAGCCACGATGCCAAGTACACGTTCTCGCAACTGGCGTCGGCGGGCGCCTCGTACGGCCTGGACTGGATGGTGTTCACCGAGCACTCCAACGTCGGGCACGCGAAGTACGGCGCCCCGCTGGAGCACGACGAGATCCTCAAGGCCCGCGCCCAGAACCCGCGCCAGCTGATCTTCCAGGGTCTGGAGTGGTACATCCCGGCCGCCGAGCACGCCACGGTGTTCGCGGCTCCCGGTCCGCACGAGGTCGATCTGCTGACCCGTTTCGAGAGCGCCTACGACGGCAAGCTCCTCGGCTACACCCAGGGCGCCGCCGGGGCCGCGGAGACGGCCCGCAACGAGGCCCACGCCGTCAAGGCCATCCAGTGGCTCGCCGAACAGCGCCGCACCGGTTACGTCGACGACGTCCTGGTCCTCGCCAACCACCCGATGCGCCTCGGCATCGACTCTCCGCACGAGATGCGCGACTGGCGGGACGCGGCACCCGAGGTCATGATCGGCATGGAGGGCGCACCGGGCGCCCAGGGCGCGGCCGTACCCGGGTGGCGCGGTCCGACGTCGATCCGCGGCGAGTACGAGAACAGGCCGACGGCGCAGTCCTGGGCCGGATATCCGGCGGACGCCTTTGTGACGTACGGCGGTTTCGACTGGGCGACGGCGACCGTCGGCGGGCTGTGGGACGCGCTGCTCTCCGAGGGCAGGGTCTTCTCCGTCACCACCAACTCCGACGCCCACCGCATCGTCTCCGACACCTGGAAGAACGGCGACTGGGCGCCGGGGGCGACCTTCGACACCACCGGCCGGCTGCCCGACCCGGTGAACACCGACTCCCCGCAGCCGGGCAGCGACTTCTGGCCCGGCCAGTTCAGCCGCACGCATGTCGGCGTCACCCGGCACGGCTACCGCTCGGTGATGGCCGGGCTTCGCGCGGGCCGGGTCTGGCTGGACCACGGGCACCTGCTGGACGGGCTGGAGGTGCGGCTCAAGCGCGAGCACGACCACGGGCGGGGCGTCACGCTCGGCGGCCGGCTGCGCGTCCGCAAGGGCGAGAAGCTCACCCTGAACATCACCGTCACCAGCGCCTCCCGCCCCAATCCCCAGGGAGTCCTGCCCGAGTTGGCGCATGTGGACGTCGTCCGGGGTGCGGTGCGGGGCCCGGCCGCCGACCGGGACGGCTGGCGGGCACCGGACACCAAGGTCGCCTGGTCGAAGGACGTCTCGGGCCGCAAGGGGACGTACACCCTGCGGGTCCCGCTGACCGCGGGCGAGGAGTCCTTCTACGTGCGGCTGCGGGGCAGCGACGGAAACCGGCACGGAACCGGTTACCTCGGTGCCGCAGTCGACCCACACGGACCGATCCCGCACACGCCGGGCGACGGCGACCCGTGGGCCGACACCTGGTTCTACGCCAACCCGGTCTTCGTCGACGTGGTGGGCCGCTGAACGGGTGCCGAAGGGTACCTCGGGCGGCTGGGCCCAAGGGGGCCTCGGTCGGCCGAGCCGCTGCCGGCGGGCGCCGTGCGACGGCTGAGCCGGTGCCCGCGGCCACGCCGGGTGGCTGAGCCGGTTTCGGCCGGCACGGTGGGTGTCCGGCCCGAACCCGACCGGAGGTACCGTGGCCGCGTGACCACCGAAGAGTCGCTGCGACCGCAGTCCCTGATGCTCACCTTCCTGGGCGAGCAGGTGCTCGGACGCGACGTGTGCGTGTACTCGGGCAGCGTGATCGACGTCTTCGCCCGCGCCGGCGTGGGCGAGCAGGCGACCCGCTCGACGCTGACCCGCATGGTCAACCGGGGCCTGCTCCGCCGCCAGCGCGAGGGCCGCCGTATGTACTTCGGCCTCACCGAGCACTCCGCGGAGGTGCTGCTCGACGGTGAGCGGCGGATGTGGCAGACCGGTGCCGTGAACCGGCAGTGGGACGGCACCTGGACCCTGCTCGGTTTCTCGCTGCCGGAGTCCTGGCAGCGCCAGCGTCACGACCTGCGCGCGAAACTCGCCTGGAGCGGATTCGGCCCGTTGTTCGGCGGGCTGTGGATCGCCCCCGGCGAGGTCGACGTGTCCGCCCTGGTCGCCGAACTCGGGCTCGCCTCCCACGTGAAGGTGTTCCGTGCGAACGCCGACGCCGGCACGGACATCGGCACGATGATCGAAGAGACCTGGGAACTCCCCGAACTCGCCGACCGTTACACGGCGTTCCTACGGCGCTGGCAGCCCTGGGAGACGGCGACGCCGGACCCCGACGACGCCCTGGCCCGGCGGCTGCTGCTGCAGACCGAGTGGCTGCGGATCATCCGCAGCGATCCCCGTCTGCCCGTCAAGCATCTGCCGGACGACTGGCCGGCCGAGCAGGCGGAGAAGACGTTCCGCGGCGTCCACGAACGGCTGACCCCGCTCGCGGACGCCTTGGCGCGGCGCCTGCTCGACCTGGTGCCGGTGCGCCCCGATCCGGCGTAGAAACGGTCGCGCGGACAACCGGGCGGACGGGTGGTGCGACGGCCGTCAGGCAGCCGCTGCGGTGGGGCGCGGCGCGCCGGCCGGTCAGGCGTAGAAGCGCGACAGGCTCTGCAGCACCGCGGCCGGCTTCGCGCCACCCTCGATCTCGACGGCGCCGTCGACGGTGATCTGCACGCCGCCCGGCACCTCCTCGACCTCGGCGAGCCGGGCGGTGAGGCGAATGCGGGAGCCGACCTTCACGGGCGAGGGGAAACGGACCTTGTTCAGGCCGTAGTTGACCTTCGTGGTGACGCCCTGCACGTCCAGCAGCTCGGTGAACAGGGGGATGAAGAGGGACAGGGTGAGGTAGCCGTGGGCGATGGGGGCGCCGAAGGGGCCGTCCTTGGCGCGCTCCGGGTCCACGTGGATCCACTGGTGGTCGCCGGTGGCGTCGGCGAAGGTGTCGATGCGCTGCTGGGTGACCTCGATCCACTCGCTGGTACCCAGGTCGCTGCCGGCCAGCTTCTTCAGCTCGTCGAGGCCGTTGACGGTGAGGCTCATGTGGCTGTCCTTCGGATGGGAGTTGTCGCCGAATGGCTCGGAGGAGGCGGAGGTTGTCGCCGAGTCGCTAGGAGTTGTCGCCGAAGCGTTTGCGCACCCGGGACTTGAGGAGCTTCCCGGAGGCGGTGCGGGGGAGTTCGTCCGCGATGACGACCGACTTCGGGATCTTGTACTTGGCGAGCCGGCCGGCGAGCGAGGCCAGGATCTCGTCCGGGTCCGGCGAGGTTCCCTCGCGCGGCACGACCACCGCCCGCGGCACCTCCCCCCACTTGTCGTCGTGCACGCCGATGACCGCGCACTCGACGATGTCGGGGTGGGTGAGGAGCAGGTCCTCGATCTCGGCGGGGTAGACGTTCTCGCCACCGGAGATGATCATGTCTTTCATTCGGTCGACGATGTACACGTAACCGTCTTCGTCGACGCGCGCCGCGTCCCCGCTGCGGAACCAGCCGTCGGCGAAGGAGGCGGCCGTCTCCTCGGGCAGCCCCCAGTAGCCGGACATGACGTGCGGGCCGCGCACCATCACCTCGCCGGTCTCGCCGGGCTGGACGGGCGCCAGGTCGGGGCGGACGACCCGTACGTCGCTGAAGAAGTGCGGGACACCGGCCGAACCGGCCTTGGTGACCGCGTGTTCGGCGTCGAGGAAGAGGGTGCCGGGGGCGGCCTCGGTCATGCCGTAGCCCTGGAGGAAGGTCAGACCGCGCTCCTGGTAGGCGTCGATCAGCGGGGTCGGGACCGGGGAGCCTCCGCAGGTCAGGATGCGCAGGGAGGACAGGTCGGCGGCCGGCCATCGCGGATGCCGGGAGATCTGGTCGAACATGGTGGGCACCCCGAACATGAAGGTGATGCGGTGGCGTTCGATCAGGTCGAAGGTGGTGTCCGCGTCGAAGGACTCGACCAGGACGCAGGTGCCGCCCTTGAGCAGGACCGGGAGGGTGAGCATGTTCAGCCCGGCCGTGTGGAACAAGGGGGCGGAGACCAGGGCCCGTTCGTCGGTGATCAGATCATGGTCGACGAGGACGTTCAGGGCGTTCCAGGTCACGTTGCCGTGGGTGAGCATCGCGCCCTTGGGGCGGCCGGTGGTGCCCGAGGTGTACATGATGATGCAGGTGTCGTCGGCGCCGACCGGTTCGTCGATCGGGTCCTGTGCGGCCGACGCCAGCGCCTCCTCGTACTCGGCGCCCGCCTCGAGGTAGGTGCGCACGTCGGTGCTGCCTGGCAGTCCTGCCACCAGGCCCGCGTGGGCCGGACCGTAGACCAGGGCCTTCGCGCCGGAGTCGGCGAGCTGGTAGGCGATCTCGGGCCCGGCCAGGCGGATGTTGAGCGGCACGAAGACCGCGCCGAGGACGCCGGCCGCGAACAGGGTCTCCAGATAGGAGGGGTGGTTCGGGCCGAGGTAGGCGACCCGGTCGCCGCGCCGGACGCCTCGGGCGCGCAGAGCGTGGGCCAGGCGCGTGGTGCGTGTATGCAATGTGCGGTAGTCGGTCGACCGCTCACCGTGGATCGTCGACGGCTCACTGCGGACCGTCGACAGCTCACCGCGGACGGCTGACAACTCACCGTGCACCGTCGACCGCTCACCGCGCACGGTCGACAGATCGCCTCGGACCGTCGACAGCTCACCGCGGACCGCCGGCGGGTCACCGTGGATGAGGGCTGTGCGGTGCGGAGTCTTACGGGCCCTGCGTGCGGGCCAGGACCCCAGTCCCTCGTTGCGCATCTCCACGCCCCTTCACGGTGTGGTCAGCCCGAGCAGACGGGCGGCGTTCTCCTTGAGGATCTTCGGCTTCACCTCGTCCTTGATCGTCAGCTTGTCGAAGTCGGCGAGCCAGCGGTCGGGGGTCAGGACGGGGAAGTCGGAGCCGAAGAGGACCTTGTCCTTCAGCAGTGTGTTGGCGTACTGCACCAGCTGCGGCGGAAAGTACTTCGGCGACCAGCCGGACAGGTCGATGTGGACGCCCGGCTTGTGTGTGGCCACGGCGAGCGCCTCGTCCTGCCAGGGGAACGACGGATGCGCCAGGATGATCTTGAGGTGCGGGAAGTCGGCGGCGACGTCGTCGACGTGCAGCGGGTTGGAGTACTTGAGCCGGATGCCTCCCCCGCCGGGTACGCCGGCGCCGATGCCGGTCTGGCCGGTGTGGAACAGGGCGATGGCGCCGGTCTCCTCGATCACCTCGTACAGCGCGTACGCCACGGCCCGGTCGTTGGGGAAGAAGCCCTGGATGCTGGGGTGGAACTTGAAGCCCTTCACGCCGTACTCCTCGACCAGGCGGCGGGCCTGGCGTACGCCGGCCTTGCCGCGGAAGGGGTCGACGGAGGCGAAGGGGATGAGGACGTCGGCGTTGGCGGCGGCGGCCTCGGCGACCTCCTCGTTGGGGACGGGGGCCGTACCGGTCGCGGACTCGGCGTCCACGGTGAAGATCACCGCGGCCATCCTGCGCTCGCGGTAGTAGCGGGCCGTCTCCTCGAGGGTCGGCTTGCGCTTGCCCTCGACCTTGAAGTAGGCGGAGGAGGCGTCGTGCAGGTCGTCGTCGAGGGAGGAGTGGCCCTGGGAGGACACCTCCGCGTGGGTGTGGACGTCGATCGCGACGAGGTCCTCGACGTTCATGGACGGGGCCATCACGCCTCCGGGAACTGGGGTGCCGGGATGCCGACGGTCTGGAGTTCCGCGCCGACCGAGGTGGGGAAGGCCTCGGCCAGTCCGTCCGGAGTCCAGCCGCCGTCCGCGTAGGCCGTGCGGATCTCCTGCGGATGCGACCAGAGTGTCACCTTGTCGCCGCCGATGCCGATGGCCTGTCCGGTGATCGAGCGGGCGGCGTCGGAGGCGAGGAAGGGGACGAGGGCCGCGCAGTCCTCGGGGGTGCCGAAGCCCTCGCCCTTGCGCAGGAAGGCGGGCAGCGGCTCGCCGTCCTTCATGGCCTCGACGTAGGGGGCGAAGGCGGGGATGGTCTCGGTCATGGCGGTGGCGGCGACCGGGACGATGGCGTTGACGGTGATGTTCGCGCGGCCGAGTTCCATGGACCAGGTGCGGGCCATGGCGGCGATGCCGGCCTTGGCGGCGGCGTAGTTGGTCTGTCCGAAGTTGCCGCGCTGGCCGGCCGGGGAGCCGACCAGGACGAGCGTGCCGCCCTCGCCCTGTTCGCGCATCCGGACGGCGGCGGCGCGGGCGCAGGTGAAGGTGCCCTTGAGGTGGGTGGTGACGACCGCGTCGAAGTCGTCGTCGGTCATCTTCCACAGCACCCTGTCGCGCAGGATGCCGGCGTTGGTGACGAGGATGTCGAGCCGCCCGAACTCCTCGACGGCACGGTTCACCAGCCGGTCGGCGGCCTCGGCGGTGCCGACGGCGACCACCTCGGCGACGGCGGTGCCGCCCGCCTCGGCGATGGACTTCACGGCCTGCTCGGCGACCGTCTCGTCGATGTCGTTGACGACCACGCGGGCGCCGTGGGCGGCGAGGGCGTGGGCGTAGGCGAGGCCGAGGCCCCGGCCGCTGCCGGTGACGACGGCGACCTTGCCGGTGAGATCGATGCTGGGCACGACGGTGTCCCTTCACATGGGTCGGCCGCACCTCGACAGGGGTGCGGCCGCATTTCGGGGTTGCGGCTTCGAGATCGAAGCTAAGAGCAATAATTGTTGACGTCAATAGTTGTTGTCGACCTACGGGTGCGCCATGCTGGAGTCACCATGCTGGAATCGCCGTGCCGAGACCGCCCTCCGGGGCCGACACCAGGGAGCCCGCCATCGCCCGCCAGGACGACACCGTGAACGCCATCCCGACCACGGACGCGAACGCCACCCCGACCGTGAACGCCACCTCGATCGACGCGGACGAACCATGGATGCGCGGACTGCACGCCGACACCGGTTACCTGCTGTACCGGCTGGGGCTGCGCTCGGGGCAGCTGTTCAACACATCCCTCCAGGAGTCGGGGCTGCGCCTGCGCCATTACGCGGTGCTGCGCTTCCTCGCCACGGGCGAGGGCGCGCTCCAGCGCGAACTGAGCACCCGCCTCGGCTACGACCCGAGCGCGATCGTCGGCCTGGTCGACGACCTGGAGAAGCTGGGCTTCGCCGAGCGCCGCCCGGCCCCGGACGACCGCCGCAGCCGGATCGTCGTCCTCACCGAGAACGGCCGCGCCTTCCTGCGCGGTACCGACGCGGCCGGCCTGCGGGTGACCAACGAACTCCTCGCCCCGCTCGACCAGCAGGAACGCGCCACGCTGCACGCCCTGCTGCTGCGCATCGCGGAGGACGGACTCAACTGATGTTGTGCAAATGATTGACGACTGCCGACGTACTGCCTAACTTCACGGGACGCCGGACTCTCCACCGGCACCTGCACCACCTCCGCCCTCTCCCCAGGGAGCTCCCCCGTGCAGCCATCCCGTACGTCCGCCCGCCCACCGTCCCCGCAACTGCGCCGCGTCGCCCTGTCCGGGCTGCTCGGCACCACCGTCGAGTTCTACGACTTCCTCGTCTACGGCACCGTCGCCGCGCTGGTCTTCGGCGATCTGTTCTTCCCCGGGGCCGACCCCGCCGTGGGGACCATCGCGGCCTTCGGCACCTTCGCCGCCGGTTACGTGGCACGCCCCCTCGGCGGCCTCCTCTTCGGCCACTTCGGCGACCGGATCGGCCGCAAGTCGATGATGCTGCTGACCATGACGCTGATGGGTTCCGGCAGCTTCCTCATCGGCCTGCTGCCGACCTACGACGCGATCGGCGTGTGGGCGCCGGTCCTGCTGGTCACCCTGCGGGTCGTGCAGGGCCTCGCGATCGGCGGTGAGTGGGGCGGCGCCACCCTGATGATCGTCGAGCACGCGGAGCACGCCGAAGGGTCGGGAAACGCCCGGCGCGGCCTGTGGTCCAGCTTCTCCCAGCTCGGTGCCCCGCTCGGTTCCGTGCTGTCGGCCGGTGTGGTCACGCTCGTCTCCACTCTGCCGGACGACCAGTTCCGCGAGTGGGGCTGGCGGGTGCCGTTCCTGCTGAGCGTGGTGCTGCTGGCCGTCGGCATGTTCGTCCGGCTGCGGGTCGCCGAGAGCCCGCTCTTCCGCAAGGCCGAGCCGCTCGACCGGCCGCCGGTCCTCGAGGTGCTGCGCCGGCCGAAGCCGGTACTGCTCGCGGCCTGCGTCGGCATCGGGGCGTTCACCGCACAGTCACTGCTGACGGGATTCATGATTTCGTATGCGGTCGGCCGTGAACACGGTGCATACAGTCGACCGCAGGTGCTCGCCGCCGTCACCATCGCCTCCTGCGTGGCCCTGCTGGTGCTGCCCGCCGCCTCCGTGCTGTCCGACCGGATCGGCCGCCGGCCCGTGGTGCTCGCGGGTGCGGTCGCCTCGGCGGCGCTAGCCTTCCCGGTGCTCGCGCTGGTCGACTCCGGCTCCCCCGGCCTTCTGATCCTCGCCCTCGTCCTCGGCCACGGCATCGCCCAGTCCACGATGTACGGGCCGCTCGGCGCGCTGCTCACCGAGATGTTCGGCACCCGGGTCCGCTACACGGGCGCCTCGCTCGGCTACCAGGCGGCGACACTGATCGGCGCCGGCTTCTCGCCGCTGAT
>NZ_MUBA01000339.1:0-197 GCF_002154575.1 Streptomyces bobili
ACCGCGGCCGTGCGGACGGCGGGCTGCGCGTCGTCGGCGCCGGGAGCACCGCTCGCCTGCGCGGATACGGCCACGGACACGGAGACGGTGTCCGGGGTGTGGAAGCTGTCGTACGCGGCCGGGGCGAGGAGGCTCGTCAGGACGACGAGGAGGGCGACGAGCAGAGCTCCCGCCGTCGCCCCTGGACGGGGGACGGG
>NZ_MUBA01000339.1:210-4393 GCF_002154575.1 Streptomyces bobili
CGTGCGGGTCGTCTCCGTGCGGGTCGTCTCCGTGCGGGCCCGGTTCAGGGTTCGATGAGGCCGGCACGGATGGCGTACCGGGTGAGTTCCAGCCGGTCGCGCATGCCGAGTTTGTGCAGGAGGTTCGCCCGGTGCCGGTGGACGGTTTTGATACTGATGAAGAGCGTATCCGCGATCTCCTTCGAGGAGTTGCCCTCCGCGACAAGTTTGAGGACTTCCTCCTCGCGCGCGGTCAGCAGCCGGTCCGGGGGTTCCTCGCCGTGTCGGACGCGGTCGAGATAGTTGCGTACGAGGGCGGTGACCGCGCCGGGATAGAGGAAGGGTTCGTCACGCACGGCCGCCCGGCAGGCGGCGACCAGGTCGCGGTCGGCCACGGACTTGAGCACGTATCCGCCGGCCCCGGCCTTCAACGCCTGGAAGAAATACTGCTCATTGTCGTGCATCGTCAGCATCAGGATGCGCAGTCCCGGTTTCAGCGCGGCGAGTTCCCGGGCCGCCTGGAGGCCGGTCATCCGGGGCATCGCGATGTCCAGCACCGCCAGGTCGATGTCGTGGGCCCGGGCCAGGGCGATGGCCTCGGCGCCGTCCCCGGCCTCGGCGACGACCTCGAGGTCGGGTTCCCGGTCAAGGATGAGCCGCACTCCGCGCCGTACCAGCGCGTGGTCGTCGGCGAGGAGGATACGGATCGGGGACGGGTCGGTCGGGGTCATGGCACCTTCTTCTGGGCGGGCACGGTCAACCGGACCTGTGTACCGGTCAGCGGCTCGGAGACGATGTCCAGGGTGGCTCCCACGAGCAGCGCCCGTTCCCGCATCCCCCGGATGCCCGCGCCCTCGTGCCCGATGCCGGTTCCGTTGCCGTCGTCGGAGACGGCCAGCAGCAGCGCGCCGTCCGTGTGACGCAGGCTGACCTCGACCCGGCCGGCTCCGGCATGGCGGGCCGCGTTGGTCAGGCTCTCCTGGGCGACCCGGTACAGCACCAGCTCCGTCTGCGGGTCCAGGACGGGCAGGTCGGCGTCGAAACGGCGCAGGACGCGCAGCCCGGCGTGCGTGGTGAACTCGGTGGTGAGCGAGGTCAGGGCGCTGACGAGGCCGAGGTCGTCGAGTACGCCCGGCCGCAGTCGGCGTACCAGGCGGCGTACTTCGTCCAGGCTGCCGCGGGTGATCTCCTGCGCCTGCTGGAGTTCCCCGCGCAGGGGCTCGTCCGCCTCGTCCGCCGCTCGCTTCAGCGACAGCAGGATCGCGGTCATGGTCTGCCCCACCTCGTCGTGCAGTTCCTGCGCGATTCGGCGCCGTTCGGCCTCCTGCGCCAGCAGGACGCGGCCGCTGCTCGCCGCCCGCTCGCTCTCCAGCCGGTCGAGCATGGCGTTGAAGGTGCGGATGAGGTCGGCGACCTCGCGCAGGCCGTGCGCGGGCAGCCGCTGGCCGGGGCGCAGCAGGTCGACCGTGGTCATCAGGCGGGTGAGCCGGTCGATCGGGGCCAGTCCGAGCCGCAGGAGGGCCGCGTTGGCGACCAGCATGACCAGCAGGCCGCCCACCAGGATCACCGCCTCGGTCAGCAGGACCGGCACGGAGACGGTCACCGGAGCCCACAGCAGCAGCGCGGTGGCCGTGCCCAGCACCACCGCGTTCAGCCCGAAGATCCGCCAGAACAGGGACACCGGGAATCGCGCCTTTCGTCGTGACGCGGTGCGTACACCTCGTACACCGTTCATCTCGTCGCCGGGCCGGTCACCGCCCCCGCGCGCGTGTGACGCGGGACGCGGACCGACCGGCCCCCCGGACAGCGTGCGGGCTGTCCGGTGCCGCGTCGATGGGCTCTGATGCCCATTTTCCGCCGCGCGCCCCGCCGGGACGGCGGGCCCGATGGGCACCGGATGCCGCGAGAGATGGGTACTGCGCCCGATAGGCGGGGCGCGTTCCGTCGGCGACGGTGGAGACACAGCGGCCGCGACCGGCCGGCCGCTTCCCCACCGGAGGAAGAGGACCGCCATGCCGTCGCTCGACACGCCCCCGACCGAAGGCCGTCCCGAGCGTCTGACGGCGCACGAGGCCCGTCAGCGTCTGGAGCACGAGCGCAACGCGCGGCTGACCCAGCTGCGGGCCATCGAGGAGGCCGGGCGGGACGTGGCGGACCAGGTGATGGCCGTGCAGAAGGAGGCCGTCCGGCGCGTGCTCGCCGAGATCGAGGCGGCCTTCGCGCGTGTCGGGGACGGCAGTTACGGCGCCTGCCTGGGCTGCTCGCGGCCCGTCCCCGCGGAACGCCTGGAGATCCTGCCGTACACGCGGTTCTGCGTCGCCTGCCAGCGCCACAGCGCCTGACGCCCCGTACTTCCTTGTCCTGTCACGTCCTGACCGAGGGGTGAAGTCGTGAACCACCGGACCGTCGCCGAACGGGCCCCGGCCCTGTCCGCGGAGGATCTCGCCGTGCTGCGCGAGAACCTGCGCGAGCAACTGCTGTTCCGCCGGGAGCAGATCCAGCAGCTGACGGCCGCCGCCCCGGCCCGCGGGGACGCGCTGCGCGAGCGGCGGGCACCCTCGCAGGTGGAGGTGGGGGTCCAGCTCGCGGCCTCGGCCCGGATGGTCCTCGCCGACGTGGAGGCGGCGCTGCGCCGCATGGACGAGGGCCGCTACGGCATCTGCGGCCTGTGCCGGCGGCCCATCGCGCGCGAGTTGCTGGAGATAGTGCCGCAGGCCCGTCACTGTGCCCGGTGCCGCCAGGTCAGAGAGGCGGACCGGTGATCCCCGCACCCCGTCGCGGCTCCGGCCGCCACCGGCCGTGGCCGCTGTGCCGGCAGTGCTACGGCCTCGCCCTCGACCTGGGCGGCGCCCGTACCCGCGCCTGGACGTCCGACCGGGGCACGATCCTCGACGTCCCCACGGTGACCGGCGCCAGGAGCGGGGAACCGGTCCCCGAGCCGGGGCTCGCCGACATCGCCGGCACGGCACGGATGCTCCGCCGGCTGTTCGGGAGCCGCCCGCCGGCCGCCGGCCGCCCGCTGGTCATCGTGACCGCGCCGGTCCTGGGCGGCGTCGCCCACCGGGACCGGGCCCGCGCCGCAGTCGAGGTCCTGGGACCGCGCACCGTGCTCACCGTGCCCACCGCGCGCGCCGTCGCCGTGGCCTCGCGGGCCGACCTGTCCCGGCCGCTGCTGGTCGTGGACCTCGGCGCCCGCCGTACGGAGGTCGTCCTGCTCGCCGACGGCGCGGTGATCGACGCCCGCGGCGCCGCGCTCGGCACGGGTGACGGCGACGGCACCGGCCGGCCGGGCGCCCTCCTCGTCGACGCCGTCACCGCGATGGTGACCGCGATGCTGGACGAGGACCGCACGCCGCGGACGCTGGACGCCCTCCGGCGGGGCGCCCTGCTCGCCGGCGGGGGCGCCCTGCGGCCCGAGATCCCCTACCGGCTGACCGGCCGGCTGCACGCTCCGGTCAGCCCGGTGCCCGCCCCGCACACCGCGGCCGTACGGGGCGCCGCGGAACTCCTGCGTGCCGCGCACGCGCACCCTTCGGCCACCGGTGCCGTGGGGGCGGGCTGACGGCCGTCCGGCTACCGGCCGACCGCGCACGCGCACCCTTCGGCCACCGGCGCGGTGGGGACGGGCTGACGGCCGTCCGGCTACCGGCCCCGGCTACCGGCGACCGCCCCCTTCACGGGGACGGCGAGGAGGGCCAGCCCCAGTCCGAGGACGGCCAGGCCGCACCAGGAGACGTACCCCAGGCGCTCGCCGAGGACGGTGACGCCCAGGACGGCGGCGACGGCGGGCTCGGCCAAGGTCAGTGACGTGGCCGCCGACGCGGACGTACGGCGCAGTCCGTGGCCGAAGAGGCGGTAGGAGAGGTGGACGGTGAACAGGGCGAGGTAGCCGGCCACCGCCGCGCCCCTGACGGAGCCGAGCCAGGTGACGTCGACGAACGGGGCGAGCGGCAGGACGAGCAGCCCGGCCGCGCCGAACAGCGCGCCCATCACCGCGCCGGACTCGTGCCCGTGGGCGATGAGCCGGCCGCCGATCGACGCGTAGACGGCGTACGAGAGTCCGGCGACGGCGGCGAGCAGGACGCCCGTGAGGTCCACCGGGGTGCCGGTTCCGGTGAGCCGGGGGCCCAGCACGAGGAGGACGCAGCCGAGGACGGCGGTCGAGGTGGCGACGGTCCAGCGGGCGGTCGGCCGGGCCCGGCCG
>NZ_MUBA01000034.1 GCF_002154575.1 Streptomyces bobili
GCAGGATCTGGTCGTCGCGGGCGTACCGGGCCCGCAGTCCCGTGTCGGCCAGCGTCGGGTGCCGTTCGGCGAGGTCGACGCCGAGCGGCGCCCGCACCACGTTCCGGGCGCCGATCCGGACGAACTCCCGCTCGGCGTACTCGGTGGTGCAGACCACGCGCGCGTAGGTGTGCGCGGTGCGGATGTTGAGCGAGTCGGCGGCCCGCCTGGCCGCTCCCTCGGACAGGCCCCACGTACGCAGCACCCCGTCGGCGGTCTCGTGGGAGACCATCACGGCGGGCACCCTGGCGCGCCGGGCCCACTTGCCGGTCCAGCGCAGAGTCGTACGGTCGGAGACTTCCAGGCGGTCCGGTGCCAGGTCCTCGAGCAGCCGGGCGACGCGCCGCCTGTCGGTGAGGACGCGGTAGCCGCCGGTGCCGGGCAGCAGCGGTCCGGGCAGGGTGATCACCCTGCCCTGTTCGGTGTCGCGGTCGCTCGCCCGGTCGCCGGGCACGACCAGGACCGGGTCGTGCCCGGCGGCGCGGTAGCCCTTGCCCAGCTCGCGCAGTGCCGTGCGCAGTCCGCCCGAGGAGGGTGCGACGAAGTTGGCGAGGCGGACGATCCGCAGCGGTCGGGCGGCGCTCATGCGGCCACCGCCAGGCGGCGCGCGGCGAGGACGTCGCCGTAGTGCCTGATCAGCTGGTCGCCGACGGCGGCCCAGGTGCGGCCCTCGACCATGGCCCGTCCGGCGTCCCCGTAGGCCCTCCGGCGGGCGGGGTCGGCGGCCAGGGCGACGACCGCGTCGCGCACGGCGCCGGCGTCGCGCGCCGGGACGAGCAGCCCGGTGCGCCCGTGGGCGACCAGATCCAGCGGTCCGCCGGCGGCGGGCGCGACGACCGGGACGCCGCTCGCCATGGCCTCCTGCACGGTCTGGCAGAACGTCTCGAAGGGCCCGGTGTGCGCGAAGACGTCCAGCGAGGCGAAGATGCGGGCGAGTTCGTCACCGGTGCGGCGGCCGAGGAAGACCGCTCCCGGCAGCGCCTCGCCCAGCCCCGGCCGGCTGGGTCCGTCGCCCACCACCACGACCCGCACGCCGTCCAGACCGCAGACGCCGGCGAGGAGTTCGACCTGCTTCTCGGGGGCGAGCCGCCCGACGTAGCCGACGATCACCTCGCCGTTCGGCGCGAGTTCACGGCGCAGCGCGTCGCCGCGGAGGTCGGGGCGGAACCGCACGGTGTCCACGCCCCGCGGCCACAGCTTGACCCGGGGCACACCGTGCGAGTCGAGGTCGTGGAATGCGGCGCTGGAGGGGGCGAGGGTGAGGTCGGCGGCGGCGTGCACGGAGCGGATCCGACGCCAGGCCGCCGCCTCGCCCGCGTGCACGTAGGTGCGGGCGTATCCGGCCAGGTCGGTCTGGTAGACGGCGACGGCGGGGATGCCGAGCCGGGCGGCGGCTGCCATGCCGCGTACGCCGAGGATGAAGGGGCCGGCCAGGTGGACCATGTCGGCGCGGTGTGCGACGAGGGCCGCGGCGACACGTCGGCTGGGGAGGGCGACGCGGACCTGGGGATAGCCCGGGAGCGGGAGGGAGGGGACACGGATGACGGGGCAGGGTGCCTCGGCGTCCGGCCCGGGACCGGCGGCGGTGGCCGGCGCGACGACGAGCGGGAGGTGACCGCGATCTACGAGGTGCCGGGCGGTCTGGAGCGCGCAGTGGGCCACGCCGTTCACGTCGGGGGGAAAGGATTCGGTCACGATGACGACACGCATACGGGTGTTGTCGCCTCGCTGGACGTGGACGCGTCAACGTGGATCTTTCCGGACGACAAACGTCCCATGAGCGTTGCGCTGCACGCCCGAGCAGGCCAGACGGCGTCCGTGCCCGTCTGACCCGCGGGTCATCCGCCGTTCATCCGGCGGGTACGCCTGCGCCGTCGCTCACATGGCGGAGGCGGCATCCGGCCCGATCCGGCTGCGTACGGCCGTCTGGACCTCGTCCTCCTCGGCCGGGTCGGCGGCGAGGCGGCGGAGCCGCTCCACGACCCGGGTGTCGCCGGTCTCGGCGTGCCGGGCGGCGATCTCGCGGGTGGTCTCCTCGCAGTCCCACAGGCACTCGACGGCGAAGCCGGTGGCGAAGGAGGGGTCGGTGGCGGCCAGCGCCCGTGCGCAGCGCCCGCGCAGATGGGACGAGGCCGTCTCGCGGTAGATGTGGCGCAGTACCGGGGCGGCGCAGGCGATGCCCAGCCGTCCGGCTCCGTCGACCAGGGTCCACAGGGTGGGCGCGTCGCAGCCCTCGCCGCGCACGGCCTCGCGCAGGGCGCCGAGGACCAGGTCGCTGTCACGGCCGGTGCCCCGGCAGGCGAGCACCCGCCCGGCGGCGGCGCCGAGGGCGTCGGGCCGGTGGGCCCAGCCGCGGGCCCGGTCGACCGCGGCGGCACTGCACATCCGTTCGAAGGCGTCGACGGCGGCCTCCACGACGAACCTGCTGCCGGTCGCCACGGCCTGTTCGATGAGGTCGGGTGCCTGGGCGTCGTCCTGGTCGGCGAGGTAGCGCAGGGCGGTGCACCGGGCTCCCTCGGTGCCGTCCTCGGCGGCCCGCACGATCTCCGCGCGGTCCTCGGGCCCGGCCACGGCGGTGAGGCAGCGGGCGGCGGGGACGTGGAGCGCGGCGCCCCGTTCGATGCCTTGCTGGGCCCATTCGAAGACGGCCCGCACGCTCCAGCCGGGGCGGGGCCCGGTGGGGCTCAGCTGCCGCTGCCAGCGGTCGAAGCAGCCGGCCTCCTGGGCCGCACGCACGCGTGCCGAGACGTACTCGCGGGGATCCTCGGCCCACAGTCGCCAGGGCCGTGGCTCGAAGGCGTCCCGGACGACGGCGGCGAGTTCGGCCTCGCCCTCGGCGTCGGTGGCGAACCGCGCGAGCACGGGTGCGGCCAGGGCGCGCAGGCCGGCGTCGTCGTCGCGCAGGGCGAGTTCGTCGAGGGCCCACGCCCAGTTGGAGCCCGAGGCGGCGTACCTGCGGAGCAGGTCGAGGGCGTCCCGCCTGCCGTAGGAGGCGAGGTGGCCGAGGACGGCCAGGGACAGGCCCGTGCGATTCTCCTCGGTGTCGAAGGCGTCCTCGACATCGAAGAGGTGCGCCTCGATCTCGTCGAGGTCGCCGCCCAGGTCGAGGTAGAGACGGGCGTAGTAGAGGGAGCGGTTCTCCACCTGCCAGTCGTGGCGCGGATCGCGCAGCACACAGTGGTGGAGTGCCGCGAGCGCCTCGGAGCGGGGGGCGGTGAGCGCGTGCAGTGTGCCGTCGCCGCGGCCCCGCTGGAGCAGGCCGAGCAGCGTGCCGCTGGGCGCTATGAACGGATCGAACATGGGAAACAGCCTCACATCAAGCGTCGACGCAACCGGGGACCTGCATTACCTGGCCGCGTGACAACACGTCGGGGCGCCCGCCGTTTCCTGCTTGCTGTAAGCCATCTTCCTCTGCCTCTCGTCGGTGGCCCATGCGGACCGCATCACGGCCCGCGCGGTGCGGCAACACCTGCCCAGCCATCGCGTCCGTGAATCACGTCGTCATGATGACTCGGCAGCTCAGCCTGCCGCGACCGAAATTTCCGGCGGCCCCGTACCGCCTCCCCCGTGGTCGTTGATTTACCTGGTCAGGAACTGTGTTCTGCCCGCTCAGGAACTCCGGCTCATTGCACGCCGAACAGCTCCAGCAGTTCCGCCTTGGCGAACATGCGGGCCGTGTCGACGGCCGAAGGCGTGCCCGCGGCCGGGTCGGCGCCGGCCTCCAGAAGCGCCTTGATGACGTCCGTCTCCCCCTTGAAGGCCGCCCCGGCGAGGGGGGTCTGGCCGCGGTCGTTGATCCGGTCCGCGTCGGCTCCGCGGGCCAGCAGCGCCCGGACCGCCTCGGCGTGGCCGTGGTAGGCGGCGAGCATCACGAGCGAGTCGCCTCGGTCGTTGGTGAGGTTGGCCGGCACGCCCGCGTCGACGTAGGCCACGAGCTCCTCGGTCTGTCCCCGGCGGGCAAGATCGAAGATCTTGGTCGCCAGTTCCACGACCTCGGGGTCGGGGACTTCGGTCATCGGCCGGACCGCCTCTCGTTGCAGCCGTTCAGGTGAATCGCCAGGGTACTGGCTCGCCGGAAACATGGCGGGCCCCGCCGGAGGCAACGATCACGGCGGGATCCGTTCGCCGCAACTCTTCTGCTCGCCCGGCCCGCCCCGGCCTCCGCCATTCGGGGGAAATTCTCAGAATTTCACCCAATTGCACCTTTTATCGTATGGATACATGCTGTGAGCCTGGAAGTACTCATGGTGACTGTCCCCCGCGAACCAGGAGAACAGAAATGATCCTGTCCATCTCAGGCGTGGTCCTGCTCGGCATCATCGTCTTCCTCTTCTTCCGCAAGGACGGGCTCAAGGCGTCGCACGGCGTCGTCTGCGCCCTGTTCGGCTTCTACCTGGCGAGTACGGCGATCGCCCCGAGCATCAAGGCGGGCGGCGAGAGCCTGGCCAGCCTCCTCGGCGGCATCAAGTTCTGACGCCGCTCTCCCCCCGCCGTCCGTCCCTTCCGTACGCACTCCAGGAGACAGCAGTGGCCCGGCGCCCCCTTCCCCGCATCCTGAGCACAGGCAGCGCGCAGATCGCCCGGAGCCGGGAGCTGGCCCGGACGGCGGCAGACAGCGCCACCGACATCCTCCACCCACTGATCACGGTCACCCGCGGTCTGCGTCGGCTGGCCTCGGCCGGGCGGCGCAAGTGGGCCGAGACCCCCAAGGACAGGCGCGGGCCGCTGCTGTTCCTGGTGGCCTCGGTGATCCTGGTCGTGGCGCTCGTACCGTACGGTCCGCTGCTCGCCGTCATCACGCTGATGGCGGCAGCCGCCTGGCAGGGCCGGGACCGCACCCCACCGGCTCCCGACGGCCCCGACGAGTCGCAGACCCAGCGACTCCAGGCGCTGTACGAGGCTCTGGTGCCGTATTTCTCCACGGCGGAGGATCCTTCTCCCCTCTACGCCCACGGCGGCGAGTGGGAGAAGGCCTTCCCGTCGTACGAGTTCGACGGCACGGGCCGGATCACCCAGCTGGAGATCCGCTACCCGGCGTACTTCCCGGACGGCGAGGCCGAGGCACGCGCGCGTGTCGAGCATCTGCTCGCGGCCAAGTCCGGCCGGGGCCGCGAGTACCGCTTCGCCTGGGACGAGGAGGTCAACGCGCTCACCGTGTCGGTGCTCGCCCCGCTCCCCACCGATCTCGCCGCCCAGCGCTTCGTGACCGCGCCCGGCGAGACCGTCCTCGGCTTCACGGACCCCTCCCAGGTCCAGCGCACGCTTCCGCTCACCCACGGCGAGGAGCGGCGCGACGTCCCGCCGGTCGTGTGGCGCACCGGCGTCCGCTCCACCGAACCGCACCTCCTGGCCGTCGGCCAGCCCGGCAGCGGCACCTCCACCCTGCTGCGCTCGGTCGCCATCCAGGCCCTCCGGTACGGCGACGTCCTGGTCATCGACGGCGGCGGCACCGGCGAGTACGCCTGCCTGACCGGCCGGGACGGCGTGCTGGGCGTCGAGGTCGGGCTCGCCGGGGCGCTGGCCAGCCTGGAGTGGGCGGCGCACGAGACGGAGCGCCGCCTGATCGCCGCCAACCACGCCCGTCAGGAGGGCCACCCTCCGCCGGACGACACCAGGCGCCCCCTGTGGATCCTGCTCGACCGTCCCACGGCGTTCACCCACCTCGCCGAAGCCGACGGCCGCAAGGATCCGCAGGACCTCCTCAAGGTTCCGCTCCGACACGGCCGCGCGGCCCAGGTGACGGTGGTGGTGGCCGAACAGTTCGACAGCCTCGACACACTGAGCGACCCGGTACGGCAGCACACCCGTGCGCGCGTCGTGCTCGGGCCCGCCCCGGCCGCGCAGCTGGAGGCGGTCCTGGGCGTCCGCCCGCACACGAGCCCCGCCGAGCACGTTCCAGCGGGGCGCGGGTACGCCCGGCTGGGCACCGGCCCGGCACACCGACTGCAGGTGCCGGCCACTCCCGACCCGTACGACGACGCCACCAGCGACGCGCACCGGCAGGCGGTGCTGGACCTGCTGCCGCCCCGGACTACCCCGGCGGACGGCGAGAACCTGCCGGTGCCGGCCGAGGCCGTGGCGGCGGAGAGCTCCTAGACATCCCTGCACGAGGTCTGACGCCGACGGGCCGAGGGCGGATGGTCCCCCACCCGCCCTCGGCCCGTCAGGCGACGAAGGTACGAGGGCCCTCGCCGCCCACGGTTCCCCCGCTCTCCACGATCCGGGCCGCCGCGGCCAGTCGTGCCGCCGCCTCCTCCGCGACCGCGCCCCCCACGGTGAACGGCAGCCGCACATAGCCCTCGAAGGCGCCGTCGACGCCGAACCGGGGACCGGACGGCACCCGTACCCCGACGCGCTCCCCCGCCTCGGCCAGCCGGGACCCGGACAGTCCGCCGGCCCGCACCCACAGGGTCAGCCCGCCCTTCGGCACGGCGAACTCCCACTCCGGCAGCTCCCGGCGCACCGCCGCCACGAGACCGTCCCGGTTGCCCCTGGCCTGTTCGCGCCGCAGTTCCACGGCCTGCTCCCAGCCCCCGGTGCTGAACAGCCAGTTGACGGCCAGCTGCTCCAGGACGGGCGTGCCGAGGTCGGCGTAGGCGCGGGCCGCGACCAGGCTGCGGATGACGTCGGGGGCGGCCCGGACCCAGCCGATGCGCATGCCGGCCCAGAACGCCTTGCTCGCCGAGCCCACGGTGATCACCGTCGACCCGGCCGGGTCGAAACCGCACACCGGACGGGGCATCTCGACGTCGTCGTCGAGCCACAGCTCGGTCATCGTCTCGTCGGCGACCAGCACGGTCCCGGCCGACCGGGCCGCCTCGACGAGGCGGCGCCGCTGGTCCTCGTCGGCGAGCGCGCCGGTCGGGTTGTGGAAGTCGGCGACCACATAGGCGATGCGCGGGGCGGCCTCGCGCAGAACCTGCCGCCAGCGGTCCATGTCCCACCCTGCGAGCCCCTCCGCCATCGCCACGGGCACCAGCCGGGCGCCCGCCTCCCGCATCAGCTGGAGGATGTTGGCGTAGGAGGGGGATTCGACGGCGATGCGCTCGCCGCGGCCTGCGAAGAGATGACAGATCGCGTCGATGGCGCCCATGGCACCCGTGGTGACCATGATCTGCTCGGGCATCGTCGGGATCCCGCGCCGCGTGTACCGCTCGGCGATCATCGCGCGCAGGGCGGGCAGACCCGCCGGATAGTCGCCGTGCGTGTGGGCGTAGGGGGGCAGTTCCTCCAGTGCGCCCTGGACGGCCCTCGTGAGCCACGGTTCAGGGGCGGGGAGGGCCGCGCAGCCGAGGTCGATCACCGAGCCGAGGGCCTCGGGCGGCAGGGGTTCCAGTCCGCGCGCGGGCACCGGGTTGCCCGCGGGGACCGCCGTCCAGCTGCCGGCGCCCCGCCGTGACTCCAGGAACCCCTCCGCGCGCAGCGCCTCGTAGGCGGCGGCGACGGTCGTACGGCTCACGGACAGGGCGAGGGCCAGTTCGCGTTCGGCGGGGAGCCGTGCGGCGACGGGGACCCGCCCTTCCAGGACGAGCAGCCGGACGCCGTCGGCGAGCGCACGGTAGGCGGGCGGACGCCGGGTCCCGGGGCCTGCGGGCCGGTCCTGCTGGGACGTGAGAAGCCGCGCGAGCTGCGCGGCTCCCACCGCAGAGGTCCACTGCGCCATGGATATCAGTCCACCTTCCCGGAATTGGCCATGGATGGCCGTACCTTCCACGCCACAGAGTGACATGCTCAAGGCCACTACCACCACCAGAGGTCCACTTGTCCGAGCCGCCTTCACCGACCGTCCCGCCGAACCGCGGCCTCCCCCGTCGACTCGCACAGCTCTACGCCGGCCTCGCGCTCTACGGCGCCAGCTCCGCCCTCCTGGTACGGGCGGGCCTCGGTCTTGAGCCCTGGAACGTGCTCCACCAGGGGATCGCCGAACTGAGCGACCTGACCATCGGCGTCGTGTCGATCATCGTGGGAGCCGCCGTACTGCTGCTGTGGATCCCGCTGCGCCAGCGTCCGGGTCTCGGCACCGTCTCCAACGTCTTCGTGGTCGGTCTCGCGATGGACGGCACGCTCGCCCTTCTGCCCGAGGCGCACGGTCTGGCCGTGCGGGTGCCGCTGCTGGTGGCCGGCATCCTCCTCAACGGCGCGGCCACCGGCCTCTATATAGCGGCGTCCTTCGGAGCGGGTCCACGCGACGGACTGATGACGGGGCTGCACCGGCGCACCGGCCGGTCGATCCGCCTGATGCGAACGGCCGTCGAGATCACGGTCGTGGCGACCGGCTTCGCCCTCGGGGGCACGATCGGCGTAGGCACACTGCTGTACGCCCTGTCGATCGGACCGCTCGCTCAGCTCTTCCTGCGGGTGTTCGCCGTGCCACCGGCATCCGGCGGCAGCACGGTCGTTGCCACCGGGTCACCCCGGGGGGCGATACTGCGTCCGTGAGCACCCCCGTACGCCACCCGTACCTCGACCATCCGGGGCCCATCCCGTTCGCGCACCGCGGCGGCGCCGCCG
>NZ_MUBA01000340.1 GCF_002154575.1 Streptomyces bobili
CTGGTCGCCGATCTCGCCGACCGCGGGATCATGATGGTCGGCGGCTCCGCCCTGCTGCCCGGTTTCGACCAGATGCTCCGCGAGGCCACCGGCATGCCGGTGCACATCGCCGAACGGCCCGACATCTGCGCCGCCCAGGGCCTGGGCGCGATGCTGGAGGGCAGGATCGCGCCGCTGACGCTCGAACCGATCGCCACCACCTGACGGCCGGTCGTCCCCCGCTCCTGGCGCCGGTCACCCCTTGCTCCCGCTTTGTTCCCGGCGCCGGGGGCACGCGTGCGCTCCGAGCCCGAAGCGGTACTCCCTTGCCACCCCTGAACTCATTCGTTAAAATGCGATTGCATTCTGCAAATAAAATTTCGGTTGGCGAATCAGGGGCGTACAGAGTTTCGCTCAGAGCATTTCTCGGAGCACTTGGGGGATCAATTGGGGGATTTCCTCATAGCCGACCGCGACCGGTCCGTGTGCGTCACCGGCACGGGCTGGACCACCGCGCTGGGCGACGACGTCGACGCGGTGTGGAAACAGCTGATGAACGGGGGCAGTGGCGTCCGGTCCTCACCGGGCGACGGCGGGCCGTCCGCCCCGGCCGCGGCCTTCCTGCCGGACGGCGGACCGGCCGGTCCCCCGTCCGAGCGCCACGTCGCCCTCGCGGTGGCCACCGCGACGGCCGCCCTGCGCGACGCCGGCTGCCCGGCCGCCGAGGTCGGCACGCTCGTCGTCGGCAGCAGCCTCGGCCCACACCTGGACGACGCCGCTGACATCTCCCCGCACACCCTCACCGCCGCCGTCGCCGCACGCCTGGGCGTGGCCCGGTCGGCCTCGGTGAGCACCGCCTGCTCCTCGGGCGCCGACGCCGTCCTGGCCGGTGCCGCCCTGATCAGCGGCGGCGAGGCGGACCGCTGTCTGTGCGGCGGCATCGACCTGCTGACCGAGGGCAAGCTCCTGGGCCACCGGGCGCTCGGCACCCTCTCCGCCTCCGGCACCGTCCGTCCCTTCGGCACCGACCGCGACGGCACCGTCTTCGGCGAGGGCGCCGGCTTCCTGCTGCTGGAGTCCCGTGCCGCGGCCAGGGCACGCGGTGCCCGGATCCTGGGCGAGGTGCGCGGCTGGGGCGCCTCCAACGACGGCACCGGCCCCACCGCGCCCGACGAGAGCGGGGCCGGCGCGGTCCTGGCCGTACGGCGCGCCCTGGCCAGGGGCGGGGCGAAGGCCCGGGACATCGCGGTGATCAACGCCCACGGCACGGGCACCCGCGCCAACGACACGGCGGAGGCGGCCTGCTACCGCACGGTCTTCGGCCCTGGGTCCGACGCCGTCGTCTTCGCCACCAAGCCCGCCTTCGGCCACACCCTGGGCGCCACCGGCGCCGTGGAGGCCATCGCCCTGCTCCTCGCGCTGCGCCACCGCGCCGTGCCCCCGGTGCCCACCACCCGCACCGTCATGCCGGAGCTGCCGCTGTCCCTGGCGGCGGACGGCCCCCGTGACATCACCGGCTCGCTGGGCATCAGCGTCACCCTCGGCTTCGGCGGCTTCAACACCTGCCTGCTGCTGGCTCGCGCCGAAGGAGAAGCCGCGTGAACGAGGCAGAGTGGTGCCCCGCGGGCGCCCGTGTCACCGGCTCCGCCACCGTCGAGACCGACGACCCGGGCACGGTCCCGCGCCGCGTCTCCGGCGTGTACGCCGACCCCGTGGCCTGGCTGATGACCGAGGCCGTGGCCGCCGCGCTCAAGGCCTGCGGCGACGCCGCGCCCGAGAACCCCGAGGAGGTGGGGGTCGTCGCGGTGGCCGAGCGGGCGACGGTCCGCACGCTGCGCGCACTCGCCGACGCCGTCCCGCACGGCCGGATCTCCCCGATGCGGTTCGCCGGCGCCGGACCGGGCTCCGTCGTCGGCGTCGTCTGCTCGGCGTTCGGCTTCCACGGCCCGGCGTCGATGCTGCCCATGCCCCTCGCGCCGGCCGTGCCGCTGGCCAGGGCCCTGTGCGGCGACTGGCTGCTCGGCGACCCGCCCGGTGCCGCACATGTCCTGGTCGTCACGCACGGCACGACCGACGAAGGCAAGCACCAGGCGCACTGCCTGGTCGTCAGTGGGCCGACGCCCACGCGGAGGCCCCGGACCACATGACCGCGCAGAACATGACCGACCAGTACCTGGACCCCATCCTCGTCAGCGGCTTCCTCGACCGGATCGAGGAGGCCTCCGCCCCCCAGGACCCCGACCCGTCGGAGTTGCCCGCCCTGGTGGACCGGCTCGCGGCGCTGCCCGCCCCGCCGGGCGCGGTCGTCGTGATCGCCCTGCCCAACGGCATCCGCGCCCTGCGCTTCTTCTTCGCCGTGTCGCTGGCCGGGTACACGCCGGTGCTGCTCTCCCCCTCCACCCCGGTCAGCCGGGTCCGCGAGGTGGCCCGCGAACTGGGCGCCTGCGCGCTGGTCCGGGCGGCGATCCGGGCCGAGGGCGTCACCGGCGTCACCCGCGCCGGCGGTGCCGAGCTGGGCGTCTTCACCGAGTGGCCGTACCGGCACCACGGACCCGGCCACGTGATCCTGATGAGTTCCGGCACCTCCGGCATGGCCACCGGCTGTCTGCACACCCTGGACGCGCTGCTGCGCAACGCCCGCCGGCACGGCCGCTCCCTCGGCCAGCGCGCCGAGGACACCACCCTGGTCAGCCTGCCCGTCTACTACTCGTTCGCGCTGGTCGCGCAGGTCCTCGGCGGCCTGGTGCACGGCTCGCGTCTGGTCCTGGCGGGGCCGCCGTTCTCGGTGGCCGACTATCTGGGCACGGTCGCCGGCCGGGGCGTCACCCTCTCCTCGCTCACCCCGAGCCTGGTGAAGGCCGTCGTCACCGCCGGCGGCGAACTCCCCGCCCCGCTGCGCACGCTCACCGTCGGCGGACAGGCCCTGGACCCGTCGTACGTGTCCCGGCTGCTGAAGCTCAATCCCGAGCTGGGCCTGTACGTGACCTACGGGCTGACCGAGGCCGGTCCGCGGGTGTCCACGCTCGCCGCGCACCGGGAGCCTCCGCACCGGCACGGCTCGGTGGGCCTGCCGCTGGACGGTGTCGAGGTGCTCACCCGGCCCACCGACACCGGGGCACGGGAACTGCTCGTGCGCTCCGACACCGTCTACCGGCGCCGCGTCGGCGAGGCCGCGCCGTCCAAGCGGGGTGACCTGATCGAACCGGGCCTGCTGGCCACCGGCGACATGGGGCACGTGGACGACGACGGGTACGTGTACATCCACGGCCGCTCGTCGGACTTCGCGGTGGTGCGCGGCGAGAAGGTGTCGACGGCGACCGTGCGCCGGGCCGCCGAGTCGCTGCCCGGCGTGGTCCGCGCCAAGATCGGCATCACCACGGGCGACGACGACTCCGCCGTCCTCGAACTCGACGTGTACGTCGACGACGCCGTACCGCCCTCCGAGGCGGAGGTGCGGCGGCGGCTGCGGTCCCTGCTGACCCGCAACGAGCTGCCGATGACGGTGCGGATCCAGCCGCTGCGCGCCGGCGAGCACCACAAGTGAGCGCGGCGGACCCGCTCACCCTGTACTGCGTCCCGCACGCGGGCGGCTCCGCGCGCAGTTTCGTGCGCTGGCGGCGCGAGCTGCCCGCCGGGCTGCGGGCGCAGCCGCTGGAGATCGCCGGCAAGGGCCTGCGGTCGCGCGAGCCGCGGGCGGCGACGCTGCGGGAGGCGGCCGTCGACCTCGCCCACCGCGTCGACCCGTCCGGCCGCTACGCGCTGCTCGGGCACAGCATGGGCGGCCTCCTGGCCTACGAGACGGCCCTGGCGCTGCAGGCTCTGGGCAGGCCCGGACCCGAGTTCGTCGTCGTCGCCGCGACCCGGCCCCCGCACCTGCTCGGCCACTCCCCCTACGCCCCGCTGCTGGCCGCGGCCGACGACGACGCCCTGCTCGACGCGCTCGCCGCGCACGGCCGCATCCCCCAGGAGGTACGCCGGTCACCGATGCGGCACCAGTTCGTCCCGGTGATCCGCGGCGACCTGGCGCTGCTGGCCGGTCACCGTCCCGACCCGGACCCGCGCCCGCTGCCGGGCGACCTCGTCACCTGGTACGGCACCGGTGATCCGGACACCCCGCCCGAGGTGATGGCCGGCTGGCGGCACTACACGGCGGGCGTCCACCTCGGCGAGGGCTTCGACGGCGGGCACTTCTTCCCGCACGAGCGCTTCGAGGAGGTCGCGGCCCGGCTGCTGGAGCTGACACGGCGACGAGCGGACCGCTGACCGGAGTCGGCGGCCCGCTCGCACCACGGCCGGATCAGTGCTGGACGGGGCACCCGCTGCCGCCGCCGCGCACCGGGGCGTCGGTGTCGTGCCGGGTGCCCAGCAGCCAGTACGCCTCGTCCGCGGCCCGCCACAGCTCCGGGAAGAGGGCAAGCTGCGAACGCGCTTCGAGGGTGGCCAGGGACCGGCCGCCCAGGCTCTGCGGGAGTTCCTGCCCGTCGCTCTCCCGGCGCAGGCCCGGCTGGCCGCCCAGCTGCGACCACACCATGATCAGGTGGTGCTGTTTCCAGCCGAGGACGCTGCCGTCCAGCCGCAGCATCGCCTCCCGGACGAGGGCCAGCGCCTGTGAGTCGGCCGAATGCGGGCCGTCGTAGCCGTCGTCCTGCTGGGCGATGACGTCCTGGAGGGACAGGCCGGCCCGCTCCACCGCCTGTTCGTAGGCCTTCCACACCGGGCGGGCCACCCGGCGCAGGTTGCGGTAGCCCGGCGAGTCCAGGCCGGTGGCGTCCTCCGGAAGGGCGTTGCGCATGGTCAGCAGGCTGTGCTGCGGGAGGTGGTCGGTGAGCAGCCGTACCGCCTGGACGGTCACCTCGCTGAGTCCGGTGGCCCGGTCGAACAGGCGCACCGCCTGCGGGAACCGGTCCTTGTCCAGGTGGGCGGCGGCCCGGCGCAGCTCGTAGTGGACCTGTACCCAGGCGTATTCGGTGATGAGGTGGGTGACCTGGAAGAACCGCTGGTCGGGGTGGTTGGTCTCGCTCTCCGGAACCAGTGCGCCGAGGGCGTCGGTGAGGTGCAGGACGCTCTCGTAGTTGCTGCCCCGGTCGAATTCGTAGGACAGGAGGGCGTTGGGTTCGTCCGGGTTCAGGGACCGCTTCACCGGTTCCCCTCCCGGGTGAACTCGACCAGCCAGTGGCCGGGCAGCTCGAACTTCTTCGTGCCGGTGAGGGTGAGGCCGACGTCGGCGCCGAGGTCGCGCAGGTCGTTCAGGCTGCGCTCGCGGCCGCCGAGCAGGACCAGCATCAGCAGGTCGGCGTAGCTCGCCATCACGGGGTCCTTGCCGCTGTCCAGGAGCCGTTCGACGACCACGACCCGGCCGCCGGGGGCGAGGGCCTCGGCGCACCGGCCGAGGATGCGGCCGGCGTCCCGGTCGCTCCAGTTGTGCAGCGTGTTGGCGATCAGGTAGACGTCGCCGCCGGCCGGCATGGGGTCGAAGAAGCTGCCCGCGACCAGGTCGCAGCGCTCGGCGACCGGGGCGAGGGTGCCCTTGGCCTCCGTGACGACGCTCTCCAGCTCCAGCAGCGTGCCGCGCAGCGCCGGGTACTCGGTGAGCAGCTTCAGCAGCAGGGAGCCGTTGCCGCCGCCGACGTCGACGACGTGCCCGACCGACGCCCAGTCGTAGAGGCGGGCCAGTTCGGGGACGAGCCGGTTGGCGATGCGGGCGATGCCCGCGTTGAAGGACCTCTCGATGTCCGGGTGGGCCTCCAGGTCCTCCCAGAAGGGCCGTCCGTGTGCCTGCTCGTACACCGGCAGGCCGGTGCGCACGGCGTCCAGGAGCCGCCCGACGGCCGGTTCGAAGCGGGCCTCCATGGGCCGGCTGGGGTCGTCGTAGTCGAGCCAGCGGCGCAGGTTGCCCGGATGGTCGCTGAGCAGCACCCGGCCCACGTCGGTCAGTTCGTACGCCTTGCCGGGGGTGCCGGGCTCCTCGGTCTCCGTGAAGAGGCCGAGGAGGCTGACGTAGTGCAGGACGCGGCCCAGGGACTGCTCGTCGGTGCCGGTCTCGGCGGCCAGGGCGGACACGGTCCGGTGCCCCTGTTCGACCAGGTCGGGCAGGCCGAGCGTCGCGGTCACCCGCACGGCGGTGGGGGTGAACCCGGAGCCCAGGGCGAGGATCGTGTTCAACGGGTCTTGACGGAACACTGGAGTAGCTCCTTGTCCTTCACGTTCGGGGAATGTCCGCCGGTTTTCCCGGTACGCATTCAGGGGTTTTCCTCGATCTTTTCGAGGGCGTCGAGGAACCGCACGAGATTCTCCTGGGTGCCGAGCGACGTGCGCAGGTATCCGGGGAATCCGAACAGTCCGGCATTGCGAACGAGAATGCCGAAATCGGCGGCGAGACGATCCTGCGCGAGGGCGCAGTCGCGGGCCTCGACCGCGACGAAGTTGGTGACGGAGGGCAGGTGGCCGCGGCCCCGCCGGTCCAGTTCCCCGGTGAACCAGCGCCGCCGCTCGTCGGTGGACCGGCGTACTCCGGCGAGGAAGTCCGGGTCGCCGAGCGTGCTGACCGCCGCCGCCTGCGCGAGGCGGTTCACGCTGAACGGCAGGGCGCGCAGGGCCCGCCGCAGCTCGGCGATGAGTGCGGGCGGGCCGACGGCGTAGCCGACGCGCAGCGCGGCCAGCCCGTAGGCCTTGGAGAAGGTGCGCAGCGCGACGACCGGCGCGCCGCCGTCCAGCAGGTCGCGGACCTGCGGGGTGTCCGGGCCGGCGAACTCCATGTAGGCCTCGTCGCACACCAGCGGGACCCCGCCACGTCCGCAGGCGTCGACCAGCGCGGTCAGCTCCTCGCGGGTGAGGGCGGCGCCGCTGGGGTTGTGCGGGTTGCACAGGTAGCCGATCCCGTGTCCGGGCAGTCGCGCGGCGAACGCGTCGGCGTCGACGGCCGTGCCGTCCAGGGCCACGGCGGTGCAGCCTCGCCGGGTCAGTTCCAGACAGGCCCGGTAGCCGGGGAACGTACCGTCGGTGACGAGGCCGGGGCGGGTGGGGTCGCCGAGGGCGAGGGCGGTGGCCAGGACGAGTTCGTCGCTGCCGTTGGCGACGGCGATGTGGTCCGGGGTGACGTTCCAGTGCTCGGCCAGGGCGTGGACCAGTTCGTGGCGCTCGGGGTCCGGGTAGACGTTCACCCGGCCCAGCTCGCGTTCGGCCGCCCGCAGCGCGGCCTCGCTGGCGCCGTGCGGGCTCTCACTCAGATGCAGCCGGATCAGGTCGTCGGCGCCGGGGACGCTCGCGTTGAACGTCTTGGCGGGGGCGGGGGCCCGGCTCACAGGCTGTCCCCCAGCAGGACGCCGAAGCAGTAACTGCCGACCTCGGCCTCCAGGGTGAGGAAGCAGTGCTCGCCGCCGGCCGGGATCCGCATCACGGCGGGCGAGACCAGTTCGTGCCGTCGGCCGTCGAGCAGGACCTCGATGCGGGCGCCCCCCTTGTTCGGGGACACCAGCAGGTACAGCTCGTCGACCGGGTGGGTGTGCGGCGCGGCGACGGGCTTGCCCACCAGGGCGCTGAGTTCGCCGCCCGCGAGCTGCACGGGGAGGCCGCCGAACATGTCGGCGGTGAGGTAGAAGGGCGCGGGCTGGTGGTGCCCGGCCACGGCGAGGGGGATGGGCAGGCCCTCGATGATCTCGGGGTCGGCCGGACATCGCTCGCTCATCACTGGGCCTCCAGGACGAACAGGTAGGTGTGGGGGGCGCCGAAGGGAATCGTGCGGCGCAGGTGCAGCCCGCCCTCGTGGAAGAGGTTCTCGTACTCCTCGCGCGTGTAGATGGGCACGCCCATCAGGGCGTGGGCCAGCTCGAAGCCGCTGGAGAAGACCGGGAGTTCCTCCCCCTCGCCGCGCGGGCGGACGGTGGTGTCGGCGAGCAGGAAGGTGTGCGCGTGCGGGAACGCCTTGCGCAGCGCCGGGATGACGTCCATGCGGGTGCCGGGGTCGACGAGCAGGTCGTGCAGGAACATGAAGCTCATCGCGACGTCCACCTGGTCGGCGCCCTCGATGCGGCGGCCGTGGAAGAGGACGTCGAGGACGTCGGCGCAGATCGGCCGGACCCGGTCGGTCAGCTCGTGGCGCTCGACGGTGCCGGCGGCCAGATCGGTGGCCGAGGCGCTGATGTCCAGGCCGATGCCGCGGGTGCCGGGACGGGACTTGACGAGCCGGCAGACGCGCTCGCTGATGCCGCTGCCGAGGTCGGCGAGGACGGAGAAGTCGAGCGCGGCGATCTGCTCGTCGAGGATGTGCCGCATCAGCGCCAGGTCGGCCTGGGCCGAGCCGAGGGCCACCATGGCCTCGTTGCGCAGGACGTCCTTGCCGAAGACGCGTTCTCCGCGGGTGATGGCCGCGGCGTTGGCGAAGACGTCGTGGTATCCGCCCACGCCCCAGGTGAAGAAGCCTATTTTGCGGCGCAGTTCGCTCCAGGCCGGGGTGGGTGTCACCCGGTCGCCGGTCACGGTCAGATACCCGAAGGCCTCCGCCGCGGACAGCAGTCGGCGGAACACGACCTCGTCCAGCTGCCGCAGCCGGGAGTACTCGGCCACGTCGAGCCGGCCGGACCCGTCGAACCAGGCGAACAGTCCCAGTTGTTCCAGGGCGAAGACGACGTTGGTGGAGATGAATCCGTTGAAGGCGGTGTCGGCGTCGAGCGGGGTCTTCGCGTCTCCGCACCAGTCGGCGGGAGGGAAAACGCCGTCGTCCAGCGCGTGGAGACCGTCGCGGGAAACGGGAGCAGTCACAGGAGGGGCCTTCCTTGTCTCAGGCGATGCCGACGTGGGCCGGTGCCGACGGGAGCCGGTGCCGACGTGAGCCGGTGCCGGCCCGGTCGATACCGGTGTGCGGTCGGTGCCCGCGTGGTCGGTGCCGGTGTGCGGTCGGTGCCGGCCGGTCACGCGAGGGGGGAGGTGGCGGCGGCACGTTCCACCGCTGCCGCCAGTTCGCGGACGGTGGGGTGGTCGAAGAACAGCCGGTTGGGCAGTCGGACACCGAGCTTCCGGCGCAGCCGGATAAGCACCTGAGTGGCCTTCAGGGAATGGCCGCCCGCTTCTATGAAAGGGGTGTCGTCGTCGAAGTCGTCATGACCGAGAACCTCGATCCACGCGGCTCTGACCTGGTCCGTCATGGCCCGGACCGATGGCGTCACCGGCGGTTCGGAAAACTGTTCCGAATACTGCTCGGAATGCGGTTCCGGATGTGTTCCCACACCGTCTTCACGCCGTGTTCTCATACCGTCGCCAGGACGTGTCTTCACACCGTCGTCATTCAAAAGGGATTCCCCCGTGTCATCGCGGATCACGGTTGTTCACCAAGGCTGCGGCGCAGCCCGGTTGACCGACCCCGCGCATGGGCATGGTCGTATGTCGTTTCTCTCTTGTCTGGTTCCCGTCAGGGAGGGGTCGCACGACCGGTGGCCAACCGGTCGGCCTCTGAGGTGAATGCTCACCATGGCGGCCAGATTGCCGCTATCGGAGCGTAGGCAGCGAACATCGGGCTGGTCAAGGGGCGATTGTCGGCCAGCTCCAGTCCCCGGAGGAATCGCGGGCCAACGCTTTTACTTTGTGTTTCAATCAACGGTCGAAACCACGTGTACCGGCCAACTGCTTGTCCGAAAAGCTGGTTGACGGCCGAAAGTCGGCCCCCCTACGGTCGGTGAGTCGTCTGTGAACGCAGTATTTCAGCGGCTGCGTCCAGCAAAGCGAGATCCGGCGCTACAGGGGGAATGAACTACGCCGCACGGGGGAACACATAACGATCGGCCGGCTGGCTCCGCTCACCGTCCGAGACTTTTCCGCACTTCGACGACACATCGATCGGCGACCGCCTGACCAGTGGCCGCCTGATTCCTTCGGGCCGTTTCGGCCTTTCCTTTCCTTCTTCGGTTCTCCGCTGCCCTGCCCGCATACACGGGTGTGGGCGTACGGGGCACCGGAATTCGTCACGAGATGCATCAAGGAAGCGTGTTGAGGCATGCGATTCTGGGCGCCGGCGGAGTCGGACTCGCCCTCGGGGCGGCACTGGCCCGCGGGGGCCACGACGTCACGCTGGTCATGCGGGAGTCCTCGCGAGCCCGCTACCGCGGGGTGATCGACGTCCACAGCGCACTGCGGGGCGACCACCGCGTCGCTGCGCGCGGGGTGGACCGGCTCGACGAGCCGGTCGACGTCCTGTGGGTGACCGTGAAGGCACCGGCCCTGCGCGCCGCGCTGGACCGCGTCGGCCCACGGCCGGCCCCGCACTCGGTCGTCCCCCTGCTCAACGGTCTCGACCACCCGCGGCTGCTGCGGGACCGCTTCGGCCCCCGCCAACTGGTCGGCGCGATCCGCATCGAGGCGGAGCGCACCGCACCCGGGAAAGTCACCTGGAACTCCCTGTTCGCCGAGGTCAGTCTGGCGGCGGCGGGCGGACCCGCCGAGGCCGACTCCACGACAGACCCCGCCGGCGACGGTCGGCATCCGGACACCGGCCCCGCGGACGGACCCGCCGCTCCCCTCGCCCCGCTCCAGGACGCACGCCCCGACCCCCGGCTCACCGCGCTGGCCGAGGACCTCACCGACGCGGGGATCGGCTGCGTCCAGGAGCGGGACCCGGCGAGCGTGCTGTGGCACAAGCTGGTCCTGCTGCTGCCGCTGGCCCTGGCCACCACCGCGGCCGACGGCCCCCTCGGTGTCGTACGCCGGCGGCCCGCGCTGCTGTCCCTGCTGCGGGACACCGCACGGGAGGCGTGCGCCGTCGCGGCGGCCGAAGGCGTCGCCGTCGACGAACGAACCCTGCTGCACACCCTCGACACCCTGCCGGGCCGGACCGACACCTCCCTGCACCGGGACGTCGCCGCCGGCATCCGGCCGACCGAACTCGCCGCACTCACCGAACCGGTGCTGCGCCGCGCCCGCGACCGGCACACCCCCGTGCCGGCGATCGCCGAACTCACGCGCCTGGTCACGGAACGGGAGCTGCGGGCGCAGCTACCCGCGCAGCACGGAGCCACCTACCGCAAGGGAGAAACGTCATGACAGTCGGTTCGGGCGACACCCTGGAAACGACCCTGAAGGAGATCCTCGTCGAGGACCTGTTCCTCGACGTGCCCGCCGAGCAGATCGGGGACGACGACGGCCTCCTGGACGTCCTCGGCCTGGACTCCCTCGGCTTCGTGGAACTGCGCGCCCAGTGCGAGCAGCGATTCGGCGTGAAGATCACGGACGCCGAGTTCACCCCGCTCCACTTCCGCTCGGTGCGCACGGTGGCCGGCCTCGTACGCACGCTGCGCACGGAGGCGGCCGACGAGCACGTGGCGGTCCCCAAGTGAGGGAACCGGCCTCCTCCGAGCAACTGGACGTCTGGCTCGCCTGCCAGCGCGAACCCGAGTCCGACCGCTACAACGTCACCGTCGACCTGGAGTTCGCCCCCACCGTCGACGTGCCCGCGCTGCGGACCGCGCTCGGCGACGTCCTGCGCGCCCACCCGGCACTGCGCGGCGCCTTCCGCACCGAGGGCGGCGAACTGTGGCGCACCACCGAGCCCGACCCGGCCCCGGCGTTCGTCACCGAACGGCTCCCCGGCCGCTACGAACGCGCCGAGGCCCTCGCCCGCGCGGTCGTCGCCGGCCGCGCCCCCTTCGACCTGGCCACCGCCCCGCTGCTGCGGGCCACCCTGCTGACCGGGGACGGCGGCGCCCTGCTCGCCGTCACCATGCACCACATCGTCTCCGACGGCTGGTCCAGCCGGATCCTCGCCGAGGACCTGGTGACGGCGTACCGCTCCCGGACGGCGGGCGGGCCCGGCCTCCTCCCGCGCGAGGCACCCGGCACCGACCCGGCGGGCCAGGCGGCTTCCGACGCCGAGGCCGAGGCGTACTGGTCCGCCGTGCTGCGCGACGCCCCCGCCTCCCTCGCGCCCCCGCACGACCTGGTGCCCGAGGACGGATTCCCCGGCCCCTCCGGCCAGGTGGAGGTCCTGTTGCCGGACGAGGTGCACGCCGGCGTCCAGGCCCTGGCGGCGGCCGAACGCGGCTCCCCCGCCGTGGTGCTGCTCGCCGCCTGGTCCGTGCTGCTGCACGCCTGGGCCGGTGAGTCCGAGGGCACCTTCGGCATGGTCTTCGCCGGCCGCCGGGACACCGACGCCGAGCGCGTCGACCTGTTCAGCCGTGCCCTGCCCATGCGCGACCGCCCCGAAGCCGGGGAACGCTTCCGCGATGTGGCGGCCCGGCTGCGCGAGCGGATGCTCGACGCGATGGAACACGCGCACCTGCCGGTGCGGCGGCTGCGCGAGATCCGCAGCGCGCGGGCCGACGGTCCCGGCACGGAGCGGACCGTGTTCATGTACACGCCCGCCTACGAGGACGAGTGGCAGGCCGGCGGGGTCACCGTCCGCCGCTTCGACCACCCGGACGAGACGACGAAGTACGAATTCTCGGTCAACGTACTGGAGGGCTCGGCCGGAACCCGGCTGTGCGTCTACTACGACACCGCCCGCTACCGCCGCGCGAGCGCCGAACTGTTCGCCGAGGAACTGCGCGAGCTGCTGGCCCGCGCGGTGGCCGAACCGGACCGCACCTGCGCCGAACTGCTGGCCGTCTGCGACCCCGGCCTGTCCGAGGTGGCCGCGCACGGCGCACCCCTCTCCGCGTCGGCCCCCCGCATCCCCGAGCTGGTCCTGCGGCACGCCGCCGCCCGGCCGGACGCCGTCGCCGTACGGCACGGCGAGCACACCCTCACGTACGGCGAACTCGCCGGCCGGGCGGGCGAGGTGGCCGGCTGGCTGCGCGGGCGGGGCATCGGGCGCGGCGACACCGTGGCCCTGCTGCTGTCCCCCGGCGTCGACACCCCGGTGTTCTGGCTGGCCGCCGCCCTGGCCGGGGCCGCCTACCTGCCGCTCGACCCCGCCTACCCGCAGGCCCAGCTGCAACTGATCGTGGACGACGCCCGCCCGGCGGTCCTCGTCGTCGACCCCGCCTGCGGGCACAGCGTCGAGGTACCGCGGGACACCGCCGTACGGGTCGACGAGGCACTGGCGCTGGCCCGCGGCCTGACCGCGCCCGAGACCGCGCACGACGACGCCGCGACGCTCTGCGTCCTCTACACCTCCGGCACCACCGGCCGGCCCAAGGGCGTCGTCCTGCCGCACCGCGGACTGGCCCGGCTCCTGGACCGGCCCGACTTCATCCCCCTGGACGAGAGCGACGTCGTCGCGCAGCTGTGCCCGCTCAACTTCGACGGCGCCAGCTACGAGATCTGGGGCGCCCTCGCCCACGGCGCGGAACTCGTCGTCCTCGACAAGCATCTGGTGCTCAGTCCCCGCGAACTGCGCACGGTGGTCCGGGCGCGCGGGATCACCACGCTGCTGGTGACGACACCGCTGCTCAACCGGATCATCGAGGACGCCCCCGACACGCTCCAGTCGCTGCGGCGCGTCTACTTCGGCGGCGAGCTGATCTCCGTACGGCACATGCGCCGGGCGCTGCGCTGGAGCCGTCCGGGCGTCTTGCTGCACAGCTACGGCCCCACCGAGAACTCCTTCACCTCGACCTGGTTCCCGATCACCGGGCTCGCGCCGAACGCCCGGACCGTCCCCATCGGCCGGCCGGTGCCCGGCACCGAGGTACGGGTGGTGCAGGAGGGCGGCACCCGCCCGGTCCCGCGCGGGGTGCCCGGTGAACTCCTGCTGGGCGGCGCCGGTCTGGCCGACGGCTACCTCGGCGTGCCCGGCCTGACCGCCGACCGGTTCGTCACCGACGGCACGACCCGCCTCTACCGCACCGGGGACCGGGTGCGCTGGACTCCCGAAGGCCTGCTGGAGTTCATCGGCCGCGACGACAACCAGGTGAAGATCCGCAGCCAGCGCGTCGAACTCGGCGAGGTGGAGGCGGTCCTGGACGCGCACCCGGCCGTCGAGTCGGTCTTCGTCACCACCCGCGTCAACGGGCGCGGCGAGAAGGAGATCGTCGCCTACGCGGTGGCCGTGCCCGGCACGGACGCCGGCGACCTCACCCGGCACGCCAAACTGCGGCTGCCCGCCTTCGCCGTCCCCAGTCACCTGGTGCTCGTCGACGCGCTCCCGCTCACCCCGACCGGCAAGATCGACCGGCGTCGCCTGCCCGACGCCGGGCACGAGGCACCACCGCCCGCCGCCGCCCCGGTCCCGGCGCCCGCGCCCGCCTCCGGCGCGGCCCCGCTCTCCGTGCGGGAGGGCGTCCGCGCGGCCTGGCGGGCCGTCCTGGAGCACGACGACTTCGGGGCGGACCACAACTTCTTCGACGCGGGCGGCCACTCGCTGCTGCTGGTGAAGCTGAGCGAGCGACTCCGGCTGGAGACGGGCGCCGACGTCCCGGTCATCGACCTGCTGCGGCATGTCACGGTCCAGGACCAGGCGCGCCTGATCGCCCAGGTCCACCGGCCGGCCGACGGCACCGCCCCCGCCGCCCCGCGGCAGACCGCCGCCCGCGACCGGCCGGTGGGCACCACGCCGGCCACCGCCCCGGCGCCCGGCGGCGGACGTCACCACCTCCTCGCCCTGTCCGCCGTCACCGCCGAAGCGCTGACCGAGACCCGGGAACGGCTGGCCGCGTACCTGGAGGCGACACCGGACGCGGCACTCGCGGACGTCGCGCACACCCTGGACCGGGGCCGCGAACGGTTCGGACACCGGGTCGCCGTCGTCGTGGCCGACCGCGGCGAGGCGGTACGGGCCCTGCGCGACCCCGGCACGCCCGCGCACGCCGTCCCCGGACCGGCCCCCGCCGTGGTGTTCGCCTTCCCCGACGGCACCGATCCCGCCCACCAGGTCCGCCTGGCGGAACGGTTCGCCGAGCACGGCGTGGCCCCGGCCGCGGTGTACGGCGCCGGCACGGGCCGGATCGCCGCCGCGATGCTGAGCGGCGCGCTCACCGCACGTGACGGGGAGCGGGCGGCGACCGGTGACGCCGTACCGCCGCTGCGGCGCACGCGGCTGCTGTGGACCACCGCCCTCGGCCCCGTCACACCCGACGACCCCGCTCCGGGGGAGCAGCACCTGACGGCCGAGGCCGAGCCCGCCAAGCTGCTGCAGCTCGCCCGTGACCAGCTCGGCGAGGTGACCGTCCTGGACGTACCGGCGGCCGGCCTCGCGGAGGAGGAGCTGCTCACCGCCCTCGCCGCCCTGTGGTGCCGGGGCGTCGACGCCCGGCTGACGCCGGCCGGTCCGGCTCGCCGGCTGCGCCTGCCCGGCCATCCCCTGTCGTGGGCGCGGACCGCGCCCGCCGTACGCCCTTGAAGGAAGGTCCGCATGCCGCTCGTACGTGGCGAAGCCGCCGTTCTCGTCGAACCCGGGCGCCTGGAGGTGGAGGACGTCGCCTTCCGGGAACTGCGCGAGGACGAGGTGCTCGTGCGCAACACCCTGGCCGCCATCTGCGGCAGCGACGTGCACCGGGTGCGCGCCGAGTCCCCCTTCTTCCGGGACATGCGCGACCACCCCTACCCCTGCCCGGCGGGATACCCCGGTCACGAGGGTGTCGGGGAGGTCGTCGAGAGCCGTTCGGCGCGCTTCTCCCCCGGTGACTTCGTGCTCACCGTGCCCAACCACGCCTACATGGCGTCGTTCGCCCGCTACCAGACGATCGGCGACCGGTTCCTGCTGCCGCTGGAGCGCACCGGCGCGCCCACCGTCCCGCTGATGGCGCAACAGCTCGGCACGGTCGTGTTCGCGCTGAAGCGGTTCTGGCCGGAGCCCGTGCGGCCGGGCCTGACGGCCGCCGTCGTCGGCGTCGGCTCGGCGGGACTGCTGTTCCTCCAGATGCTGCGGCACCTGGGCTTCGAGAAGACCGTCGCGGTCGACCTGGAGCCGGGCCGGCTGGCCGTGGCGCGTTCCCTCGGCGCGGACGCGACCGCGCACGTGCCCGGACAGAGTGCCGAGGAGGTCGTGATGGAGCTGACCGGCGGCGCGGGCGCGGACCTGGTCGTCGAGGCGGCGGGCACCGACGGGGCGCGCGAGCACGCGATGCGGATGGTCGGCCAGCACGGCCGGCTCGGCTTCTTCGGCATGCCGGAGGACTACGAGATGCGCATCCCGTACGCCCATCTCTTCGTCCGCAACGCCCAGCTGGTCAACGCCGTGGGCGGCGCCCAACTGGAGCCGGGGCTCGCCTCGTTCCGCACGGCGCTGGAGTTGATCGGGAACGGCTCGGTCCGCGTCGACGACCAGATCACCCACACCTTCGGCATCAAGAACATCGCCGACGCCTTCGACCTCGCGCACACCCGGCGGGACGACGTCGTCAAGATCGCCATCGCCTTCGACTGAGAGGAGGTCGCACATGTCTCAACGGTTCGACAACGCGCAACGTTTCGACAACGCGGAACCCGTGGCCGTCGTCGGCCTCGGCGGCCGGTTCGCGAAGGCGCCCGACGTCGGCGCCTTCTGGGACAACCTGGTGGCGGGCGAGGACTGCTTCCGGCGCGAGCCCGTGCCGGTCGTGGAGGACCTGGGCGAGGACCGGCTGCGCGTCCACTCCTGGGGCGTCGCCCCGCACCGGGACGCCTACGACAGCGCCCTCGTCGGCGTCGAGGGCCTGGACCCGCAGCACGGCATGCTCCAGGAGTCCCTGTGGCAGGCGGCGGAGGACGCCGGGGTCCGCCTGTCGGCGATCGCCGACCGGACCGCCGTCTACGCGGGCTGCGCCCGCACCCGGCACGTGCCGCGGGCGGCCTTCGACGACGTGGTGCACGTCGATCCGACGTTCGCCGGGCCCTACTTCTCCTACCTCCAGGACCTGTGGGGCGAGTCGCTGATGCTGGACTCCGCGTGCGCCACCTCGACGGTGGCCGTCCACCTGGCCTGCCAGAGCCTGCGGCTGCACGCCTGCGACTACGCGCTGGCCGGCGCGGTGGCCGTCCAGCAGGACGCCGACGGCTCCTACCTGCGCACCCCGCGCAGCATCTACTCCACCGAAGGCATCGTGCGCCCCTTCGACCGCCGCCACAACGGCGTCGTGCCCGGCGACGGGTCGGGCGCCGTCCTGCTGCGCCGGCTGGCGGACGCCCGGCGCGACGGCGACCCCGTCTACGCCGTGATCCGGGGCAGCTCGGTCACCAACGACGGCCGGGCCAAGCCCGGTTTCGTCATCCCCGGCGTCGACGGCAAGGTGCGCGCGGTCCGCCGGGCGCTGGACGCGGCCGGTCTGACGGGGGCCGACGTCGGCTACGTCGAGACGCACGGGGTGGGCATCCCGCTGAACGACCAGATCGAGGCGACCGCGCTGATCGAGGCCCTGGGCACCGACGGGCCGCCCGTCGCGGTTGGCTCGGTGAAGGCCTCCGTGGGCCACTGCGACACCGCGGCGGGCATGGCCGCCCTGATCAAGACGTGCCTCGCGATCGACCGGGGCTTCCTGCCCGCGACGCCGAACACCGAGGACCCCATCGAGGAGTTCACCGGCCGCGGCGAACGCTTCGGGATCCTCCCCGAGGGCCGCCCCTGGTCCGGGGAGGGCCGGCCCCGTACGGCCGGCCTGATGTCGGCCGGCGTGGGCGGCACCAACGCCTTCCTCGTCCTGGAGGAAGCCCCCGCCTCCTGACCCGGCGGCACACCACACACCACCCGTTCCACCCACCACACCGAGGAGCACCCATGTCCGTCACCGCCGACCTCTACGTCGAGGTCAAGAACTTCTACGCCCGTCAGATGCGCGTCCTGGACGACCTGGACATCGAGCAGTTCACCGCGACCTTCACCGAGGACGGTTCGGTCGCCCACCCCCACCGCGGCGAGAAGGTGGAGGGCCGCGAGGCGATGCGCGCCAAGATGACGAGCATGCTCCCGATGTACGAGGGGCTCGTCACCCGCCACTGGTTCGACCACTTCCTGATCGAGCCGGCCGGGGCCTCCGGGGACGACGGCCTGCGGGTCACCTACTACTCCCTGGTCACCCAGACCGACACCGAGGACCAGATGCGCTTCTTCTCCTCCTCCAGCGTGGAGGACCGCATGGTGCGCGACGAGAAGGGCGAACTGCGCATCCGCGAGCGGGTCATCCACCGCGACAACCCGCGCCACGGCCGCGTCATCTGAGCATCCGTCCGCCGACCCGTGAACTGCTGGAGGAGGGCAGACAGATGGCAGAGACCTGGGAGTTCCCGCCGGCCGAGTGGAACGACACGGCACGGCCGTTCGAGGACCGGGTGAGCATGGTCGACCTGATCGAGCGGCGGGTGCGGGAGTCACCCGACGCGCCGGCCGTCCGCCTCGGCGACGGCGAGATCAGGACGTACGGGCGGCTGTGGGACGACTCCGGTCTCCTCGCCCGTTTCCTCGGCAGCCACGGGGTGGGCCGGGGAGACCACGTCGGCGTCCTGCACGACAACTCGTACGACAGTGTGCTGGCGGTCGTCGGTGTCCTGCGCACCGGTGCCGCCTACGTGCCGCTCGACGCGCGCTGGCCGGCCGGCCGGATCGCCACACCGGTGCGGCAGTTGGGCATCGACTGGATGGTGACCGGCCATGCGCTGGCGCAGCGCGCGGAGGAGTCCGGTCATCTGGCGGGCCGCGACCTGCGGCTGGTGTGCACGGACCTGACACGGCCGGCGCCGGACCCGCTGGACGCGGAGGCGGTGGGCATGCTGTGGGACACCGTCGCCGAGGACGCCGACCTGGCCCGTGCCTCGGGCTTCAACCAGGACCCGGGCGACGGGATCTCCGCCGCGCAGATCGACACCTACGTCTCGCACGTGCGCGACCTGGTGCTGTCGGTGGCGGAACGGCCGCGGGTCGTCGAGGTGGGCTGTGGTGCCGGTCTGGTGGCGGGCGCGCTGCGCGACCGGGTCGCCGCCTACACGGGCCTCGACGTCTCGTCCGTGGCACTGCGGCGGGCCGCCGGCGAGTCGGGCGGGGACGCGCGGTTCGTGCACGCGCCGGCCGACGAGCTGGGGCGTGTGGTGCCGTCGGTGAGCGCCGACGTGGTGCTGCTGGCCAGCGTCGCCCAGTTCTTCCCCGGCTTCGCGTACCTGCGGTCGGTGCTGCGGGACGCCCTCGGCGTACTGGCGCCGGGCGGGGCGGTGGTTCTCGCGGACCTCGCGGAGCCGGGCGAGGACGCGCGGAGCGGTCATCTGCACGTGCCCGCCCGGTGGTTCGACCGCATCGCCGACCAGCTCGGCCTGCCGGTGCGGGCGGAGGTCCGCCGCCGCACCGGAGACGACTGGCCGGCGGTGCTGCGGGACCGCTACGACGTCGTCCTGCGCCCCGCACCGCGCGGCGCGGGCACGCCGGGCACGCCGGTGGTCAGCACCTGGAGCGACGTCGAGACGGCCCGTGACCTGCCGCTGCCGGCCGGCCCCGGCGCCGACGACACCGCGTACGTCATCTTCACCTCCGGCTCCACCGGCGTGCCGAAGGGCGTCTCGGTGCGCCACCGCAGCGCCGTCAACGTCATCCAGTGGGTGAACGAGACCTACGCGGTCGGCCCGGACGACTGCCTGCTGTGGGTGACCGCGCTCACCTTCGACCTGTCCGTCTACGACCTGCTGGGGATCCTCGCGGCGGGCGCCAGCCTGCGCGTCGTACCCCCGGCCGAACTCGCCGACGGGGAGCGGCTGCTGGACATCATGCTGCGTGAGCCGGTCACCTTCTGGGACTCGGCGCCGGCCGCGCTCGGCATGGTGATGTCCTTCGCCGACGCCCCGCACGAGGGCGGCCCGCCGCCGAGCCTGCGCCTGGTCTTCCTCAGCGGCGACTGGGTGCCGCTGACCCTCCCGGACCGTGTGCGGGCCCGCTTCCCGAAGGCGCACGTGGTGGCACTGGGCGGGGCGACGGAGGCGACGATCTGGTCCAACCACTTCGACGTGGGCGAGATCGACCCGTCGTGGACGAGTGTCCCGTACGGCAAGCCGATCCAGAACGCCCGCTACTACGTCCTGGACGGCGACCGCAAACCGTGCCCGATCGGCGTCGAGGGCGACCTCCACATCGCCGGCGTGGTGGTGGCCGACGGATACGTGGGCGATCCGCGGCTGTCGGCCGGGAAGTTCACCGCCGACACGGTGAGCGGCCTGGCGGGCGAGCGCATGTACGCCACGGGCGACCGGGCCCGCTGGATGGCCGACGGCAACCTGGAGTTCCGGGGCCGGCGGGACGACCAGGTCAAGGTGCGCGGTTACCGGATCGAACTGGGCGAGGTGCTGGCCGCGCTGCGGCAGGTGCCGGGGGCGGTGGACTGCGCGGTGACCACGCTGGACGGCGACGACGGTCCGCAGATCGTGGCGGCGGTGGCCGCGGACGCCGGGCGGGAACTCTCCGGCGGCCTGGTCCGCCGCCATCTCGCCGGGACGCTCCCCAGTTACATGCTCCCCGAACACGTGCTCGTCCTGCCGGCCCTGCCGGTCGGGCCCACGGGCAAGGTGGACCGGGACCGGCTGGCCAAGCTGGCCGCCCGCCCGCTGACCGGGAGCCGTGCGTCCCTGATCACCGGATGAGGGGATCAGGGGGTCAGGGGCGCACGCCCAGCTTCCACACCATCGCCGCGACGGCGTCGGTGTTGACGTCCAGGGCACCCCGGTCGATGTTGGCGGGGGTGTCGCAGGCCAGGTGGTAGCACTTGTCCATGGCCTCTCCGGCGGTGCCGCCCCACTTCGCCGCCTGCTCCGGGGTCTTGATCTCGGCCGAGCCGGTGAAGATGCCGCCGACCGCGACGCCCTTGGCCAGGAACGGCTCGTGGTCGCTGCGCCCGTTGAGCGCGGTGGCGGGCTCGGTGGGGATGCCCTTGGCGGTGAAGTACCGGTCGAAGTGCCGGGCGATCTCGGGGCTCTGGTCGTAGACGAAGTACCCGGGGTTCGGTGAGCCGATCATGTCGAAGTTCAGATAGGCGGTGATCTTCGACAGTTCGGCCGCCGGCAGGGTGTTCACGTAGTGCGTCGACCCGATGTACGTCTCCTCCTCCGTGCCCCAGAAGGCGAACCGGAGGTGCTGGGCGGGAGCGACCTTCTTCGCGGACACCGTGAGCGCGGTCTCGAGGATGGCCGCGACACTGGAACCGTTGTCGTTGATTCCGGGGCTCGTGTCCACCGAGTCGAGGTGCGCGCCGACCATCAGGACCTTTCCGGAATCACCCCCGCGGGGCCAGTCGGCAATGAGGTTCCAGCTTTTCTTTCCGGCGAACTCGAATTCCTGGATCGAGGTGATGAATCCAGCCCCGTCGAGCTTGGCCCTGACATAGTCGACGGACGCCTGATAACCGGTCGTGCCATGCGCCCGGTTGCCGTTGTTCGCGTCGGAGATCTTCTGGAGCGCGTCGAGGTGCCGCATCACCTTGGTGACCGCGATATCGGGGGCCGACCGGGCCTGAGCAGGCTCTTCGGCATGGACACCGGCCGTCCCGAGGAGCAGGAAGGACATCGTGGAGGCGGCGACGACGGCGGGGCGGAACTGCTGGAAAGGCACTGTTGATTCCCTCTGCAGGCGGATACTCGACCTATGCGATCAGGTGGTCCCGTGATCGTTCTGGATAATTCCACGACACCGGTACCGACGCCAGCCACTTTCACAACCGGAGGGAAGCGGACGCCCTTTTTCCGCCAGGACCGAGAACCCGCTTCACGACCCGCAGGCCTAGGGGAGATCATACGCGGAGAGATATCGGGTGGGCCTCTCGGCCGGAATTCCTGGCGCATTTCCTACGGCCCGGACCACCGCCCGCGAAACGCCCCGCACAGGTCGACCCGTACCGCAGGACCGTGTTCGGCCGGACACCGCCGGACCGCGGCCCGGCGGTGTCCGGCCGAACA
>NZ_MUBA01000341.1 GCF_002154575.1 Streptomyces bobili
GCGGCCACCTTCCGCCCCTCGCTCTTGGGGAGGTGGTGCAGGTCCGCCATGAGGAACATGTTCTCCTCGCCGGTGATCAGGCCGTCGACGGCGGAGAACTGACCCGTCACACCGATCGCCGCCCGCACGCCGTCAGGTGACGCGGCGACGTCATGGCCCGCGACCTGGGCCTGCCCGCTGTCGGCGGTGATGAGCGTGGACAGGATCTTCACGACGGTGGTCTTGCCGGCCCCGTTCGGGCCGAGCAGCGCGAAGACGGACCCGGCCGGGATGTGCAGATCGATGCCGTCGAGGACGGTCTTGTCGCCGTACGACTTGCGCAGACCGAGGGCGGAGACGGCGGGCGGCGACGCGGGACCGTCCCCTCGACTGGACGCGGGCATGACAGATGAAGGCATGTGGTCCTCCCCTTCGAAGGGTGAAGTGACTGGGATGAGGGGCGAGTTCTCGGGGCCAGGGCTCAGCCCTTGGCGCGGAGGACATCGATGTTGCCCCAGTTGGTCCGTGCGCGGACCTTGACGGTGTCCTCGGTCTGCTCCGGGGCCTCGGACGCGGCGAGCGCGTTGCGTACCTGACCGCGGTTGGAGCTGACGTCGAGCCAGGCGGCGGCGCCCTCACGGATGCCGACCTCGATGGAGCCGTTGGAGGTCTCCAACTGGACGGTGCCACGGGCGACTTCGGCGACGCGAAGGAGGCCGTTGGTGGTGGTGCCGGTGACCGACGCCTCTGCGCGCCTGATGTCGATGGCGCCGTTGGCGCCGTTCACTCGCAGTTCGCCGGTCACGGCGCCGACGGTCGTGGCGCCGTGCGAGTTCTTCAGGACGGCGGGGCCGTCGACGAGGCCGACGCGCACGTCGCCGGTGCTGCTGGTGATCTCGGCCATGCCTTCGACCCGGTCGACGATGGTCGAGCCGTGCGACGCCTTCAGTTGCAGCGGGCCGGTGGTGTCGAGGCGGACGTCGCCGGCCGAGGTCTTCACGCGGACCTCGCCGAGCCGGCCCTCGCCGAGCACCCTGGCCCCGGCGCCGGTCACGTCGATGTTCGAGCCCGTGGGCAGTTCCACCGTCACGTCGACGGTGCCGCCGCGCCCGAGCAGATTGGCCTTGGGCGTGGTGACGGTCAGGGTGCCGCTCGCGTAGGCGACCTCGGTCTGGTCGGCCGCCCGTACGTCCAGGTCCTTCTTCGGGTCGCGGGGCCGCACCTCGACGACGGTGTCGAGGCGGTCGCCCGCGGTGAACTGGAGGGAACCGGCGTACACGTAGGCGGTGACCGAGATCGGTTCGGGAGTGTCGAAAGAAGGCATGGCTGTCCCGTCCTCTTGAGTCTTCGGAGCGTCCCCGCTGGTGGGACGTGGTGTGGGTGCTGTGCTTTTGCTGGGGGTGCGGGCGGTGGCGCGGTTAGCGCACCCAGCCCGTGAAGCTCTGTCCGACGTTCTGGGTCTTCTCCGTCGTACGTGGCCGGGTGCCGCCGTCGACCGCGGCCGAGACGGCGCGCACCAGCCACGCGTTGACCGACAGACCCTCGCGGGTCGCGGCCTCCTCGGCGCGGGACTTGAGGTGGGTCGGCAGCCGCAGGTTGACGCGGGCGGTGCCGCCCTCGTCGCCTTCAGCGGGGGCCAGGGTCCTGAGTGGTTCGACGGGCGCGGCGGGCTCCGCGAGGGCGCCGCCGTAGATGGGCGGGGGCGTCACCACGAAGTCGGGATCGAGCCCGCGCAACCGTACGTCGACCGAGCCGGGGGCGAGTTCGCGGGTGATCTCGTCCATCGCGGCGGACAGCACATTGAGCAAGGTCAGCCGAGTCGCCGACTCCAGAGGAGCGGTGAGCCTCTCTGCCAGCTGGCGGGCTTCGTCGCCGCCGGCTTCGGCGGCCACCGCGAGTTCACGGCGGAGGGAGTCGACATACGGAGTCAGGTCCATGGCGCCATGATGGCACCACCATGGCGCCACATGCAAGCCGTGCGGCGACACACCTGGATCAGCCAGCTCACGCAACCACTCTGAGCTGCGAAAACATACTGGCGCCCACCTGAGTCAGGGTGGCGCCCTGCTCGCCAATGAGCCTTTGGGAGCAGGGAACGGCGCCAGGCGACACCGGATGGCACCAAGCCGCGCCACTCGCGACATCATGTGACGCCATCCGACCCATGGACAGGGACCCCAAGTGACGGGAAGGGCCCCTCTTCACGCGCCTGCCTCAGGACGTGGCCGCGGCCGGCAGGTCCGATGCCGATGCCGATGCCGAAGACAGGCTCGCCGCCCTTGGCAGGCTCAGCACCATGGTGAGGCCGCCGCCCGGCGTGTCTTCGGCGTGCAGGGTGCCGCCGATGGCCTCGGCGAAGCCGCGGGCGACCGCGAGGCCGAGGCCGACGCCATTGCCGCGCGGGGAGTCGCCGTAGCGCTGGAAGGGTTCGAAGATGCGGTCCTTGGCTTCGTCGGGGACGCCCGGACCGCGGTCCACGACGCGCACCTCCACCCGGTCCGCGATGGCGCTCGCCGACACCAGTACGGGGGTGTCCGCCGGACTGTATTTCACCGCGTTCTCGACGATGTTGGCGACGGACCGTTCCAGGAGTCCCCGGTCGACGTCGACCATGGGCAGGGTTTCCGGGATGTCGAGTTCCACGCCGGCATCGGGTACACCGCCGAGCGCCATGGGCACTACCTCGTCGAGGTCGGTCTCGCGGATGATCGGGCTGACCGTGCCGGTCTGGAGGCGGGACATGTCGAGGAGGTTGCCGACGAGGTGGTCGAGGCGGTCGGCGCCGTCCTCGATGGCCTCCAGCAGGTCCGCCTGGTCCTGCTGCGACCACTCGACGTCGTCGGAGCGCAGGGAGGTGACCGCGGCCTTGATCCCGGCCAGCGGGGTACGCAGGTCGTGGCTGACAGCGGCCAGCAGGGCGGTGCGGATGCGGTTGCCCTCGGCCAGCGCCCGAGCCCGGTCGGCTTCCTCCTGGAGCCTGCGACGGTCCAGGACGACGACGGCCTGTGCGGCGAAGGCCGCGAGCACTCGCCGGTCCTCGGCCGGCAGGACGCGTCCGGTCAGGGCCAGCGCCATATGGTCGCCGACCGGTACGTCGACGTCCGCGTCGTCGGGGACCGCGCAGGGCCGCGGGCCCACGCTGCCGGCGCAGGTCCAGGGCGCCACGTCACTCTCGCGCTCCAGGAGAGCCACCGACTCCATGCCGAAGGTCTCGCGGACGCGTTCGAGGAGCGCTTCCAGGCTGGTCTCGCCGCGCAGGACGTTGCCGGCCAGGAAGGAAAGGATCTCGGACTCGGCACGCAGCCGCGCCGCCTGGTGGGTGCGGCGGGCGGCCAGGTCGACGACGGAGGCCACGGAGACGGCGACCCCGACGAATATGGCTATGGCGACGATGTTCTTCGGGTCGGCGATGGTGAGGGTGTGCACGGGCGGGGTGAAGTACCAGTTCAGCAGCAGGGAACCGGTCGCCGCCGAGGCCAGGGCGGGGAAGAGGCCTCCCAGCAGGGCCGCCGCCACCGTCATGGCCAGGAAGAGCAGCATGTCGTTGGCGAGCCCGACGTTGGGGAACAGGCTGCTCAGCACCCAGGTCAGCAGGAGGGGTCCGCCGAGGCCGGCGAGCCGGCCCCAGATCAGGCGGGACCGGCCGAGGCGTGCGCCGCGGGCGACCGGAAGTCCTCGTCCCTTGCCGACCTCGTCGTGGGTGATGAGGTGCACGTCGAGGTCCGGCCCGGATTCGCGGGCGACCGTGGCACCGACGCCCGGTCCGAAGACGTACTGCCATCCCTTGCGCCTGGATACGCCGAGGACGATCTGGGTGGCGTTGACCCCGCGCGAGAAGTCGAGGAGCGCGACCGGTATGTCGTCGCCGACGACGTGGTGGAAGGTGCCGCCGAGGTCCTCGACGAGGGTGCGCTGGACGGCCAGTTCCTTCGGGGAGGCAGCGGTCAGGCCGTCGCTGCGCGAGATGTAGACGGCCAGCACCTCGCCGCCCGCCCCCTTCTCTGCCAGCCGGGACGCGCGGCGGATCAGCGTGCGGCCCTCGGGGCCGCCGGTCAGGCCGACGACGATCCGCTCGCGCGAGCCCCAGATCGCGGAGACCCGGTGCTCGCTGCGGTACTCGGTCAGATAGGCGTCGACCCGGTCGGCCACCCACAGCAGCGCCAGCTCGCGCAGGGCCGTGAGGTTGCCGGGCCGGAAGTAGTTGGACAGGGCCGCGTCGACCTTGTCGGACTTGTAGATGTTGCCGTGCGCCATGCGTCGGCGCAGCGCCTGCGGGGACATGTCGACCAGTTCGATCTGGTCGGCCCGGCGTACGACCTCGTCCGGCACGGTCTCCCGCTGCCGTACGCCGGTGATCGACTCCACGACGTCACCGAGCGACTCCAGGTGCTGGATGTTGACCGTCGAGACGACGTCGATACCGGCGGCGAGCAGTTCCTCCACGTCCTGCCAGCGCTTGTCGTTGCGCGAGCCGGGAATGTTGGTATGAGCCAGTTCGTCCACCAGCGCCACTTGGGGGCGGCGCGCGAGGACCGCCTCCACGTCCATCTCCGTGAACGTGCTGTCCCGGTAGGCCAGTTCCTTGCGCGGGATCTGCTCCAGGCCGTGCAGCATGACCTCGGTGCGCGGCCGGTGGTGGTGCTCCACGAAGGCGACCACGCAGTCGGTTCCCCGCTCCACGCGTCGGTGCGCCTCGGAGAGCATGGCGTAGGTCTTGCCGACGCCGGGGGCCGCGCCGAGGTAGATCCGGAGCTTGCCGCGTGCCATGTTCATCCTTCGAAGCGGTAGCCCATGCCGGGCTCGGTGATGAGGTAGCGGGGGTGGGCGGGGTCTGTTTCCAGTTTGCGCCGCAGCTGGGCCATGTAGACCCGCAGGTAGTTGGTCTTGTTGCTCTCGGAGGCGCCCCAGACTTCCAGGAGCAGGTGCTTCTGCGAGATGAGCCGTCCGGGGTTGGTGACCAGGATCTCCAGCAGGTGCCACTCGGTGGGCGTGAGCCGTACGTCGTGATCGCCCCGTACGGCCTTCTTGGCCAGCAGGTCGATGGTGAAGCCGGCGGTCTCGACGAGCGTCGTACCGGGTTCGAGCGGTGCCTCCTCGGTGCGGCGGACGGCGGCCCGCAGCCGGGCGAGCAGTTCGTTCATGCTGAACGGCTTGGTGATGTAGTCGTCGGCACCTGCGTCGAGCGCGGCGACCTTCTCGTCGGACCCCTGCCGGGCGGACAGCACCAGAATGGGTACACGGGTCCAGCCACGCAGACCCTTGATGACATCGACGCCGTTCATGTCGGGCAGTCCGAGATCGAGCAGGACCACGTCGGGCTGACGCGCGGCGGCGAGCCGGAGAGCGGTGGTGCCGTCGGGGGCCGCGTCGACCCCGTACCGGCGTGCCTGGAGATTGATGACGAGGGCCCGCACGAGCTGCGGGTCGTCCTCCACCACCAGCACCCGTGTCATGGGAGTTCGCCTTTCCTGTCGTACGTCGTCGGGCCCTGCCGGCTCGATGACGGCGGGAGTCGGCCGGCCCGGATCGCTCCCGGACCGCCGACTCCCCCGTGGGACGTGTAATGCCATCAGCTCTTCGCCAGGAGTTCCCTGAGCGCGGTGTTGAGCTCCAGGACGTTCACTCGCGGCTCGCCCATGAAGCCGAGGGTGCGGCCCTCGGTGTGGTCATCGACCAGCTTCTCCACCCGGTCCACGGGGAGGCCGTTCTTCTCGGCGACCCGGTGGACCTGGATGTCCGCGTACTGCGGGGAGATGTCCGGGTCGAGGCCGGAACCGGAGGAGGTCACCGCGTCGGCGGGCACCTCGGACGGCTTCACGGTGTAGCCGTTCACCGAATTGTCCTTGACGACGGCGGCCTTGGCGGCGGTCACCCAGTCGACCAGGTCCTCGTTGTCGGCGGACCGGTTGGTGGCGCCGGACAGAATCAGGCTGTACCGGGTGTTGACGCTGTTGGTGCCGAGGCCGTTCTGCGGACGCCCCTGGAACCACTTCAGGTCCGGCATCGGGGTCTCCTGGCCCTTCTTGAGCGGCAGGTTGTACGACTGCCCGATGAGGGACGAGCCGACGACCTTGCCGTCCGATGTGATCTCGGAGCCGTTGGCCTGGTCGCGGAACAATCCCTGGGCGATACCGGTGACGACCAGCGGGTAGATGACGCCGGTCACCAGGGTCAGCACGAGCAGCGCTCGCAGGCCCGCCCAGAGCAACCGGGCGGTGTTGGTTACGGAGTTGTTCATGGCCTTCAGCCGATCCCGGGGATGAGGGAGATGAGCAGGTCGATGAGCTTGATGCCGACGAAGGGGGCGATCAGGCCGCCCAGGCCGTAGATCGTCAGGTTGCGCCGGAGCATCTTGTCGGCGCTGACGGGCCGGTACTGCACGCCCTTCAGGGAGAGCGGGACCAGCGCGATGATGATCAGCGCGTTGAAGATGACGGCGGAGAGAATGGCGGAGTCCGGTGAGGACAGGCCCATGATGTTGAGCTTGTCCAGGCCCGGGTAGACCGCGGCGAACAGCGCCGGGATGATCGCGAAGTACTTGGCGACGTCGTTGGCGATGGAGAACGTCGTCAACGCGCCCCGTGTGATGAGGAGTTGCTTACCGATCTCGACGATCTCGATGAGTTTGGTCGGGTTGGAGTCGAGGTCGACCATGTTGCCGGCCTCCTTGGCGGCCGACGTGCCGGTGTTCATCGCCACGCCGACATCCGCCTGGGCCAGCGCGGGTGCGTCGTTGGTGCCGTCGCCGGTCATCGCGACGAGCTTGCCGCCCGCCTGCTCCCGCTTGATGAGCGCCATCTTGTCCTCGGGGGTGGCCTCCGCGAGGAAGTCGTCGACGCCGGCCTCCTCGGCGATCGCCTTGGCCGTCAGCGGGTTGTCGCCCGTGATCATGATTGTCTTGATGCCCATGCGGCGCAGCTCATCGAACCGCTCCCGCATGCCGTCCTTGACGACGTCCTTGAGGTGGATGACGCCGAGAACACGGGCGCCCTGCTCGTCCTCGACCGCGACGAGCAGCGGGGTGCCGCCGGCCTGGGAGATCCGGTTGGAGATCGTGTCGGCGTCGTCGGCGACCGTACCCTCCTGCTCCTTCACCCAGGCGACGACCGAACCGGCGGCGCCCTTGCGGATCCTGCGCCCGTCGACGTCCACGCCCGACATGCGGGTCTGCGCGGTGAAGGGGATCCACTCGGCACCGAACAGCTCGCCCTGGTGGCGCTCGCGCAGCCCGTGATTCTCCTTCGCCAGTACGACGATGGAGCGGCCCTCGGGTGTCTCGTCGGCCAGCGACGACAGCTGGGCGGCGTCGGCGAGTTCGGCCTCCGTCGTCCCGCCCACCGGCACGAACTCGGACGCCTGCCGGTTGCCCAACGTGATGGTGCCGGTCTTGTCGAGCAGCAGGGTGGAGACGTCACCGGCCGCCTCGACCGCGCGCCCCGACATGGCGAGCACGTTGCGCTGCACCAGCCGGTCCATGCCCGCGATGCCGATCGCGGAGAGCAGGGCGCCGATCGTGGTCGGGATCAGACAGACCAGGAGGGCCACCAGCACGACCATGTTCAGGTGGGTGCCCGCGTAGTCCGCGAGCGGCGGCAAGGTGGCCACCGCCAGCAGGAAGACGATGGTCAGCGAGGCGAGCAGGATGTTCAGCGCGATCTCGTTGGGCGTCTTCTGCCGTGCGGCGCCCTCGACCAGGTTGATCATCCGGTCGATGAAGGTCTCCCCCGGCTTCGTCGTGATCTTGACGACGATCCGGTCGGAGAGCACCTTCGTGCCGCCGGTGACGGCGGACCGGTCACCGCCGGACTCGCGGATGACGGGGGCCGACTCGCCGGTGATCGCCGACTCGTCGACGGAGGCCACGCCCTCGACGACGTCACCGTCGCCGGGGATGACGTCACCCGCCTCGCAGACGACCCGGTCGCCGATACGCAGTTCGGTGCCTGGCACCTGCTCCTCGGACTCGCCAACGAGCCGTCGGGCCACCGTGTCGGTCTTGGCCCTGCGCAGGGTGTCGGCCTGGGCCTTGCCCCGGCCCTCGGCGACCGCCTCCGCCAGATTGGCGAAGATCACGGTGAGCCAGAGCCAGGCGCTGATCGTCCAGCCGAACCAGTCGCCCGGATCCTTGAAGGAGAACACCGTCGTCAGTACGGACCCGATCCACACCACGAACATCACGGGTGACTTGACCATCACCCGCGGGTCGGTCTTGCGCAGAGCGGCCGGCAGCGATTTCAGCAACTGCTTCGGGTCGAAAAGGCCCGCGCCGACCCTGCTCTCCTTGTGACCGGTGGGGACGTCCTGGTGGGGTGCCCGGGTGGGAGTGGCTGTGGGCATCGGGTCTTCTTGCTTCGTTACGTCGGTCGTCATGACGCCAGCCCCTCGGCGAGCGGTCCCAGCGCGAGAGCCGGGAAGTAGGTCAGACCGGTGATGATCAGGATCGCACCCACCAGAAGACCCGTGAACAGCGGCTTCTCGGTGCGCAACGTGCCCGCGGTGGCCGGTACCGGCTTCTGCTCGGCGAGCGAGCCCGCCAGCGCCAGCACGAACACCATCGGCAGGAACCGGCCCAGGATCATCGCCAGGCCCAGGGTGCTGTTGAACCACTGCGTGTCCGCGTTCAGGCCGGCGAACGCCGAGCCGTTGTTGTTGGAGGCGGACGTGTAGGCGTAGAGGATCTCGGAGAATCCGTGCGCGCCGCTGTTGGTCATCGAATGGCCCGGGGTCGGCAGCGCCATCGCGACAGCGGTGAAGATGAGCACCAGGGCCGGGGTGATCAGGATGTAGCAGGCCGCGAACTTGATCTCGCGGGTGCCGATCTTCTTGCCCAGGTACTCGGGCGTGCGGCCGACCATCAGGCCGGCGATGAACACCGCGATGACCGCCATGATCAACATGCCGTAGAGGCCGGAGCCGGTGCCGCCGGGCGCGATCTCGCCGAGCTGCATGCCGAGCATCGTGATGCCGCCGCCCAGCCCGGTGAAGGAGGAGTGGAAGGAGTCCACGGCGCCGGTCGAGGTGAGCGTGGTGGACACCGCGAAGATCGACGAGGCGCCGACCCCGATGCGGGTCTCCTTGCCCTCCATCGCACCCCCGGCCATCTGGAACGCCGGTCCGTGGTGCGCGAACTCGGTCCACATCATCAGCGCGATGAAGCCGACCCAGATGGTGCCCATGGTGGCGAGGATCGCGTAGCCCTGCTTGACGGAGCCGACCATGATGCCGAAGGTGCGGGTCAGCGCGAACGGGATGACCAGCAGAAGGAAGATCTCGAAGAGGTTCGTGAACGGTGTCGGGTTCTCGAACGGGTGCGCGCTGTTGGCGTTGAAGTAGCCGCCACCGTTGGTGCCGATCTCCTTGATGGCCTCCTGCGAGGCGACCGCCCCGCCGTTCCACTGCTGGTCGCCGCCCATGAACTGGCCGACCTCGTGGATACCGGAGAAGTTCTGGATGGCGCCGCAGGCGACCAGTACGATCGCGGCGACGACGGAGAGCGGCAGCAGGATGCGGGTCACACCGCGCACCAGGTCCGACCAGAAGTTGCCGAGCTCACCGGTCCGGGACCGGGCGAAGCCCCGGACCAGCGCCACCGCCACCGCGATGCCGACGGCCGCGGAGACGAAGTTCTGCACGGCCAGACCGGCGGTCTGTACGACGTGGCCCATGGCCTGCTCGCCGTAGTACGACTGCCAGTTGGTGTTCGTGACGAAGGACGCGGCGGTGTTGAACGCCTGGTCCGGGTCGATCGCCTTGAAGCCGAGCGAACCGGGCAGCACGCCCTGCAGCCGCTGGAGCAGATAGAGGAAGAGGACGCCCACCGCCGAGAAGGCGAGGACACCGCGCAGGTAGGCCGGCCAGCGCATCTCGGTGTTCGGGTCGGCACCGATGCCCTTGTAGATCCACTTCTCCACGCGCCAGTGCTTGTCGGAGGAGTAGACCTTGGCCATGTGGTTGCCGAGGGGGACGTAGGCGAGCGCGAGCGCCGCTATGAGCGCGAGCAGCTGGAGCACGCCGGCGAGGACGGGGCCCATGGCGATCTCAGAACCTCTCCGGGAAGATCAGGGCGAGGACGAGGTAGCCCAGCAGGGCGACGGCCACGATCAGGCCGACCATGTTCTCGGCGGTCACAGCTTCGTCACCCCTTTGGCGACGAGGGCCACGAGCGCGAACACCGCGACTGTGGTGACGACGAAGGCCAGATCGGCCATCGCGAACTCCTGGAGTGAGGTTCGGGTGGAACGGACGATTAGAGGAAACCGCCCTTCTGGCCGGATCCCGCGTTCCTTGACGCGTCTCATACGGCGGACCCCACACCTTTGACGGGACTCATACGCCCGGCGGTCCGAACCGGTGGCCTCGCGCACGTACGCGGCAATGGGACGGCCCAGGCTCCGGCTCTCGTGCAACCGGCCACTTCCTCTACGCCCGCTATCAGGGTGGAGCGGAGGCCTCGATCCGGGTGATGGTGACATCACCCACGGTGATATCGCGCACGTCGTGCATGGGGTCTCGGTGGAGTGCAAGTTTGGTCGGGGCCGGTCCGCGGAACCGGTGTGCTCCCCAGGCCGGTGTGCGCCTGGGTGCCGAGCGGGGTTCAGCGGCCCAGTCGGGCGCGGAGGAGGTTGGGGTCCTTCGCGGTGAGGTAGGCAGCGCTCAGGACGTGGACGGTGTTGCCGCGCAGGGCGATGGAGGTGGGGCCCTGGAGGCCGTCGGCGGCGGTCAGGACGGTGGTCCGAGTGCCGTCGGGCCTGATCAGGGCGACCTCGTTGACGGTGTTGAGGGCGGCGATGATCTGGTCGTCGCCACGGCTCGTGAAGGCGAAGTCGTCGATCCCCGTCAGACCGGTGGCGGTGACCTGGGCGGTGCCGGCGCGTTGTCCGGGGAGGATCGGGATGCGGACGATGGTGCCCTCGTCGAGGTTGGTGGCCCAGACCGCCCCGTTGTGGATCTTCAGGCCGTTGGCGCCGAGGAATCCGGCGGGGGCCAGTGCCGGGTCGGTGGACCAGGCGGTGGCGGTGCCGCCGGAGGCGGGCACACGCCAGATGGTTCCGAGGGCGGAGTCGGTGACATACAGCGTGCGGGTGCGGGCGTCCAGGGCCAGACCGTTGGGCAGGCCGGTGGCGGGCAGTGCGGCGATGCGCTGCGGTCGGCCACCCGGCCGCAGGCGCCATACGCCGGTCAGGTCCGCGGTGCCGGTGGCGTAGAGGAAGTACAGGGTGCCGTCGTGGGCTCGGACGATGCCGGTAGTCAGCGGGAAGCCCAGGGCCGGGGTGCGCACGCCGCCGTCGGCGGGTGCGGGCAGGGTGGCCAGGATCCGGACGTCACCGCGGCGGGAGACCGCGGCGATCTGACGGGCCTTGGCGAAGGTGATGTAAGCGGTGCCGTCCGAGGCCAGCGCGATGTTCTCCGGTGTCCGGCCCCTGGCCAGGTCGAAGTGGACGGCGGTACGCGCGTGGTCGAGCGGCGGCGCGGCGGCGGATGCCGGGGCCGGAGCGGCCATCGCGACCGCGATCGCAGCGGCGGCTAGGATCACGGACTTGGGGAGCTTGGTGAACACGGGGTTCCTTCACTGCTTTTCGGGCATGCGGAAGCGGCACGCCTACGCATGGGGTGGATGGTTGCCCGGCCGGGACCGGCCCGCGGGCACGTGCGGGCCGACCGGAGGGAGGGGTGCGGTGTCAGCCGGTGCTGAGACGGCTGTCCGAACGGGCGGGGGCGGTCTGGGCGACGGCCTGGGCGAGGAGGTCCAGGGCGACTCGCGAGGGTGTGCCGGCCGCGGCGGTGGCAGCCACGATGCTGGGCCCCGGCTCCTGGCTCCAAGTCTGCTGCGTGACGGTCAGCGAACCGACCAGCGGGTGCTGCATCTCGTACTCGGCGACCGCGCACGCCTTGACCCGGTGATCGGCCCACATGGACGCGAAGTCCTCACTCCGTGCGCTCAGTTCACCCAGCAGCGTGTGCAGTGCTGCGTCCTGCGGGTACTTGCCCGCCACCAGCCGCAGGTTCCCCACCACCGCCCTGGCCTTGCTCGGCCAGTCTGCGTACAGGTCGCGGGTGTGGGCGTCGAGGAACACCAGCCTGGCCATGTTGGGGCGCTGCGCCGGAATGTCCGGGGCGCCGGGGTCGAGATGCCCGGCGAACAGCGCGTGACCCAGCCGGTTCCACGCCAGGACGTCGCTGCGCCGGCCGATCACGATCGCGGGGACGTGCCCGAGCGCGTCCAGCAGTTGGGTGGCGGCCTGCGTCACGCGCTCCGGTGCGGGGCGGCGCCGCTTGTGGGGTTTGGCCGACCGGGCCAGGTCGTGCAGGTGCCGGCGTTCGGACTCGTCCAGCCGCAGGGCCCGGGCGATCGCGTCCAGCACCTCCGGTGAGGCGTTGAGCGAGTGTCCCTGTTCCAGCCGGGCGTAGTAGGAGGCGCTCACCCCCGCCGCCAGCGCCAACTCCTCGCGGCGAAGCCCCGGCACACGCCGACGCTCACCGTAGGTGGGCACCCCCGCCTCATCGGGGCTCAGCTGGGAGCGCCGCGTCTGCAGGAAGTCCCCGAGCTGTGATTTCCCGTTCATGGCTCTGAGTATGAGACGGCCCGCAGCACACAGCCTCTCCCCGCCATGGATAGGCACCAGCGGGTCTGGCTCGCCGGTCCGGGCCGCGATGAAGTGGGCCTCACCCCGCCGCTCATCCAGGAGGACCCTTTGAGTACCGCCGCCCGCGCACATGACCCCTTCGAGACCCTGAACGCGGCGGATTTCGCCTTCACCAGACGCGCGTGGGTCGACGCCACCCCCGCCCGGGTCTACGACCTCGTCAGCGACGTGCCCGCGATCCGCCGGTGGAGCCCCAACGCCACCGATGTCGCCTTCGACCAGGATGCGGGGCCCCGGGTCGGCGCCTGGTTCAGCGGCCGCAACCACAAGGACGGCAGGCAGTGGACCACTCGCTCCCAGATCGTGCGGGCCGACCCCGGCACCGCCTTCACGTTTGTCGTCGGCGGCGCCGAGGACGGCATCGTGCGATGGAGCTGGACCTTCCGACCCCAGGGACGCGGGACCGTCGTCCAGCAGTCCTGGCAACTCCTGCGCCTCGACCCCGTGCTGGGCACCACTCGCAGCGACCTCGACGCGCTGCGCGACTACATGGCGGACAGCGCCGAAACCACACTGGCCTCCCTCGCCCAATGGATCGCCGCAACACCCCATCCCGAACCCACCCACGGCCCACGCCGGATCTCCGGCTGACCCGCTGCCGGGGCAGCCCGGCGCTCAGTGCGTCCGGCCTTCCGGTCAGCCGTTCCGCGCCGCTCCTGCGGCGCGGACGACGGACAGCGCTCGACCGGGATGCCGATCCGCGCGTACGGGCCGTACGAGCAGGCCGACATCCCAGACCCGTAACCGGGCCCGGCACGGTCCGCGGATCACCGTCGCGCACCGCTGGCCCTCCACCGACCCGCATGACGGCAACCAGGCCCTGATCGACCCGATGTCGCCCGAGCGCAGGCGCCGGATGTCCGACCAGCTGGTCAAGCCGGGCTGCAAGGAGCCCGCGCGCCGCGCTCGACCAGCTCCTCGCTGGAACGGGCCCGCGAGACGCCACCCAGTTGGTGGTTCTGGCCAACGGCTGGAAGCTGCTGACGCCCGAGCAGGCCCACACGCTGCCGAGCGGAGCGAGGCGGCGAGCAGGCCCTCGACACCCGTGGTCCGCGAGGAGCAACCGGCTGCCGCATCGTTCGCCCCGGTGCCCCTGGTCGCCCTGTACGAGGTGCACCACTACGCACGGACGCCGAGCGTGAGGAAGCTGCCGCCCTCGTTCAGGACCGTCAACACAGAGGTGCGGCTCGTCCGGTGCGGCCTGCGCCAACGCAGGTTCGAGTCAGCCGATGGAGGAGATGCCGCCCTCGCGTGCGTCGAGCAGCTCGTCCCAGTGCTCGGTCGCCCATCGGCACGCGGCGGCCAGCGGCTCCAGCGTGCTGCGGCCCAGCGGTGTCAGCGCGTACTCCACCCGCAGTTTGGGGTCGGCGTACACCGTGCGTGACACGAACCCGTTCCGCTCCAAGCCGCGGAGCGACTGGGTGAGCGCCTTCGGGGTGACGCGGCCCAGCGGCACGCGGAGTTCGGAGTATCTGCGCGGACCGTCTTCCAGGCAGCGGACGACCATGGATGCCCATTTGTCACCGAAGCGGAAAGGTAGCAGCGAGGAGGGGCACAGCTCGTCGAACAAGTCGGGTGGCAGCGGTGGCCGTTGCGTCATCAAGGAGCTCCCGTCTCCGGTCTTGGTATCCAGATGGTGACCAACCTTCTGGATATCTTCCGGAGCATCGACTCAACGGCAGGTATTCCGACGACGCGCAGGATCGTGGCTTTCGGGCGGGTGAGGCCCCCCGCCTGCTCGGCCACCTCGCCGATCCGCACCCGGCCGCCTCGGGCCGAAAGGTTGCCGGCGTGGCGATCTGCACCTCATCAGGTAACTGGCGTCGAACGAACACCTTCATTTCGACCTATAAAGGCAAGGCAGGACATTATGCGTGCAGCCCGCTTCCATGAATACGGCGGAGCGGAGAGCCTGGTTGTCGAGCAGGCCCCCGACCCCCACCCCGGACTTGGTGAGATCCGTGTCCGCGTCACGGCGGCCAGCGTCAATCCCATCGACTGGAAGCTGCGCGCCGGCGCCCTGCACCAGCTGATCCCCTTGGAACTGCCCGCCATTCCCGGGCGCGACGCTGCCGGCGTGATCGACGAAATCGGTGACGGAGTACAGGGGGTGAGCATCGGCGACCGCGTCTTCGGGCTGGGCGGTGTCACCGGCTCAACCGCAGAGCTGGTCATCCTCTCGGCCTGGGCCCACGCCCCCGACGCGTGGAACGATGAGCAGGCTGCGGGCGCCGGACTCGCGTCCGTGACCGCGATGCGTGGCCTCAACGCGCTCGACTCCCTCGCGGGGCGCACCCTTCTCGTCGAAGGCGCCGCCGGAGGCGTGGGCAGTGCGGCAGTCGAGATCGCGGTGGCACAAGGTGCCACCGTGATCGGGACAGCCGGCGAACGCAACCACGAGTTCCTCACCTCTCTCGGCGCCGTTCCCACCACCTACGGCCCCGGCCTCGCGCAGCGCCTCTCCGCTCTCGCTCCGCACGGCGTCGACATCGCGCTCGACACCGCGGCCTCCGGATCCCTGATCGACCTCGTCACTATCACGGGCGACCCGACGCGCGTCGCGACGGTCGCCGACCACACAGGCGGGCAGCGCCTGGGCACGCATGTGATCAACGCGGAGAACGACTCCACCCTCCTGTCCGCGGCCGCGGAACTGGGCCGGCAAGGCAGCTACACACCCCGCATCGAACAGACCTATCCCCTCGAGCGGATCGCCGACGCCCACGCGCACGCCGAGCTCGGACGCACACGCGGAAAGATCGTGATCTGCATCTGAAGCGGGGGCATGGCCCGGACGCGCCGGCCCGCCAAGCGACGATCTTGGCGGGCCGGCGCTGACTGCTCAGCTGGGTGCACGCAGACGGCGTGATCTTGGGCAGGGTGTTCCCATCACTGGACGCGAAGGAAGCCGACCGCGGCGACACCGTCATGTACGACGCCACGCCGAGCGCCGACTTCGTGCTGGGCGGCCGTACTCATACCCTCTGGAGCTCAGGCACGTCGGTCCCCACCGCGCCATGAAGCGACGACATGACGCACCAAGGGTTCCCAGCTCCCACCATCAACTTCCTTTCGGGTAAGGGCCGTTGTACTGACTGAAGGTCTCATGTTCCACTAATCTCCATCCACCACTTCGGCCACCCGCTCCGGGGCGGGAGAGCATCCACGGGGGAGATGCGTGTATGAGGACTTGGGCTTCGAGAAACTCCTCGATGCGGACGGTTTCTTCGCACACCTCTTAGGGCGGTCGCCCTCGGGTGCCGACCGCAAGTCGTTGTACGGCCCCGACCTGCCCGTGGTGCTGCTCACCGGCGGCCCGGGAATGGGCAAGGGGCGGCTGCTGCGGGCCGTGCACGACCGTTTCGCCCGCCAGGTGCCGGTGATCCGTCTGGACTGCGCCTCACTGGTGTACGCGGACCGGGCCGGGCCGGAGCCCGGTGCCCGTTCGGCGATGACCGAGGCCCTGGTCGAGGCCGCCCGGCTGCTGCACACCTGGCGGGGAACGGGCGGCGCGTTCACCTTCCCGCGGTTCTTCGCGGGCCTGGCGGTGATCGCGACCGGCGTCGCGGACGACACCGGTCAGGCGATCAGTACAGAGGTCGCGCGGTACGAGGAGCTGATCCAGCAGCCGCGCCTGCTCGGTCTGGGGGCGCGCGACTTCTGGCGCGGCGCGCTCCTCGGGGCCGTACGGAAAATGCTGGAGGTCCTGGCCGGACAGACGCTCGGCCCGTACGGGGCCGCCGCGCTCACCGCGCTGCTCGACTCCCTCTTCGAACGCCTGACGCCGCGGGGCGAGGCGGAACTGACCCGGATCTACGGCGAGTATCCCGGCGCGGCCGGCCAGCCCAAGCACGGGCTGCGCAGGCTCGCCGCCGACTTCCGGACCGGCGACGAGCGGCGGGGGGACGCGGAGCGCTTTCTGTTCCGGGCGCTGCGTGAGGATCTGGAGGCGGCGTACGGCGGCCTGGGGGGCTGGTTGGGCCGGGTCGGCCGCCCGGGACTGCTGCTGGACCACGCCGAAGAACCGTTGGGCGAACGGCTGCTGCGCGCCGTGCTCACCGACCGCCGGGGCGGGCAGCGCGACCGCGTGGTCATCGTGGGCACGGCGCGCCGGGCCGACGGCGGCGACTTCCTGCACGGGGGTCTGCCACCGAGGGAGGTGGCGGCATTCCGGCCCGCGGACGGGGTGCCGGCCACCTGGTCCCGCCGCAGGGATCCGGAGGGGGACCGGGGCCCGCTGTCCGCCGGGGTGCTCCTGTTGCGGATGCCTTTCCTCACCGGCGACCAGCTCCGCCGGGCGACCGAGCGAATACAGCTGGGCGCAGAGCGGGAAGACGGTGCGCATCGCCGCCGTATCACCGCCGCCGTGGCCCAGCTGAGCGGCGGACGGCCTCACACGGTGATCCGGCTGGCCACCGCTGCCGCCGACCACCGGATGGAGACGGATGCCAACGACCGGGCGATCCTGGACGCCATGCTGCACCACCCGGACGGCGCCCCCGAGCGGCCGGTGACGGACGTACTGCTTCAGGAGCTGATCCTCGACCAGCTGCCGGTGCGGCTGCGGGACGAGCACCATGACCAGTGGCTCGATCTCCTCACCCATCTGTCGGTGGCGCACGACCCGGAGTGCGCGGACGTCCTGCTGCGCCATCACCAGGCGGGTCGTGTCCTGCGCCTGACGGCAGATGAGGTCGCGCGGCTGCTCAACGACACCGGGTGGCCCAGCTGCGAGCGGCATTTCATCGGGGACTTCGGCCTGCGCCAGTTGCTGGTGCACCGGCTGTACGGGTTGGAGCGCGACGGTGCCGTCTGGTACGCCGACCACCATCTGCTGCGCGACCACTATGCCGTGAGCGAGCCGCGCGGCGGTGCGTTCCGCTCGGTGACGACCCACCGGATGAACCACCACCTCGTCTCCGGGGGCGTCGACGACGTGGTCCGCCACCTCGCCGCCGCCCTCCCCGGCCGCCCCCGTCAGTGGTGCGAGGAACTGCTGGAGACCGCCCAGGCGCCATATCCGGGCGGGCCGGACGAGCGCCGCAGGCGCGCCCAGGGTCTGGTACGGGTGGACGGACCGCCGCTGCGCCGCACCGTCGACCAACTGCTCCACGCCGTATGGCTGTGCGAGGAGCGCACCAGGCCGACCGGGGGCGAAATGGCCCGCACGCTGGAGCAGTTGCTGAGGCAACTGTCGACCATGGACTTCGACTGCGCCGGAGAACTCGGCCCGACAGCCACCGAGTGGAGCCAACTGGCGGCGAACGAGCAGCCGTTGCTGCGCTGCGACTGTACCGATGCGCTCGGCCGAAGGAGGTAACCGGGATGCCCAGCTGGATACCCAGGTGGAACAGACTGCCCAGGTGGGGAAAGCTCCTCTACGCGCTGGCGGGCGTGGCGGTGCTCGTGACCGCCTGCGTATACGGCGTTCCCGCCCTGCAGAAGCCGGACACCTGCCACAACGGCATCGAGAAGATCGGCGTCGAGTGCATCGGCGTCGACGGCGGCGGCTACGACTTCGGCACACCGGAGATCAGTGCCGTGGCCAAGGCCATCTCGGAGGAGAACACGAGGATCGCGAACCAGCCCCACGTCACCGTGGCGATGATGCTGCCCCTCCAGTCGGACGCGGCGGGGCTGCGGCGGCAGATGCGCAGCGACCTCCAGGGCGCTTATCTGGGACAGCGGCAGGCCAACTCGGGCGAGGGCCAGGTGCCCAAGATCCGGCTGGTGCTGGCCAACCCCGGGCGGAACTACGGCCATCAGGACAAGGTCGTGAGCACGCTGCTCGACATGGCCGAATCCGGCAAGCACAAGCTGCGGACCGTCACGGGCTTCAACCTCACGCTCGACGCCACAGAGGAGGCCGTGGAACGTCTGACGGAAAACGGCGTCCCGGTGCTCGCCTCCCGGATCAGCGGAGACGGGATCGCGAACGTCGACGGGGAGAAGCAACGATTCCCCGGCCTGGCCCGGATCATCCCCACCAACGGCGACGCGGCCGAGGCCCTGGCCAGCTTCAACGGCGAGCGGGGCCGGGAGAACGCCGGGACGGTGCTGGTCTACGACACCCGCCCGGACGCCTACGTCGAGTCGCTGGCGAGCGCGTTCCGGGGGGTCAAGGAGACGGGTCCGGCCGGTCCCGCCGATATGTCCTTCGAATCCCCGGGGATCGACGAGGCCGGCTCGACCGGCAGCCAGTTCGAGCAGATCGCCAACAATATCTGCGGTTCCGCGGCCAACACCGTCTACTTCGCGGGGCGCACCCTGCACCTGCGGATCTTCGCACTCACGCTCGCCAAGCAGACCTGCGCGGACCGGCACTTCACCCTGGTCAGCGGCTCCGACGCCGCCTCGCTGCGGCAGGCCATGTCAGAGAAGGACTGGGCGCAGATGCGCGGCGAGGACGGCGGGGCGAAGGTGACGGTCCAGTACGCCGCCCCCGCGCACCCGGCCGCCTGGGACACCGAACTGGCCGCCTGGACCAAGCGGTGGAAGGCGACCCACGACCGCGAGCCCACCGCGAACGAACTCCCCCACTACCTCGCGGAGCCCAAGGCGGCCCTGGACGCCCTCAACGACCTGATCAAGAGCACGAGCAGGGCAGGCACGGACCTCGGCGCCACCCCGAACCTGGAGGACTCCCGCACCATGCTCGTCTACGACGGCCTCGTCACCATCGGCACGGCCCTGCACGAGGTACAGGGCAACGACGCCGCGCAGGCGCCCAGCCTCACGGACGTCCGCCAGGAGTGGTCGAAACTCCAGTCGGTGCACCGGGTGAGGGGCACGAGTGGCCTGATCTGCCTGACCAGCGGCGGGAATCCGTACGACAAGCCGGTCGCGGTGGTCGAACTGAACCCGGGCCAGGGTGTGCGCGGGACCCTGAAGTTCGTCGGCCTGGGATGGCCCACCGGCAAGGAACAGCCGAAGAACTGCGTGATCCCGAGTGGTACTTCCTGAGACAGCCGACCCCTCTCTCAGCGCACCCCCAGCAGACTCTCGGCGATCCCTCGGTTTGCTGTCGCACGCCTCCCTGCCGGGGTCGGAATGAGCGTGCGTATGGTCCCGAGCGAACGGCACGGCACCGGACGGGACCTTCCCCTCACACCCAAGGCTTCTCCAAGCCTCCGGCTCTTCCGATCCCACCGGCGCCCCGGCCGACCGGTCAGACCATGGACGAGCTCCGTTCCCTCCCCGCCGCGGCCTCACGGAGTCGGCCACTGTCCACACAGCCCGCTCATTCCGGCCCACCCCTCGGGGCCCACGAGGACCCGGCTACGCCACGAGCGTCCGCGCACGTGACCTTCGCTGCCGCAAGGTCGATACTTTCGACAGATGCGCTCTCAGTCGACCCTCGTCCGACCACCACAAGACCTCACGCCTCGTCGCCGAAGTCAGCATTAGCTCAGCGTCACTACCGCCACAACCTGCTTCCGACCACCATGAGACACCAAGATCCACAACGAATGGAACACCCTCTGAGCAGGCATGACGCAAGCCAGAGGGCCACCTTCTAGGCTCACCAGGAGACCCCCATGAAGATGCTGATCAACGTCCCTGAGACCGTGGTCGCCGACGCGCTGAGGGGCATGGCCGTCGCGCATCCCGAACTGACCGTGGACGTCGAGAACCGGGTGATCGTGCGGCGGGACGCTCCGGTGGCGGGGAAGGTGGGGCTG
>NZ_MUBA01000342.1 GCF_002154575.1 Streptomyces bobili
GACATCGGCTACAACTTCCTCGTCGACAAGTGCGGCAACATCTACGAGGGCCGCGCGGGGGGTGTGGCGAAGCCGGTCCTGGGCGCCCACACCCTCGGTTTCAACAGCAACAGCATGGGGATCGCCGTCCTCGGCACGTTCACCTCCACCAAACCGTCCGCCGCCGCGGTCAAGGGCATCGCCCGCCTGACGGCATGGAAGCTGGGTTTGTTCGGAGCCAATCCGAACGGAAAGACATACCTGAAGTCCGGCGGTGGCAATCTCTACCGAAAAGGTAAGAACGTACGACTGAACGTGATCTCCGGACACCGGGACGGCTTCGCCACGGAATGCCCAGGACGGCAGCTCTACGGCAAGCTCGGCTCGGCCCGTACGACCGCGGCCGGCTACCAGGGCCGCTGACGTCGCGGACCCGGAACCCCGGGGCCGGGGGAGGCCCCGGCGGGATCCGGCGGGACGAAGGGACACGTCCAGCGGGGGGCACATCCACAGCCGTCGGGAGGACTGCGCGTGGGACACCGCACGGCCATCGAAGTTGGCGCACAACGGTCTGCATACACTGGCCGGCCGAAAGACAGTTCGGCCGGTCCCGGCAGGAAGCAGAGACGAAGGTGACAGAAGCGATCCTCCTGGTCGGCGGCAAGGGCACCCGGTTGCGCCCGCTCACGGTGCACACGCCCAAGCCCATGGTCAGGGCGGCCGGGGTGCCGTTCCTCACGCACCAGCTGGCGCGGGCGAGAGCGGCAGGCGTGGACCACATCGTCCTCGCGACGAGCTATCTGGCGGAGGTCTTCGAACCGTACTTCGGCGACGGCTCGTCGCTGGGCCTGCACATCGAGTACGTCACCGAGGACGAGCCCCTGGGCACCGGCGGCGCCATCCGCAACGTGGCGTCCCGACTCCACTCGGGCCCCGACGACCCGGTACTGATCTTCAACGGCGACATCCTCACCGGCCTCGACATCAGGCGCCTGGTGGCCACCCACGAGGAGACGTCCGCGGACGTCTCGCTCCACCTCACCAAGGTGACGGACCCGAGGGCGTACGGCCTGGTCCCCACGGACGACACGGGCAGGGTCCTGGCCTTCCTGGAGAAACCCCAGACCCCCGAGGAGATCGTCACCGACCAGATCAACGCGGGTGCCTACGTCTTCCGCCGCTCGGTCATCGACACGATCCCGGCCGGCCGCCCGGTCTCGGTGGAACGAGAGACCTTCCCCGACCTCCTCTCCGCGGGCGCCCACCTCCAGGGCATGGTCGACTCGACGTACTGGCTGGACCTCGGCACCCCGGCGGCCTTCGTCCGGGGCTCGGCGGACCTGGTCCTCGGCCGTGCTCCGTCCCCCGCGCTCCCCGGCCGCTGCGGCGACCGACTGATCCTGCCGACGGCCACGGTCGCCCCCGACGCGAAGCTGACCGGCGGCACGGTGGTCGGCGAGGGCGCGTTCGTCGCGGAGGGCGCCCGGGTCTTCGGCTCGACGATCCTGCCCGGAGCGGTCATCGAACCCGGCGCGGTCATCACCGACTCCCTCATCGGCACCCGGGCCCGCGTGGGCGAACGCTCGGTCCTCACCGGCACGGTCATCGGCGACGGCGCGGTGATCGGCCCCGACAACGAACTCCGTGACGGGGCGAGGGTGTGGTGCGACGCGAGGATCCCGGCGGCGGCCCTGAGATTCTCGTCGGACCAGTAAGGGCATCTCAGCCCGTCCGGCGTTTGA
>NZ_MUBA01000343.1:0-1431 GCF_002154575.1 Streptomyces bobili
CCGCGGGCCGGGCGGCGGGGCGGCCGGGCCCGCGGGGATTGCCCCGCGTTCCCAGGAACCGATGACCGGCCGCGAGACGTTTTCCCCTTGCGCCCGGTACGGTCGGGCAGCCGGACACCCGGTTCCGACACCGCACCCCAGGAGCATCCGCTGATGACCACCGCCCTCTCCCGCCACAGCGACCGGCGGATCAGCCCCGTCTTCCTCGGGATACTGGCCGTCACGGCGGTCACGGGCTGGGCCACCTGGACGGGTTTCGCCGAGCAGCCCGGTGTGGCCGTGTTCCTGTTCGTGACCGGCGCCTGGATCGTCTCCCTCTGTCTGCACGAGTACGCGCACGCGCGCACCGCCCTGCACAGCGGCGACATCTCGGTGGGTGCCAAGGGATATCTGACGCTCAATCCTCTCGCCTACACCCACGCCCTGCTGAGCATCGTGCTCCCCGTGATCTTCGTGATCATGGGCGGGATCGGTCTGCCCGGCGGTGCCGTCTTCATCGAGCGCGGGCGGATCCGGGGGCGCTGGCGGCACAGTCTGATCTCGGCGGCCGGTCCGTTGACGAACGTCCTGTTCGCGATCGTCTGCACCGCCCCGTTCTGGCTGGACGCGCTGGACGGTGTGCCTGCCGACTTCAAGTTCGCGCTCGCCTTCCTCGCGCTCCTCCAGGTCACGGCGGCGATCCTGAACTTCCTGCCGGTGCCGGGCCTGGACGGCTACGGGATGATCGAGCCCTGGCTGTCGAACAACGTGAAGCGGCAGGTGGAGCCGTTCGCGCCGTTCGGGCTGCTGTTCGTGTTCGCGCTGCTGTGGGTGCCGACGGTGAACGGCGCGTTCTTCGACCTGGTCGACTCGGTCCTGCGGGGGCTCGGCGTCAGCGACCAGGACGCGTCGTACGGGTACAGCCTCTACCGCTTCTGGTAGGCGCCGCGGCCCTGCTTCGCGTAGTACCAGCACATGTTGCTGGACAGCCCGGCCAGCAGCACCCACACCACGCCCAGGAAGCTGCCCTGGACGAAGGACACGACCGCCGCGGCGACGGCGAGGAGGCAGACGATCAGGGCGTAGACGGCGAGGCGGGGCATGGGGGCGGTTCTCCTGTCGGGGGACACTGCTGACGTCGGCGTCCAGTGTCCCCCATCGGCTCAGACGTCGGTGACGCGGAGCCCGGCGTGCGCCTTGTAGCGGCGGTTGACGGAGATCAGGTTGGCGACGAGGGATTCGACCTGGTGGGCGTTGCGCAGCCGGCCGGCGAAGACGCCCCGCATGCCGGGGATGCGGCCGGCCAGGGCCTGCACGATCTCCACGTCGGCGCGCTGCTCGCCCAGCACCATCACATCGGTGTCGATCTCGTCGATCTCCGGGTCCTGGAGGAGGACCGCCGAGAGGTGGTGGAAGGCGGCGGCGACGCGCGAGCCGGGCAGCAGGGCGGCG
>NZ_MUBA01000343.1:1448-1686 GCF_002154575.1 Streptomyces bobili
TCCTCGGCGGCGGCCCGTGCGCGGTCGGCGGCCCGCGAGCCGATGATCACCTTCTGGCCGGCCTTGGCGAGCCGGTAGGCGAGGCCCTTGCCCTGCGGTCCGGTGCCGCCGAGAACGCCGACGACCAGCCCGGAGACGTCGGGGAGGTCCCACGGGTCCTTGGCGGGGGCCTTCGCGGGAGCGTCGTGTGCACTGTCGGTAGAGGTCATGGGCCGACTTTAGACCGACCGGCGAGGGG
>NZ_MUBA01000344.1 GCF_002154575.1 Streptomyces bobili
GTCATCGCCCGCCCCCGGACACCCCGGACGTCACAGCCTCCCGCGACGCCGCCCGCATCGCGCGCCGGGCGCGCAGATAACCGACCGGCCCGTACGCCATCCCCTTACGTTGCAGCCGCGACAGCCGGCGCGGCCACGGATGACCACGATCGTCGTGCCCACCAGGCACGCCCGCCGCACCATCCGCACCCGCTGCACCTTCCGATCCCCCCGATCCCTCCGTGTCCCGGATCGCCGTCAGCGTGCGGGCGTGGGCGAGTCCGCGGGGCAGCCGGGCGAGGAACGCCGGGAGCAGGGCGGGCCGGTTGACCAGGATCGCGGTGAGGTAGGCGGTGAGGCCGGCGCCGTAGCCGTACGCCTGGGTCTCCAGGTCCTGCCAGGTCTCTCGGTGGTGGTGCCAGACCAGGGCCCGCGGGGTGTAGTGCAGGCGGTGGCCCTGGGCGAGCACGCGGACGAAGCCGTACAGGTCGTCGCCGCCGCGCGCGAGCGTCCCCGCCCCCGTCGCCGGGTCGAAGCCGCCGACCGCGCGCAGTACGCCGGTCCGGAACGCCATGTTCGCGCCGGACCCGAACCGCCCCGCCGTGAACGGGAACAGCGGCTCGTCGGAGGGCGGTCCGGCAGAGTCGTACGTCCGTGGCGTGAAGCCCTTCGCGAAGCCGCCGTGGCTCTCCAGGAGGACCTGGGCGGGCGTGCGCAGCCGGGCCGGAAGGATCAGGCCGGTCGCGCAGCCGAGTCCGGGGTCGGCGGCGAACGGCGCGGTGAGTTCGGTCAGCCAGCGCGGGTCGGCGACCACGTCGTCGTCGGTGAAGGCGACCACGTCGCCGCGCGCCGCGGCGAGGCCCGTGTTGTGGGCGACGGCGAGGCCGGGCACGGGTTCGGTCACGTACCGCACGCGCTCGGCGTACTTGCGCTCGACGAGTACCCGCGTCGCATCCGTCACCGGGGCGTTGTCGACGACGACGATCTCGAAGTCGGGATGGTCCTGGGCGAGCATCGAGTCCAGCGCGTGGGCAAGCCGGTCGGCGCGCTCGCGGGTGGCGATGACGACGCTGGTGAACGGCACGGTGACCGCCGTGGGGACCGCTTCCGGACCGGCGCCCACGTGCCGTCGGGCCAGTGCGGTGAGGACCGCTCTCGGATCGGCGCCCTCGGGTACCCGCCCGAGCAGTGTGGCGACCGGCCGGCCGCCCCTCCTGACCAGCAGGAACACCTCGCCGTGCGTGACGGGCGGGCTGCCCGGTCCGGGTCTCAGCGCCCCGCCGTCGTTCAGTTCGAGTTCGGCGACCTGCACCGGCTCGATCGCGAGGAACCTCTGAATCTCCTGCCGTACACGTGTCGCGTGGGACACGGATCTCCCCCTCATCGAAACCGTGGAAACCGTCAGGACCGGCGCAGTCGCCCGGCCCCCTTCAGCGCCCGTGCGGCCGTCGCCGCGAGCCGCGGCCGGCTGCGCACGAAGTGGTGCGCGCGGCGCGAGGGTTCGCGGCTGAGCCAGTGGAGCGCCGCGCCCGCCCCCGGACGCGTCCACGCTCCTTCGTAGACGGGCAGTTCGCCCGTCCTCAGCGAGTCCTTGTACTCGGCGGCCCCCCGGCCGAGGTCGAGCAGCCCGATGCCCTCGGCGGCGGCCGCCTCGGCCATCCGCAGATGCAGCACCAGTCCGGGCGAGTACTTCGCGAACTCCGGGTCGTAGGCAGGGAACCAGCAGGCCAGGACGGTCGTCGAGCGCAGCCCGAAGTGGGCGGCGACCGGCTGCCCGCCGGCGTAGAGGACGGACAGCGTGCCGGAGCAGTCCGGGCCGCGCGTCTCCGAGGCGAGCAGGCTCACGAGCCGGGTGATCCAGTCCTGCGCGAACCGGTCCCGGCGGCCCGTCCTGCGGTACTGCGCGGACTTCCACGCCATCAGCGTGCGCAGCGCGGCCGGATCGCGTTCGTCGAACACGAACCGCAGGTCACCGATCTGCCGGCCGAGACGGCGCTCCTTGGCGAGTGTCGTCTTCAGGAACTTCGGCGACTGTGCGCGCAGGACGGACTCGTACGTTTCGTAACCCTTTTCCACGTCGATGACGTAGGAGGTGTACTCGGCCGCCGCGTGCGGGACGAACAGCTCCTGCTCCGCCTCCAGATTGTCGAAGGCGAAACTCGACAGGGAGCAGGCCCGCAGGAGTTCGTCCGCGTTCAGCCCGAGACCCGGGCCGAGGACGGCTCCCTGGGCGTCCGAGACGCCGTACGCGAGGGCATGGCCCTGGCCGAACCTGCCCCGCTCATGGGGCAGGAAGCCGACCGGCTCCCGCCCCTCGTACACCACCGCGACACGCGTGCGGGGTCGCACGCGGCCCACGGCCTCGGTGAACTCCGGTTCCATGAACGGGTTGCGCGCAGCCGCCGACGCGGCGCGCAGCGCGCGCCACCGCTCCCGTTCCCCCTCGCCGAGCTCCTCCGGCCTCAGCACACGAATACGTCCGCTGCTCAACCTGACCCCCCGATCAAGTCCCCCCTGGACTGTCTGGACGGTACCGCTCCAGGTACCGCGGGCGGTAGGTAGTGGGCCATGTTGTTGCCAACCGGTGCATAGGCCTTTAACTTCGCTGTACCCGGCGTTGCGGCAGAAAGCCGTTTCTCGCGCGAATGACGTCGTTTCCCGTGCGAACGGCACCGAACTGGAAGTGAGCCGGAGCCGGTTGGGGTCCGTATTCTCTGATCATGGCCGCACCCACCGCATATGCCGCGCGCTGCGCGTACTCCCTCGTCGCCACCGACCTGGACGGAACGCTGCTGCGCGGCGACGACACCTTCTCCGACCGGTCGCTCCACGCGCTCGCCAGGGTGGCCGCCGCCGGCGCCCGCCACCTCGTGGTGACCGGCCGCCCGGCCCCTCGCGTACGGCCGCTGCTGGACATCCTGGGCGGCGGAGGCCTCGCGGTGTGCGGACAGGGGGCGCAGCTCTACGACGCCGGAGCCGACCGTCTGCTGTGGTCGGTCACCCTGGACCGGGAACTGGCCGAGACCGCGCTCGGCAAGATCGAGGCCGAGGTCGGCGAGGTGTACGTGGCCGTCGACCAGGACGGCGTCGACGGACTGACGCTCATCGAGCCGGGCTATCTGATGCCGCACCCGACCCTGCCGGCCCTGCGGGTCGGAGCACGCGACGACCTGTGGTGCGAGCCGATCAGCAAGGTGCTGCTGCGCCATCCCACCTTGTCCGACGACGAGTTGGCGGCGACGGCCCGTTCGGTGGTCGGCTCGCTCGCCACCGTCACGATGTCAGGGCCGGGCACGGTGGAGCTGCAGCCGTGCGGCGTCACCAAGGCGACCGGACTGGCCCTGGCGGCCGAGCACCTCGGGCTGAGGCCGCGGGACACGATCGCCTTCGGCGACATGCCCAACGACATCCCGATGTTCGACTGGGCGGGGCGCGGGGTGGCGATGGCCAACGCCCACCCCGAACTCAAGGCGGTGGCCGACGAGGTGACGACGTCGAACGAGGACGACGGCGTGGCCGTCGTCCTCGAAGGACTCTTCCCCTAGGGCCCGCCGGCCCTCTCGGGTATGTCCGGCCCCCTCGGGTGCCCCTGGCGCATCCCTCCGGGGGCGGCTGTCAGTACGCGCCGAAGACGTTGTCGATCGAGCCGTACCGGTGCTGCGCGTAGTGGCAGGCGGCGGTGATGTTGGCGACCGGGTCGTACGGGTCGTAGGCGGTGCCGGACACGTGGTACGCGGCGAAGGTGGGGTCGATGACCTGGAGAAGGCCCTTGGACGGGATGCCCGCGGCCGCGTTGGAGTCCCACAGGTTGATGGCGTTCGGGTTGCCCGAGGACTCCCGCATGACGTTGCGGTAGATGCCGTTGTAGGTGCCCGGAATATCCTTCTCGGCCATGATCGCGAGTGACTCGCGGATCCAGCCGTCGAGGTTGTTGGTGTACCCGGCGGCGGTCGTCGCGGCGGTGGTGGCCGACGTCGTGGTGGCCGCGGAGGCGCTGGTCGAGCCGATGAGCGGGAGGGCCAGCACGGCGGCGCCGGTGGCGGCGACGGCGAGGGTGCGGGCAAGGCGGGTACGGCGGTGCTGAACGGCAGCGGGCATGACGAAAGGTTCCTCTCCGGCGCCTACGAGGTGAGCTGTCGGGTTCGGGCTGGAAAGTGCCCGGCCGGCCGCCGTAGGGATACGGCGACGCGACTTCACCCCAAGCCGGTCCGGTACGTGCGTGACGTACGGCTCGGCGACTTACCTGGGTCCCCCGCTCCTGCCGTGCGTGAGTGTCGGTCGATGGGTTATCGGGCGGCGGCAGGATTAGGCGTCTGCCCGACAGGCCGGGAACGTATGCGAGAGCACATGTCCGGAACAAGTGCCGGATTCACAGATCGCACCTATTGACCATGATCAGATGACTTTGCCTGCTTGATCCTTTGCGTTCGCCAAGGGTCAACTCACAGCCAGGCAAAGCGGAATCACAACTTCCGGCGCGGGTTGCCCGTGGGGCCGCGTAGTGAGCCAACTCACCGACGTCCACAACAGGGGTAAAACGGGCATTGGGCGCCAAGTCCCTTTTAAAGGGGCGGGTGTGGGAGAGGCGTCCGGGGAATGTGCTTCCGCCAGGTCCGGTGGAAGACCACCTCGCCGCCCTCCGTGCACACCACCTCGTCGGTGGCGATGAAGTCCGTCGCGTCGCAGGTGACCTCCGAGCGGGTCCGCACGCCCGTGTCCCAGCCCCGCTCCGGTCGGTGCAGCCGGACCGTCCGGTCACAGCGGACGCGGGCCGAGAAGGGATCGCGCTCGGTGATCGTGTACGTCGTCAGCGCGTCCTCGGTGTACTCCAGACCGTCGGGGTACACACGCGTGCCGGCCTCCGGCGGAACGACCTCCAGCCGCCACCCGCCCCCGCCCCACTCCCCGCCTTCGTCCCGCACGACAAGCCGCTCGGGGCGCGGCTCGTCGAGAGTGGCGGGCAGGCTCACCCCGAGCGGCGGGGCCTGCTCGGGCTCCTCGAAGGCGATGCCGGGGTCCGCCTCCCGGACCCGCACCGGCAGCTCCAGGGCGCTGCCCGCCGGATCCACGGTGAATCCCGCCGCCGACTCCGGCCCCGGCCAGACCCATGGCCAGTAGGCGCTGGAGAGGGCGAGACGGACCCGGTGGCCGGGAGGGAAGGCGTGACCGGCGGGAGCCAGGTCGAGGACGACGTCCCCGGCGGCGTTCTCGTGATCCTCTCCCGCGGGCTCCGTGCGCCGAAGCTCCCGCACCCCGCGGCTCACGAGGGTCGAGGAGCCGTCCGGTGCCACATCGCAGATCCGGACGGCGACCTGGGCGTGCGACGCCTCGCATGTCAGCCGCAGTCTTACCCGAGGCGCGCCCAGCACCCAGGTCTCCTCGCACACCGGGAAGTCGAAACAGACCGAGCGCGCGTCCTCCTCGCGCTGGTCCGGCGGGAGTCCCGCGTCGCCGCCGCGGGGGAGCAGGCGGCCGGCGTCCACACCCGTGCGCAAGGGGGAGCGCACCAGGACCGGGGCGCCCTGGAGGGAGTACGTCGCGACGCGCACCCGAGGTGAGGGCCAGGCGGGCTCGCCGACCCAGCGGCCGGGCAGGACGCCGTACGCCGTGACCGGGAGGTGGGAGCCGGGGACGTAGGCGCGCAGGAGCGGGTCGGAGAGCACGCCCGTGTCCTTGCCCTTCAGCCAGTGGTCCCACCAGCGCAGGGTCTCCTGGAGGAAGCCGATCGCGGTTCCGGGGTGCGCGGCGTGGTCGGGGTACGCGTGCGGCCAGGGACCGATCAGGCCGCGCACGCGGTCCGGCGGCATACGCTCGACGAGCCCGAGAACCGTGTCGGCGTACGGGTCGTGCCAGCCGCCCACCGCCAGGACGGGCACGCGGGTCGTGACGTCCCAGGAGGCCTCGGTGGGAGCGGACGCGGTGAAGGGGGCGGACGGGGTGAGCGGGTCGACGGACTCCAGGCGCCGGAGCCACATGTCCCGCCAGGCGTCACCGACGTGCTCGGGGTCGGGCGGCAGGCAGAGGGAGGTGAGCCGGGCCCGCGCCGCCTCCGCGTGCGGCGGGTCGGCGGGCAGGGCGGAACCACTCGGGTGGCCCAAGCCGTTGTCGGGGTGGGCGTCCGGGCAGCAGACGGCGACGACCGCCTTCAGCGGCGTGGGCGGAGGGGCTCCGACGGCCGTGAGGGTCGCCAGGGCCGCGACCTGGAGGGCGTAGGTGCCGCCCCGGCCGATGCCGAACATGCCCACCGTGCCGTCGCACCACGGCTGGGACGCCAGCCACGCGACCACGGCGGCCCCGTCGGCCGCCCCGCCCTCGGCCGCCGCTCGGCCGGCCGGCTCCGTCGGCGGGCGGGCGGCGCCCTCCGGCGGACCCCCGCTGTCGCCGTGCCCGCGCGCGTCCACACGTACGGAGGCGTAGCCGTGGCCCGCGTACCAGGGATGGCGCTGCCGGTCGCGCGCCGCCGTGCGGTCGGAGAGCCGGTCCGGGGCGTACTCCAGCAGCGCCGGCACCGGCTCGTCCGTCAACGGTCGCCACACGCGGGCGTACAGGAGGGTTCCATCGGGCAGACGGATGCGGAGGTCGTCGTGGGTGGTCTCGTAGGGGAAGGACGAACGGATGCGCATGTGCGTGGCCCCCGTGAGGTCAGCGGGGAGGGTGTGTCGGACGGCTACGGCCGAGTGGGTGACGCCGGTGGCGCGGGTGACGCGGGTGACCGGAAGACGGCGTCGCCGGTCTGTTCTCCCGCCGGTTCAGAGGGCTCATACCGGCTGATCAGCAACATACCGGGCAGGATCCGATGCCGCCCGGCCGACAGGGGGGCGACTCCTGCACGAGCGAAGTTCGAGACGGGGGGACGTGGGGCCTGTCGGTGATCGAAACGTGACCGGATACGCTGACTTGAGTGAGGGCAGCGACCTATCGACAAACCGCGTAATCGCCAGAAGACACCAGCAGACAGGAGACCCCTCGTGACCGTCGTCGGGCCGTTCGGGCTGAGCGTGCGGGACCAGGCTCTGGAAGCCGATGTCCAGGCCGGATTGACGGCTGTCGAGGAAGGCTTGCTCGAGGCCACCAAGAGCGAGGTCCCGTTCATCACGGAAGCCGCGCAGCACCTCGTCCGGGCGGGCGGAAAGCGGTTCCGGCCGCTGCTCGTGATGCTCGCCGCGCAGTTCGGGGACCCGTACGCGCCCGGCATCGTGCCCTCCGCGGTGGTGGTGGAACTGACCCACCTGGCCACGCTGTACCACGACGACGTGATGGACGAGGCCGAGGTACGGCGAGGGGTGTCCAGCGCGAACACCCGCTGGGGGAACTCCGTCGCCGTCCTCACCGGTGACTTCCTGTTCGCCCGTGCCTCGCACATCCTCGCCGACCTCGGGCCCGAGGCCGTGCGGGTGCAGGCGGAGGCGTTCGAACGGCTCGTCACCGGCCAGATCCTGGAGACGGCCGGGCCCACCGACGGACGGGACCCCGTCGACCACTACCTCGACGTGCTCGGCGGCAAGACCGGATCGCTGGTCGCGGTGTCGTGCCGGTTCGGCGCGATGATGTCCGGCGCCGACGAGACGGTCGTGGACGTGCTCACCCAGTACGGCGAGAGGCTGGGCGTCGCCTTCCAGCTCGCGGACGACGTGCTCGACATCGCGTCGGACTCGCACGAGTCGGGGAAGACGCCCGGCACCGATCTGCGCGAGGGCATCCCCACGCTGCCGGTGCTGCGGCTGCGCGAGCGGGCGGCGCGGCTGTCGCTGCCCGAGGACATCGCGCTGTGCGAGCTGCTCGACTCCGACCTCGGCGACGACGCCAGGCTCGCCGAGGCGCTGGCCGCGCTGCGCGCCCACCCGGCGCTGGAACAGGCTCGGCGGGACACCGTGCGGTACGCCAAGGAGGCGCGGGCGGCGTTGGCGCCGCTGCGGGAGTGCGAGGCGAAGCTGGCGCTTCTGGAACTGTGCGACGCGGTGGTCCACCGGGCGGGGTGATGTCCGGCGGGCATTGCCCACCCGCCGACCACCCGC
>NZ_MUBA01000345.1 GCF_002154575.1 Streptomyces bobili
GACGGAACACGGGGGACAGGCGCCGCGTGTTGCGCCTGTCCCCCGTGTTCCGTCTGTTCCCGGTGATCGTCGCGATCACTGGGATCTGTGTGATGAGGGGCGTGATCCGTGTGGCCGGTGTGGTCGGTGTGGTCGTGGTTCGTGACGGCGGTCACCGGTCACCTCTCCTTCTGCAGTACGGACAGCGCGGCGATCAGTTCGGCCTGGGGTTCGGCGTGGACGTCGAGTCCGTCGAGCGGGGCGAGCCGGCGCTCGCGTTCGTTGTGCAGGACGCGGTCGAGGTGCTCGGTGAGCAGCCGCCCGCCCCGGTCACGCAGCCGCAGCGCGCCATGGGCGCCGAGCCGTTCGGCGAGCCCCTCGCCCGCCGAACGGGCCCTCCGGCCGCCCAGCAGGACGGTGGCGACGAGGGCCGCGACGAGTTCGGGGTCGGGTACGGTGCCGCGTTCGAGGTCGCGCACCTCGTCCTCGGCGTACTCCTCCAACTCGCGCCGCCAGCGCCGTACGGCCATGCCGATGCGGTGTTCGGCGGTCTCCGGGGCAGGATCGCGGTCGAGCAGTTCCGGGGCGCCCGAGGCCGGTTCGCGGCGCCAGGCCTCGTCGACGCGCTCGTCGGCCGCGGTGACGGCGCACAGCAGCAGGGCGGCCAGGCTCTCCACGAGGGCGTCGAGCAGTTCCCCGGCGGTGCAGTCCAGCGGAAAGGCCCGCCAGCGCTTGAGGGCGTCACCGGCGAGCACGGCGCCGCTCTGCAACCGGCCCCGCACGCGCGCGTACTCGCTGTCGTAGGCCCCGTCGACGGCCGAGGTGAGCCGCAGTGCGGCCGCGTACTGGGCGGCGGCGGCGCCGGCCAGTTCGGGCATCCGGGACTTGAGCGAGTCGAGGACGCCGTAGGCCGTGCGGGCCATCGCGTCGTGGCGGGCGGCGAGGTCCTGCGTGTGCTGGACGAGCCAGGTGCGCAGCGGTGCCACGGCGGTGGCCGGAAGCAGCCCCCCACCCCAGGCGGACTCGGGCAGTTCGGGCACGGTGAAACGCGGTACGTGGCCCAGCCCGGCCTTGGTGAGCAGGGCGCCGTACTGCCGGGAGACCTCGGAGACGACCTGGTGAGGAACGCGGTCGAGGACGCTCACGAGCGTCACGTCGTACTCCTTCGCGGTGCGCAGGAGGTGCCAGGGCACGGCGTCGGCGTACCGTGCCGCCGTGGTGACCATGACCCAGATGTCGGCGGCGCAGATGAGTTCGGCGGCCAGGACGCGGTTGTCGGCGACCAGGGAGTCGACATCGGGCGCGTCCAGGAGGGCGAGGCCGGGCGGAAGGGTCTCCGCGGTCTCGATGCGCAGGAGGCGTCTGCCGTCCTCGCCGGGCAGCAACAGGTCGTCCGCGGGCTCCTGATGGGGCACCCACACGCGCGTGAGGTCGGGCAGTACGCGCATGCCGCTGAACCAGTGATGGTCCTCCGGGTGGCACACCAGCACCGGCGTCCGGGTCGTCGGCCGCAACACGCCCGCCTCGCTGACCCGCTGTCCCACCAGCGAGTTGACGAGGGTCGACTTGCCGGCGCCGGTGGAACCGCCCACCACTGCCAGCAGAGGTGCTTCGGGCTGTCTGAGCCGGGGCACCAGATAGTCGTCGAGCTGGGCGAGGAGCTCGTCGCGGTTGGCACGCGCGCGTGGGGCCCCCGCCAGGGGCAGCGGAAAGCGTGCGGCGGCGACACGGTCGCGCAGGGCGGAGAGTGCGTCGAGCAGCTGAGGCCGTACGTCCAAGGTCACCACATGCGAAGAATGCCCAATTTCGGGGGATTTATGAAGCATATAGACATGCCTGCGCGCCGATAGGACAGAAGGGATGGAAGCCGCGACTGGGACAGAGGTGTGGCGCAGGCATAACGAGTGCACAACACCCGGCGCTCCAGACACCAAAAGCGGTGCACAATTCGTACCTGCCTGCGATTATCAGGACCGCTTCACCGAACCTCCACATTGAGCCACGGAGGCGAAGCGCTCGGGACAAGGAACCGGGAGCCCTATCCTTGTCCCCGGCAACGTCACGGATCAGCCCACACCCGGGCACCAGGTACGAGGCCACCACACCCGGCCCCCGTAGCTCAGTGGATAGAGCAGGCGCCTTCTAAGCGCTTGGCCGCAGGTTCGAGTCCTGCCGGGGGCGCAAGTCTCCGCCCTCCCTTTGGGAGGGCATTTTTGCTGGTCACGGCGTGTTTCATGCGCCACGACGAAGCCCCGGACGCTCCCCCGACGATCAAGGGGAGGTTCCGGGGCTGTCCGGCTGTCACCGGGTTTTCGCGGGTGGCCCTGTCGAATACGTGTCGAAGTTCTCGGCGATTCTCGGTGAGAAGCCTCAGCCTCCGTCGGTCAGCTCGGGAAGATCCCCGGCGGCCTCCAGGCGCCTTTTCAGGTCAGGCAGCTGCCCCTCGACGCATCGCGCGTAGGTGGCCAGCAGCACCGGCACGCTGTTCCCGGCCCATTCCGCCACCTGGGCGGGTGGAATTCCGTCGTTGAGCCACTTCGTGAGGCGCGTGTGCCGGTTGTCGTACACCCGCCTCCCGGTGGGCGACTCGAAAACGTGCGGGGGCAGGACAGCCTTGCGCGCGCTGCGCCACGCCCGGCGGATGACCGAGCCCGCGAGAATGCCGCCCGTCTCCCCCTGGAAGAGGAGATCCCCCGGCTTGAGCTGTTCGTCCGCGATGTGCTGCCGCAGGATGCGCGTCAGGGCGGGATGCCCCGGCACGGTGCGCGTCTCGCCCTGGGCACGGCCCTTGAGATCACGTTCCTCGTGGATCTCCCCGGTGTCGGTCCATTGCTTGCCGACCTCCGGAGTCGCCGTGTGGATCAACAGCTCGCACCACTGGTCCCCGGCGCCGGGGCCGGGAAGCGTCACGTCCTGCACACGCATGGCTACGGCCTCCTCCGGCCGCAGAGCGCAGTAGTACAGCGTGGCGAAGCACGCGTGCAGCCGCTTTCCTCCTCGTGGCCGGCGCCGTATCCAGTCGAGGAGTGCCGCCGCCTGGTCCGCGTTCATCAACGACCGCTTGTCCACGGCGTTGGTGGTCTTGGTGACAGCCGTCGACTCCTTCCCCTTGGGGAGGGGGTTGGTCCGCAGGACGCGCCGCCGGATCGCGTGCTTCATGACGACGTTGCGGATCCGGCGGTGGCGCTTCCTGGACCAGGCAGCCGCCTGCTTGCCGTCGAGGCGCGTGTCGACGGCTCGCAGGACCTCACCCACCCTCTCCGGCTCCTCCCAGACCGAGACCGGCAGGGAGTTGCGCTCCACCCACCTGAGGATGGTCACCACGTCCCGCGGAGCGTCCGCACGGCGGGTCGCGTTGAATGCCCATTCGCGCAGCGCGGTCCGCACGGCCACCGGGTCGAACTGGGTCGGCTGGGCACGCAGCAGCGCGATGGTGACCGCCGTCAGGGTCTTGGCGGTGTTCTTACGGCTGTTGCCGCCAAGCTCGGCCCAACGGGTGTCCACGTAGCCGACGGCGAACGCGTACCAGCTCATCGAAGCCGACTTGCGACGGTGGGACACCGGCAGCCCGGTGGCGATGACGAAGGCCTCGCCCTTCCCCGTGGCCCGGACCAGTTCGGAGCGGAAGCCCTCTGCGAGTGCGACGGTGCCGAAGGGCTCACGCCAAGCCTTGCCCGCGACCACCCAACGCACGGTGTAGGTGGTCTTCCGGGCGCCTTTGTACGTGAGGATCTGGGCTGCCGCCGCCGACGCGGGCCCACATGTGGAGAGGGCCGGAAGCCATGAGCCGATCACCGCATCGCGCGGCCCACGGTCAAGACAATGCCTCCGGCGGGGATCGGCCGGCACCCGATGGAGGGGGCGTCGTTCGCGGCCGCGGGTCCGTAGTGGCGTGGGCGGTGGGCTCCCATCCCGTCCACCATCGACCCAGGCAGAGCCGAGCAGACGCGGCCCATGGCGTCGAGGTCGTTCGTACAGTGGTGGGTGAATGTGATCTGTCGGGAACTGGCAGGCGCCGGGAAGAATAATCAGGTCAACGCATCGGGAGGTCAGAAAAGGGCCCCGGAACGAGGCGCATTCCAGGGCCGAACGCTGGTGTGCAGCAATGGAGTACCTGACCAGACAGTGGCGGCCAGAGCCTCGGAGCCGGTGAGTGAGTTACGGGGTAGCCCCGCCCGTGCACACCATGCCGAACTCGCCGAACCAGTCACCGTTGGCGCTATTGGAGCTGAACCCACCGGGTGAGATTGTTCCGTCATGTACGTAGCCGAGGCTGACCCCACCCCAGTGATAGACGGCGGCCTTCACCGACAGGTTGTTCACGTACGACCCAATGCCGTACTCAAAATTGTGTTCACCGAAGTCACCCAGGTCGATGCACGCCTTCGTGCTGGTGCTCGTGACGTCGAGGTCAACATAGTTGATGTTTTCGTAGAGACACAGCTTTCCCGTCGGACAGCCTCCAACGGCTGCCGCAGAAGGAGTCGTGGCAACCATTCCGGCGACAGCCAACCCGCCAACGAGTGCCCCAGATATCAACTTGCGCTTTAGGTCCATGTCAGGCCCCTCCCGATAGGTAGAAAGATCAATCAGGACGCTACGCGAGCAGGTTCATCCGTAACAGATGCAGTTCAGGCCATATGGACTGATAGTCCAAGCCAAGTTCCTCTTCCGTACCCGCAGGATCTTCTCGAGAGTCATGACCATAGCGCGGCTTGAGAGAGTGAGAGGTGAAGCTGTCAAGTCCGCCTGTGGCGGCTGACATCAGCGCCTGACATCAACAGGCCCGGACAGTCGGGTTCGGCGCCGAACCCCACTGGATGATGGGCCGAGGACTACGGCGGATTCACCAACTTCGCCAATCCTCAGTGATCGACCTGATAAGGATGAGGCCCGATCTCAAACTCTGTGTCCAGTGCGGGCGCCGTCACTTAGCCGGTAGATGGCGCCCGCTGACTCAACCCGACCATCGGTTACCGTCTGGAGGCCCGAGAGTCGGGCGCAGCGAAGGGGAGGCCGCCGCCGTGTCGATAAGCGAGAACTTCGCCAAGCTCTTCAAGAGGACGGCCAAGACTCCTGACGGTGCCCCGTTCGCGGTACAGCGCCCGTGCCAATGCGCGCCTACATGGCCCAGCTTGGAGACGACAGCGAACGGGCACATGCTCCCGGCTCAGCCCTCCAGCCACTACAGCGTTCTCACGAACCCCGAGGTCGGTCCGTTCGTCGCGCGCTGCACTGGTTGTCACGCTCACTATCCCCGTCCTTGGGTGATCCCGCAGGGCGCGCCGATGCCTTTCTACTGGGCTCGTGAGGCTCCGCCAACCGCGTGAGCACCACGCAGGCTCAGCGTGCGGAGGCGCCGTCCTGACTAATGAACGGCACCCCATCCGCAGCGGTGAACTGCACCACTGAAGCCGTGCTCGTCTCTGCACCACAAGCGCACCAGATCGAGCGGGGAACAGCGGGGAACCACGGTGAAAGCAGCCCGGTCCGACGGAGCCAGGATCCGATCGTTCGCCCAGGTCGGAGCCCGAACCACCCCCAAATGACCGCAGCTTCCCAAGCTGAGGTTCTGGCATCTAGCCTCCGCTCATGGTCGACATTCATCTTCCGCGGGCCTTGGTCGCCCTACAACTCGACTTGTATACAGCTCGGTTGAGGGTGGTGGAGCATGTCCGTGCGCACGGGTCGGTAGGGGACTGGAGCCCTGACATCAACGCCGATGGAGCGAGACTTCCGCAGGCCAGTGAAGCAAGTGAGATCGCACTTCGGAAGGCAGTCGAGGAGAGCGGCTTGGAAGGGGAGCATGGGCGACGCGCAGTTCGTCGGGCACTCATGGCGGCAGCCGCACCACAAATGCCAGACCGGCCAGGAGCCACGACTACGCCGGAGTCGACATGAGTGTCTAACTGAGTGACAACGGCCACGAACAACGGCGGACGTCCACGAATATCCGCGGACTATCCCAGCAGCTCAGAGCCACACCACCCCAAAAAACCGCCCGCACCCAATTTGCTTCGGGACGAAGCGGTCGCTCCGTTAAGGTGCGCGGCATGACCGACGACGCCCCGGCCTGTCCCGAGTGCAGCCAGCCCATGAAGTCTGGCGGCTTCGTCCTTTGCGGGCGGGAGGACGACGGCCGGCGGACCTGCCGGACGCTGTGGAGGTGTAGCGGTCGGCATATCTGGTGGAACTGGGCCGACCGGCCAGACGAGCCCTTGGAGCCCTGCCCCGTGCCGGAGCTCTTCCGCTGACATCCAACGTTGAATTCGAGCAGGGCACGAGCGTCGCCGACCTTGTCGGCCTGCCGGGCCAGCGCCTCGGCAACACTCGGCATCCAGAAGGCCGCCCTCGTCACGCACATCCGGCGGACGTACTACAGCGACGGGGGACGGCCCGTCGAGACGGCGGACATCGTCGTGCCCGCCGCTCACTGCGAGATCGTCTACGCGATCCCGATCAACCGTTAGCGGGACAAGGCCGCCTCATGCCTTAACCCCTCAGCTCGTATCGTGACGTCATGCGAAACGAGCGGCACGGTGAGCGGCTGACGGACGAGGAGTTGGAGCTGTTCCTCCAGTACCTCCACAGGTTCGCGAACCACGACCTCGATCTCTTCACGCTCATGCAGGTTGGAGACCCTGAGCACCCCGCCTTCGTGTCCTTCAGCAGGAAACCGGAAGCGGGTGTCGAACCTTCGGCCTACCGACGGCCGTAGACCGACTTCGAGCCCTGTCGAATGCGTGTCGACGGCAGGTGACAAGCTGCCAGGAGAAGAGGTTGCTGCCCAGGTCAGCGACCGATCACGAGTGAACACGCCAAGCGTCTTCTAGGAGACCATCTCATTTGGCTACACCGGTATTCTGTGGGTCATGGTGGGGATCGTTGAGCGGCTGGTGCCGGACGAGCTGTGGGAGTTGTTCCAGCGGGTGGTGCCGGAGGCGCCGTCGCGGCCGCAAGGTGGTGGCCGGCGGCGGCACGGTGACCGGGAGGTGCTGGCCGCGATCGTGTTCGTGGCCACGTCGGGCTGCACCTGGCAGCAGTTGCCTTCCGCGTCGTTCGGCCCGTCCGGGGCGACGGCCCACCGGCGGTTCTCGGAGTGGTCGAAGGCCAGGGTGTGGGCCAAGCTCCACCGCCTGGTCCTCGACGAACGCGGGGCTCGTGGCGAGCTGGACTGGTCGCGGTGCGCGATCGACTCGGTGAACGTGCGAGCCCTGAAAAGGGGGACCTGACAGGTCCGAATCCTGTCGACCGGGGCAAGTACGGCTCGAAGATCCACCTGATCACGGAACGCTCCGGTCTGCCCATCTCCGTCGGAATCTCCGGAGCCAACCTGCATGACAGCCAGGCCCTGATCCCTCTCGTGAAGGGCATCCCGCCGATCCGCTCGCGCCGTGGCCGACGGCGGCGCAAGCCTGGCAAGCTCCACGCCGACGAGGGCTACGACTACAACCACCTGCGACGATGGTTTACGCGGGCGGGGCATTACCCACCGCATCTCCCGCAAGGGAGTTGAGTCCTCACAACGCCTGGGCCGCCACCGCTGGACCGTGGAACGCACGATGGCATGGCTCGCTGGATGCCGCCACCTCCACCGCCGCTACGAGCGCAAAGCCGACCACTCCCTGGCCTTTACCAGCATCGCCTGCACCCTCATCTGCTGCCGCAGACTCGCCAAATGAGATGGTCTAAGCGCTTGCTCAGCCTATGTCAGTCGAAGTTACTCATCGGTCACCCGGTCTGTCCAGAGTCCGAGTCTGTGATCCAGCGCCCTTCGGCGGAGTCGTGCACGTACGCCGGCCTCCCTCTGGTCCCGCTCGTGCGGAACGGCTTCCCGCCGTCCGTGATCCGCACCGTCCCCGTACGGCCCCCGGCGCTCCACTCCAGCTCCAGGTACCAGCGGCAGTCGCAGCCCGCCGTCCGCGCGGAGACCAGCAGCTCCTCGGGGTCGGAGGAGGTGACCTTGTACGGGAAGGAGACGGCCGGGATCTTCCGGACCTCGGCGCCGGAGGCGTCAAGGCCGTCGACGGGCCTCGCGA
>NZ_MUBA01000346.1 GCF_002154575.1 Streptomyces bobili
GAGCGCGGCGTACTCGTCGACGTCCCGGCGGGAGAAGCCCTCGATGGTGGCGATGAGGTCGGCGCCGATGCCCTGCGGCACGAAGTTCACGGCGAGGTTGGTCATCGGGTCGTTGAACCAGGCGCCGCCGTCGGAGGCCATCGGCACCCTGGACATCGACTCCACGCCGCCCGCCAGGACCAGGACCTCCCAGCCCGAACGGACCTTCATGGCGGCCAGGTTGACGGCTTCCAGGCCGGAGGCGCAGAAGCGGTTCTCCTGTACGCCCGCCACGGTGTCCGGCAGTCCGGCGGCGATCGCGGCGATCCTGGCGATGTCGGAGCCCTGGTCGCCGACCGGGCCGACGACGCCGAGCACGATGTCGTCGATGGCGGCCGGGTCCAGGCCGGGGAAGCGCTCGCGCAGCTCGTGGATGAGCCCGACGACGAGGTCGATGGGCTTGGTGCCGTGCAGGGCGCCGCCTGCCTTGCCGCGCCCGCGCGGGGTGCGGATCGCGTCGTAGACGTACGCTTCGGTGCTCACGGGGAGGCCTTTCGGTGAGGGTCGGGGAGCTGGTGTTCTCGGGGTCCGGCGAGCCGGGGCACGTCCCAGTCGCGGGCCACGGCGACGGTGTCGGCGCCTGGCCGCGCGGGCCCGCCGCGCACGGCGGTGGGCGTCGCGGAGAAGCGGGGGGCGGGGGCGGGCTGGGTGATGCCGCCGTGGTCGGTGAAGGTGCCGCGGGCGGCGAGGTGCGGGTGGTGCGGGGCCTCGCGCAGTGACAGCACGGGCGCGACACAG
>NZ_MUBA01000347.1 GCF_002154575.1 Streptomyces bobili
GCCCCCCACCCACCGCCATCGTCTGCGACGACGACAAACTCGCCGCCGGCGTCTACAAAGCCCTACGACGACGCGGACTGCGGGTCCCCGACGACGTCTCCGTCACCGGCGTGGACGACATCGCCCTGGCCGCCGCACTCGACCCCGAACTCACGACCGTACGACTGGACGCCGAACTCTTCGGAGAACGAGGCATGCACGCCCTCCTCGCCGTCCTGGAAGGCCGCACCCCCGAAGAGGGCCAGATCCCCGTCGAACTGGTCGTCCGGGGCTCCACAGCCCCACCCAGGGCCTGAGAACACATCTGTGCCCCGACCGTGGAACCGGCCGGGGCACAGGCGAAACGGGTCAGGCTACTTCTTCTCGGCCTCGTCCGACTCGTCGGGCTCCTCGGCACTCTCCGCCTCGGTCGACGCCCCGTCCGTCTCCAGCAGCCGCCCCAACTGCCCACCGACGATCCGCTTGAACTTCCGCGACTGCGGCCGCGTACGATCCAGCACCGCGACCTCCAGACGCTCCGCCGGAATCTCCCGCTGCGTACCGTTCGTATCCCGCGACAGAGCCTGGACAGCCAGCTTCAGAGCCTCGGCCAGACTCATCCCGTCCCGATGCCGCTGATCCAGATAACTACTGATCTGCTCGGCATTGCCACCCACCGCGACCGAACCGTGCTCATCCACGATCGACCCGTCGTGCGGCAGCCGATAGATCTGGTCCCCGTCCGGCGTCCCACCGACCTCCGCCACCACCAGCTCCACCTCGTACGGCTTCTCACCGGCCGAAGAGAAAATGGTGCCCAGCGTCTGCGCATAGACGTTGGCCAGACCACGCGCGGTCACATCATCACGGTCATAGGTGTAACCACGAAGATCCGCGTACCGCACACCACCGATCCGCAGATTCTCGTACTCGTTGTACTTACCGGCGGCCGCGAAACCGATCCGGTCGTAGATCTCGCTGAACTTGTGCAGCGCACGGGACGGGTTCTCACCGACGAACACGATGCCGTCGGCGTACTGAAGCACGACCAGGCTGCGACCACGGGCAATGCCCTTACGCGCATACTCCGCGCGGTCGGCCATCGCCTGCTGGGGTGACACATAGAACGGCGTCGACACCGGTTATCCGTCCCTTTCTGTGGAAGTCACTCGATCACCATGCCAAAGACACGGCCGACTACAGCAGCGCGGCCCGCGGACCGTCCGGCTGCTCAAGACGGCGCGCCAGCACCGAACGGGCGATCTCGGAAGACTCGTCGTCGGTGAGCCGACGGAAACCGTCGTCGGTGATCACAGTGACGATGGGGTAGATCCGGCGAGCGACATCGGGGCCACCCGTCGCCGAGTCGTCGTCAGCCGCGTCGTAAAGAGCCTGGACCACCAGCGTCGTGGCCTCCTCCTCACTCAGATCACGGCGGTACAGCTTCTTCATCGCACCGCGCGCGAACACCGAGCCCGAACCGGTCGCCGCGAAGTTGTGCTCCTCCGAGCGACCACCGGTGACGTCGTAGGAGAAGATCCGACCCCTGTCACGGTCCACATCGAACCCCGCGAACAGCGGCACCACGGCCAAGCCCTGCATCGCCATGCCCAGATTGGACCGGATCATCGTCGACAGCCGGTTCGCCTTACCCTCCAGCGACAGCTGCGCACCCTCGACCTTCTCGAAGTGCTCCAGCTCCAACTGGAAGAGCTTCACCATCTCGACAGCCAGACCGGCGGTACCGGCGATCCCGACAGCCGAGTACTCGTCCGCCGGGAACACCTTCTCGATGTCACGCTGCGCGATGACATTGCCCATCGTGGCGCGACGGTCACCGGCGAGCACCACACCGCCGGGGAAGGTCACCGCCACGATCGTCGTCCCGTGCGGCGCCTCGATCACGCCCTGCATCGGCGGGAGTTGCCGGTTGCCGGGCAGGATCTCCGGCTGGTGCTCGGACAGGAAGTCCATGAAGGACGAGGACCCAGGCGTCAGGAAGGCAGCTGGTAGACGCCCGGTGCTACGAGTGTTGGCTTCCACGAAGTTCCCTCCAGGTAGGCGGCTGCCCGACGAACTGCGTCGGGGTCGTCTCCCAACTTGCCGATGGCCGAATTGCAGTTGAAGCACAGTACGCCACGGACCCTACCCGTCTCGTGGCAGTGATCCACATGGACGGCCGGGGCTTTCAGGCAGATCACGCAGAGCCCTCTTTGAGAGGCGACCAGGGCGTCGCGATCGGCTTCTGTCATGCCGTACTGGCGCTTCAGGTGCCCCCGTCTTCCCTTGACGGCTTTGCATGCTTTGCAACAGGTCGCAAGGCCGTCGGAAGCCGTCGCGTTGCGGTGCCACTCACTGTGCGGCTTGATCTCCTCACAGTTGCGGCAGAACTTGTGGCCCTCCGGCGTCTCCACGCGCGGCCGCACGTTCCTTCCCTTCGCCAGCTGCCGGGCCTGGTGATAAGCCGCCCAGCACTCCCGACAGTAGGCCTGTAACCCGTCTCGGGCTGCCGCGTTACTGGCGAAGGCTGCTCGCGGCTTCGACTCCTTGCACCGCGAGCAACGCTTCACACTCTCTTCCGTTGACAAGTTCGGCGCCTCCGAATCCTTCGAATCGAAGGCTACTCGCCGCCCTTCTGAACGAAACTTCGAACGAAGTCCTCTGCATTTTCCTCGAGGACATCGTCAATCTCGTCAAGAACCGAGTCCACGTCGTCGCTCAGCTTCTCCTGACGCTCCTTGAGGTCCTCCGAAGCCTGCGTCTCGGCCGCCTGCTCCTCGACCTCCTCGGTGGAGCGCGTCGCCTTCTGCTGGCCGCCGCCGGTGTCCTTGGTCGCCATAACCCTCACCCCGCTCAGTTCGCCCGACATGGTCGACAGGTCGGCATCCTGCCGATCGGTGATGATCAGACCCTACAAGCCGGGTCCGACATCGGCCCCGCAGTTGATGCAACGTGCGGGTGCCACCTCGATGATTCCCGGACACGGGGATTTCCACCCCGGGCGCCCAGGTGCGGCCGAGTACCCACTCAGCCGCCCGACAAGACCCTGACCAGGTCTTCTGCCGTACGGCAGCGGTCCAGCAGCGCCTTGACGTGATTTCGCGTTCCGCGAAGCGGTTCCAGGGTTGGAACGCGCTGGAGGCTGTCGCGGCCCGGCAGATCGAAGATGACCGAGTCCCAGGAGGCCGCCGCGACGTCGTCGGCGTACTGCTCCAGGCACCGGCCGCGGAAGTACGCGCGGGTGTCCTCCGGGGGCTTGCCCACGGCCCGCTCGACCTCCGTCTCGTCCAGGAGCCGCTTCACGCGCCCGCGGGCCACCAGACGGTTGTAGAGGCCCTTGTCGGGCCGTACGTCGGCGTACTGGAGGTCGACGAGGTGCAGGCGGGCGGCGTCCCAGTCCAGGCTGTCGCGGCGCCGGTAGCCCTCCATCAGCTCGCGCTTGGCGACCCAGTCCAGTTCGCCGGCCAGGCTCATGGGGTCGGTCTCCAGGCGGGTGAGGGTGTCCTCCCAGCGGATCAGGACGTCCTTGGTCTGGTCGTCGGCGTCGGCGCCGTAGCGCTCCTCCACGTATTTGCGGGCCAGCTCGAAGTACTCCATCTGCAGTTGGACCGCGGTGAGTGTGCGGCCGCTGCGCAGCGTGACGAGGCGCTTGAGGGTGGGGTCGTGGGAGACCTGGTGGAGGGTGCGGACGGGCTGGTCCACGGCCAGGTCGACGGCGATGAAGCCGTCTTCGATCATGGACAGCACGAGGGCCGTGGTGCCGAGTTTGAGGTAGGTGGAGATCTCCGAGAGGTTGGCGTCGCCGATGATCACGTGGAGTCGGCGGTATTTCTCGGCGTCGGCGTGCGGTTCGTCGCGGGTGTTGATGATCGGGCGCTTGAGGGTGGTCTCCAGGCCGACCTCGACCTCGAAGTAGTCCGCGCGCTGGCTGAGCTGGAAGCCGTGCTCGTGTCCGTCCTGGCCGATGCCGACGCGGCCGGCTCCGGTGAAGACCTGGCGGGAGACGAAGAACGGCGTGAGGTGGCGCACGATGTCCGAGAAGGCGGTCTCCCGCTTCATCAGGTAGTTCTCGTGGGTGCCGTAGGAGGCGCCCTTGTTGTCGGTGTTGTTCTTGTAGAGGTGGATCGGCTGGGCGCCGGGGAGTGCGGCGGCGCGCTCGGCGGCCTCGGCCATGATCCGTTCGCCTGCCTTGTCCCAGAGGACGGCGTCGCGCGGGTTGGTGACCTCGGGCGAGCTGTACTCGGGGTGGGCGTGGTCGACGTAGAGGCGGGCGCCGTTGGTGAGGATCACGTTGGCGAGGCCGATGTCCTCGTCGGTGAGCTGGCTGGAGTCGGCGACTTCGCGGGCGAGGTCGAAGCCTCGTGCGTCGCGCAGCGGGTTCTCCTCCTCGAAGTCCCAGCGGGCCCGGCGGGCCCGGTGCATCGCCGCCGCGTAGGCGTTGACGATCTGGGACGAGGTGAGCATGGCATTGGCGTTCGGGTGACCGGGGACGGAGATCCCGTACTCCGTCTCGATGCCCATTACTCGCCGTACGGTCATGCGGCCCTCCTTGCCCGGCGGCGCCCTCGGTCGTGGGCGCCGCTCAAGTACCGCGGGTGCTCCGGTGCGTGTGCGGTGCCCGTGCCCGCACTGCGCCCGGCGGTACGCAAGAGCCTAGAACGCCTCTGTGCTGGTGGGGAGATCATTTGCGTCATTGCCTGCTCCAGCCGTGGCCCGAAAAGCAGTCGGCTGCGGGTACCCGTGAAAGGGGACCCGCAGCCGCCCTGGTTTTACAGGTACTGTCCGGTGTTTGCCACCGTGTCGATGGAGCGTCCGGTGTCGGAGCCTTGCTTTCCGGTGATCAGGGTGCGGATGTAGACGATCCGCTCGCCCTTCTTTCCGGAGATGCGGGCCCAGTCGTCGGGGTTGGTGGTGTTCGGCAGGTCCTCGTTCTCCTTGAACTCGTCCACGCATGCCTGGAGGAGGTGGGAGACGCGGAGGCCTTTCTGGTTCTTCTCGAGGAAGTCCTTGATCGCCATTTTCTTGGCGCGGCCCACGATGTTTTCGATCATGGCGCCGGAGTTGAAGTCCTTGAAGTAGAGGACTTCCTTGTCGCCGTTGGCGTAGGTGACTTCCAGGAAGCGGTTTTCCTCGGATTCGGCGTACATGTGTTCCACTGCCGTCTGGATCATGCTCTGGACGGTGGTGGTGCGGTCGCCGCCGTGTTCGCCGACGTCGTCGGAGTGGAGCGGCAGTCGCTCGGTGAGGTACTTGCCGAAGATGTCCTTGGCCGCTTCGGCGTCGGGACGCTCGATCTTGATCTTCACGTCGAGCCGGCCGGGTCGCAGGATGGCCGGGTCGATCATGTCCTCTCGGTTGGAGGCACCGATCACGACCACGTTCTGGAGGCCTTCCACGCCGTCGATCTCGGCGAGCAGCTGGGGGACGATGGTGTTCTCCACGTCCGAGCTGACACCGGATCCGCGGGTGCGGAAGAGGGACTCCATCTCGTCGAAGAAGACGATGACGGGGGTGCCCTCGCTGGCCTTCTCACGAGCACGCTGGAAGACCAGGCGGATCTGCCGCTCGGTCTCGCCGACGTACTTGTTCAGTAGCTCGGGGCCCTTGATGTTGAGGAAGAAGCTCTTGCCGGTGGCCTGTCCGGTCACCTCGGCGACCTTTTTGGCCAGCGAGTTGGCGACGGCCTTGGCGATGAGTGTCTTGCCGCATCCGGGGGGCCCGTACAGCAGGACGCCCTTGGGCGGCCGCAGCTCGTGCTCCTTGAACAGGTCGGGGTAGAGGTAGGGCAGCTCGACCGCGTCGCGGATGGCCTCGATCTGGCCGCCGAGACCGCCGATCTGCTCGTAGCCGATGTCGGGGACCTCTTCGAGGACGAGTTCCTCGACCTCGCTCTTGGGGACCACCTCGTAGACGTAGCCGGAGCGGGGTTCGAGGAGCAGGGCGTCGCCGGGTCGGATGACGACGTCCAGCAGTGGTTCGGCGAGCCGTACCACCCGTTCCTCGTCGGTGTGCCCCTGCACGAGGGCTCGCTCGCCGTCCTCGAGGATCTCCTTGAGGGTGACGATGTCGCCGACGCTCTCGTACTCCATGGCCTCGACCACGTTGAGTGCTTCGTTGAGCATCAGTTCCTGGCCGCGCCGGAGCTCTTCGAGCTCGACGCCGGGGCTGACGTTCACGCGGAGTTTGCGGCCTCCGGTGAAGATGTCGGCGGTGCCGTCCTCGTTGGCCTGGAGGAAGACACCGAAGCCGGCCGGGGGCTGTGCGAGCCGGTCGACTTCTTCTTTGAGGGCCACGATCTGGTCGCGGGCCTCACGGAGTGTGTTGGCCAGTCGCTCGTTCTGGGCGGACACGCCGGCCAGATTGGTCTGCAGCTCGACGATCCGCTCTTCGAGAATCCTCGTGTGTCGCGGAGAGTCGGCGAGCTTACGTCGCAGGACGGCGATCTCCTGCTCAAGGTAGGCAATCTGCCCGGCGGGGTCGTCGGACCCTCGTCCCGGGCGGATGCCGCGGTTCATGTCGTCGTCGTGGGCTGCCACGGTCCTCACCTCCTCCAAGGGGAGCTGGACGCTTCCAGACCCTACCTGGGTGGGTGTCGATTGAAACCCCTAGATCACAAAGACTGTCGGGGTGTGTCCGATCTTCACCCTTGCGCTCTCCCTCACGCCAGGGGAATACCCACCGAACATGATTGGAAAGCTGCCGGAGGTAGGGTCGAAGTGTTCAACACCCGTCAGAGCCTGCATCGTTCCCGTGCGGCTCGGCAAACATTCGGCAGGAGATATGGGCGTACAGCAGGAGGCCGGTGTCGGCGGCGAGGCGCTGGAGGTCTGGATCGACCAGGATCTCTGTACCGGCGACGGCATCTGCGCGCAGTACGCGCCGGAGGTGTTCGAGCTGGACATCGACGGTCTGGCGTATGTGAAGACGTCTGATGACGAGCTTCTGCAGGCCAAGGGGGCCACGGCGCCGGTCCCGCTGCCGTTGCTGACCGATGTGGTGGACTCGGCGCGGGAGTGTCCGGGCGACTGCATCCATGTGCGACGGGTTTCGGACAGGGTCGAGGTCTACGGTCCGGACGCGGAGTGAGTCGGTACGCACGCACTGTGACGGCTGTCTGATTTCTCACAGCCGCCGGTGGCCGGGTTCAGACGGTGTGGGCGCCTGCGGGTGTCGAGCGGATGAACGTGTCGTCCTTCCACTGCCACTTGGCGCTCTCCTTCACGTCCGGGCAGCAACTGGGCACGTCGGCCGAGGAGTAGCCGAGGTAGTCGGCGAGGACGGTGCCGTCGTCGGCGGTCAAGGCGGTGACGGTGCGGCGCTCCTTGGGGTCGATCAGGGTGGCCACGACTCGTGGACTCGTTGCGTCGGCGGCCTGGGTGAGGACGTAGACGCCGTCGGGTGGGGTGCCCATGGGGGCGTCGCAGTGGACCGCGGCGACGGTTTCCGGCCTGCCGTCGCCGTCCAGGTCTGCG
>NZ_MUBA01000348.1 GCF_002154575.1 Streptomyces bobili
CAGGAAGTAGTTGTTCCAGGTCGCCACCAGGGTGAACAGCACCACCGTCACCAGGCCGGGGCCCAGCAGGCGCAGCACGATGCCGAAGAAGATCCGGGCCTCGCCGGCGCCGTCGATCCGGGCGGCCTCCAGGAGACTGTCGGGGACGGCGTCCTGGGCGTAGATCCGCATGAGGTAGAGGCCGAACGGGTTGACCAGCGAGGGCAGGATGACGGCCCACGGAGTGTTGACCAGGCCCGCCTGGGCGAAGAGCAGGTAGGTGGGGATAGCCAGGGCGGTCGTCGGGACCATGACGGCGCCGAGGACGAGGTTGAAGGCGATCCGGTCGCCGCGGAAGCGGAACTTGGCGAACCCGTAGCCGCCGGCGGCGGCCAGCAGCGCCGCTCCGAGCGAGCTGACACCGGCGTAGATCACCGTGTTGAGCAGCCAGTGGGCGAAGACGCCGTCGTCCTGGGCGAAGGTCGCCCTGATGTTCGTCAGCAGTTGCGGGGCGTGCGAGAACCACAGGCCGAAGCTGTTGAACAGGTCCTGCGTGCTCTTGGTCGAGGCGATCAGGAGCCAGCACAGGGGGAGGAGGAAGTAGGCGAGGACGGCCAGCATGGCGACCGTCAGGGGGGTGCTGCGGCGGGGCGCGTGCTTCGTGGCGGGCGCGGTGCCGGCCGGCTCCACCGCTTTCGGCGCGACCGTGGCCGCCGGGGTCGTGGTGGTCACGAGGTCCTCCTGCGGTTCGCGGTGAGCAGGACGGCATAGGAGGCGATCACGATGACGAGGCCGAGGAGGAAGGACACCGTGGCCGCGTAGTTGACCTGCTGGCCGGTGAAGGCGAGGGAGTAGGCGTACAGGTTGGCGGTGTAGGAGCTGCTGATGACGTCGGGGGCGACCTTCATCAGCAGGTTCGGCTCGTTGAACAGCTGGAAGCTGCCGATCACCGAGAACAGCAGGGTCAGCATCAGCGCCGGGCGGAGCGCGGGCAGTTTGATCGACCAGGCGATGCGCCAGGCGCCGGCCCCGTCCATGGCGGCGGCCTCGTACAGCTCGGGCGGGACCGTGCGCAGGGCGGCGTACAGGATGATCATGTTGTAGCCGACGAACTCCCAGGTCACGATGTTCGCCAGGCTGGCGAGCATCCAGCCCTCGCTGAGGAAGTCGGGCACCGGCAGGGACAGTTCCCGGCTCAGCTGGGCGAAGGGTCCGAAGTCCGGGCCGTACAGGTAGCCCCACATCAGGGCGGCGACCACGCTCGGCACGGCGTACGGGATGAAGATGCCGAGCCGGATCACGCGGGCGAGGCGGAGCAGGCCGCTGTCGAGGGCCAGCGCGAACGCGAGCGCCAGCAGCAGCATCAGGGGGACCTGGATCACGAAGAACAGGGCGACACGTCCGAGGCCGTGCAGGAGCAGCGGGTCGCTCAGTGCCGTGACGTAGTTGTCGAGGCCGACGAACGCCGTACCGCCGATCAGGCGTTCCTGGAACAGGCTGAGGTAGGCGGCGTAAGCGAGCGGGGTGAGGAAGAGCAGCAGGAACAGCACCATGAACGGGGCGACGAACAGCGGTCCCGCCGTACGGCGACGGCTCATCTCAGCCCCCCTTCACGGTGAAGCCCTGGCCCTTGGCGTACGTGGTGAGCCGTGACTGCCAGGTGCCGAGCGCGCGGACGGTGTCGGTCCGGTCGGCTAGGGACTTGCCGACGGTCTCGGTCCAGTCGGTGGCCGCCTGGTCGAGGAACGGGGGCCACTGGAAGTCCGCGTCGACGGTGGAACCGATGTCGGCGAACAGCTGGTTGACCTTCTGGCCGCCGTAGAACGACGGCGTCTGGCCGATGAACTCGGCGTCCGTGAGGAGGGCCTTGGTCGCCGGGAAGAAGAACTGCTCGGTGGCGAACATGCGGGCGCTGGCCGGGTCGCTGTTGAGGAACTGCGCGAACACGGCCGCCGCTATCGGGTTCTTGCCGGCGCGGATCACCGCGGTCGTCGAGCCGCCCCAGTTGCCCGAGCTGGGCTTGGCCGCGTCCCACTGCGGCAACGGGGCCGCCCGCCACTTGCCCGCGGTGGCCTTGGCGGAGCCGGAGAGGAAGACGGGCCCCCAGGCGGCGGTGATCCAGGTGGCGTACTTGCCCTTGTTGAGGGCGGCGTACCAGGCGTCGGTGAAGTCCGGCTCGACACCGATGACCCCCTCCTTCGCGAGCCCGCCCCAGTACTCGCCGAGCTTCCTCGACGCGGCGTCGTCGACGCTGATGGTGATGTCGCTCTTGCCGGAGGACGCATACGGCTTGGCGCCCGCCTGCCACTGGAGGCCGTGCCAGGCCGCGGGCTGGTTCGCCGCGAGGTTGGTGAGGTAGACGTCGGGGTCCGCCTTGTGCAGCTTGCGCGCCGCCGCCGCGAACTCGTCCCAGGTGGTGGGCACTTCGATGCCGTGCTCGTCGAAGATGTCCTGCCGGTACAGCATGCCCATCGGGCCGGTGTCCTGCGGGATCGCCCACACCTCGCCGCCGGCTCCGCTGACCTGGCTCCACGTCCAGTCGACGAACCGGTCCTTGAGCGCGGCGGCGCCGTACGGCCGCAGGTCCAGCAGGCTGTCGGTGATGGTGAACGTCGGAATGGCCTGGTACTCGATCTGGACCAGGTCCGGGGCCCCGCTGCCGGCCTTCAGCGCCGTACGCAGCTTGGTGTACTGCGGGGTGCCCTGGCCGGCGTTGACGACCTTGACCTTGACGGCCGGGTACTTCTTCTCGAAGAGCGCGACCTCCTTGGCGATGTCGGGGACCCAGGTCCAGAACGTCAGCTCGGTCGGCGTACGCATCGCCTTGTCGATGTCGGCCTGTCCCACCGGCTCGGTGGCGGCGGGGGAACCGCCGGAGTCGCCGCCGCACGCGGTGAGCGCGGCGCCGAGCGACAGGGCGCCCGTGGTGGTGAGGAACAGACGACGGCTCATCCGGGAAGGGCTGGGCAGTGACGCGGAAAGGGGCATGGTGAACTCCCGCCGGTGGCATGGGTGGCAGGCACGCCGGACGAGGGCGTGCGCAGGGTATGAGGGAGGGCGCGGTCGCGACGGCCGGGGCTCGGACGCCGCGGTCGGGTGCGGGTCCGGGCGGACCGGCACCGACGGACGTTCCACAAGGAGCGAGGCGGAGGTCGCGGCCGGAGAGAAGGGGCTGGGGTGGAGCCGAGGCGGATGCTGGGGCCTGGCTCAGGGGCCCGCCGGATCAGGGGCGGACGTTACCGCCGGGCCAGGGGCCGTCCGACAGGAGCGGGACGCTGCCGGTACAGCGGCTCGGCGTGCGCGCACGCGCCGGAGGAAGCCTTGCCGTCCGGGTCGATCAGGGTGGTCAATGGTGGCTGGGCGGGCCTCCGTCCGGGAGCGGGGGAGGCGACGCGTCACCGCGGGAGCCGGAGGGTGCACGCCGTCCGCGGGCC